>NZ_OZ252217.1:12500-333532 GCF_965249125.1 Pelagibacterium sp.
AAACCGACACAGGTGGACAGGTAGAGTATACCAAGGCGCTTGAGAGAACGATGCTGAAGGAACTCGGCAAATTGCATGCGTAACTTCGGGATAAGCATGACCCGTCTTTGGGCAACCATTGGCGGGTGGCACAACCCAGGGGGTGGCGACTGTTTATTAAAAACACAGGGCTCTGCGAAGCCGCAAGGCGACGTATAGGGTCTGACGCCTGCCCGGTGCCGGAAGGTTAAAAGGAGAGGTGCAAGCCTTGAATTGAAGCCCCGGTAAACGGCGGCCGTAACTATAACGGTCCTAAGGTAGCGAAATTCCTTGTCGGGTAAGTTCCGACCTGCACGAATGGCGTAACGACTTCCCCACTGTCTCCAGCATCGACTCAGCGAAATTGAACTCCCCGTGAAGATGCGGGGTTCCTGCGGTCAGACGGAAAGACCCCGTGCACCTTTACTATAGCTTCACGCTGGCATTCGTGTCGGCATGTGCAGAATAGGTGGTAGGCTTTGAAGCAGGGACGCCAGTCCTTGTGGAGCCGCAATGTGAGATACCACCCTTATCGTCATGGATGTCTAACCGCGGTATAACAGTACCCGGGACAGCGTGTGGTGGGTAGTTTGACTGGGGCGGTCGCCTCCCAAAGAGTAACGGAGGCGCGCGATGGTGGGCTCAGACCGGTCGGAAATCGGTCGTTGAGTGCAATGGCATAAGCCTGCCTGACTGCGAGACTGACAAGTCGAGCAGAGACGAAAGTCGGTCATAGTGATCCGGTGGTCCCGCGTGGAAGGGCCATCGCTCAACGGATAAAAGGTACGCCGGGGATAACAGGCTGATGATGCCCAAGAGTCCTTATCGACGGCATCGTTTGGCACCTCGATGTCGGCTCATCACATCCTGGGGCTGGAGCAGGTCCCAAGGGTACGGCTGTTCGCCGTTTAAAGTGGTACGTGAGCTGGGTTTAGAACGTCGTGAGACAGTTCGGTCCCTATCTGCCGTGGGTGTTGGAATATTGAGAGGAGCTGTCCCTAGTACGAGAGGACCGGGATGGACGAACCTCTGGTGGACCTGTTGTGGCGCCAGCCGCAGTGCAGGGTAGCTAAGTTCGGACGGGATAACTGCTGAAAGCATCTAAGCAGGAAGCCTCCCTCAAAACCAGTATTCCCTATCAGAGCCGTGGAAGACCACCACGTTGATAGGCTGGGTGTGGAAGCGCAGCAATGTGTGAAGCTTACCAGTACTAATAGCTCGATCGGCTTGATCGTTCTCATTTACCTATAATCGCAGCACCCAAACGTGTTGCAGATCAGAAAACAAAGACCAGTTCACGAGACATAACAGTGTGTTTGTTCGACCTGGTGGCTATGGCGAAGTGCCCAGAACCCGATCCCATTCCGAACTCGACCGTTAAACACTTCAGCGCCAATGGTACTGTGTCTTAAGGCACGGGAGAGTAGGTCGCCGCCAGGTCTAGCAAACACACCAACCTTCTCAATAATAACCAAAAAGCCCCCGGTCCCCCCGGGGGCTTTTTGCGTTCAAAACCGCAAGACAAAAACACCCCGCAAACGTCTCGCGGTATGCCTCCGTTGAGGGCCGCCTTGGCCCGAGGGGCCGATCTGGTAGCAAACTATCAGTATGGATATCCTTACTGACAAAAGTCGCGTCGAGCGGCTCGAGATTGTGGACACAGGCCGGCGCCGGCGGTTCAGTGATGCGGAGAAGATCCGGATCGTTGAAGAAAGCTTGTCGGCCCCGCGAATGGGTTCGGCGACCGCGCGACGGCATGGCATTGCGGTGCCATTGATTTTTGCGTGGCGCAAGGCGTATCGCGAGGGACAGCTAGGTCACGAGGCGCCTTCGTTTTATCCGGTGCGCTTGGATGGGAGTGGGGGTCATGCCAGCGATGGCAGCCTTCCACCAGAGCCGCCCACGGATGGTTCAGCCAGTCCTGTCGAGATCGTGCTGCGCAATGGTCGCCGCATGATCATGCGCTCCGATATTGCACCTGAGGTGCTGGGTCGCCTGCTCGATGTGGTGGACCGATGATCCCGGTTCCGAGCGGGACGCGGGTCTGGCTGGCAGCGGGCCACACTGACATGCGCAAGGGGTTCAACTCTCTGGCGCTGGTGGTGCAGGAGGTGCTCAAGCGCGATCCCCATGGCGGACATCTGTTCGTGTTCCGGGGTCGCAAGGGCAATCTGGTTCGCATCATCTGGCATGATGGTCAGGGCGCATGCGTGTTCACCAAACGGCTCGAGCGCGGGCGTTTCCTCTGGCCCTCGCCGGCCGATGGTGTTGTGACGATCTCGCCCGCCCAGCTCGGATATCTGCTTGAAGGGATCGACTGGCGGATGCCGCAAAAGACCTGGCGGCCACTCTCGGCGGGATGACCATAGTGCACCGCGACACGGTGACTCATCTGGTGCAAAACGGGTCCAACCAGCTCGTGGCGAGGACCAGATTCTGGTAAGGTCACGGCATGGTCGAACCTGCCGGAAACGCCGAGATTGCTGCCCTTCGCGCTGCACTTGCCGCAGCCGAACAGCGTGCTGATCTGGCGGAAGCCGAAGCGGCGCGGGTTGTTGCAGAAAAGACCGATGGCGACGCCGAGATCGCCCGTCTCAAGCTCGAGATCGAAAAGCTCAAGCGCAGTCTTTATGGACAGCGCTCCGAGAGGAAGGCCAAGCTGCTCGACCAGCTCGAGTTCGAACTCGAGGATCTCGAAGCAGCAGCCACCGAAGACGAGCTTGCCGCCGAGATGGCCGCAGTCAGGACCACTTCGGTCCAAGCCTTTACCCGCAAGCGGGCACAACGGCGCGCCTTTCCCGAACACCTGCCGCGCGAGCGCCTCGTGGTGCCGGCACCGCAAGCCTGTGAATGCTGCGGGTCCGATCACCTGGTCAAGCTGGGCGAGGACGTGACCGAAACGCTCGAAGTGATCCCGCGTCAGTGGAAGGTGGTCCAGACGGTACGGGAGAAGTTCAGCTGCCGGGATTGCGAAAAGATCAGCCAGCCGCCGGCGCCGTTCCATCCCACCCCGCGTGGCTTTGCCGGCCCCAATCTTCTGGCGACGATCCTTTTTGAAAAGTTCGGCCAGCATCAGCCGCTCAACCGCCAGTCCGAGCGCTTCGCCCGCGAGGGCGTGCCCATCGGCCTCTCCACGCTCGCCGACCAGATTGGCGCTGCAACGGTGGCGCTCAAGCCGCTCCATGATCTGATCGCCGATCACGTGATGGCCGCCGATCGCTTGCACGGGGACGACACCACGGTGCCGATCCTGGCCAAGGGACAGACCAGAACGGGTCGGGTGTGGACTTACGTACGCGACGATCGTCCCTTCGGCGGCGCTGACGGTCCGGCAGCTCTGTTCTACGCCTCACCCGATCGCAGGGGCGAACATCCAAGAAGCCATCTTGCCAACTATTCCGGCATCCTGCAGGTGGACGCCTTTGCCGGTTACAACGGCCTGTTCGATCCCGAACGCCGCAGTGAGCCCATCCAGCCGGCCTTTTGCTGGGCGCACGGACGACGACCATTGTTCGAGCTCGCCGATATCGAGAGGGTGAGAAAGAAGAAGAGCAAGGGCGGCGCCATATCCCCGGTGGCGCTCGAGGCGGTGCGCCGGATCGACGAGATCTTTGCCATCGAACGCGATCTTTATGGCCTGCCGCCCGATCAGCGCCTTGCCGAGCGGCGGCGGCTTTGCACGCCACTGGTTGATGAGCTGCATGCCTATATGATGACCGAGCGCGAAAAGCTATCGCGTCACGCTCCCGTGGCCAAGGCCATGAACTACATGCTCGCGCGCTGGACAGGCTTTGCCGCGTTCCTTGAGGATGGCCGCATATGCCTCTCGAACAACGCGGCAGAACGGGCTCTGCGCGGAATTGCCCTTGGCAGAAAAGCGTGGCTGTTCGCCGGTTCGGACCGCGGTGCCCGCCGGGCCGCGTTCATGTACACCCTCATTGTCTCGGCCAAGCTCAACGATATCGATCCTCAAGCCTGGCTCGCCGACGTGCTCGCCCGCATCGCCGACATGCCGCAGAACCGGCTGGGGGAACTGCTTCCCTGGAACTGGAACGCTGACAAGGATGCCGCTAAGCTCGTTGCATGAGCCCTGCATCCCACTTCGTTGCCACCATCACCGTCATTCTCGAGGACGTCGAGCCGCAGGTCAGGCGCAAACTGATCGTGCCGCTCAACCTGCGCATGGATCGGCTCCACATCGTCTTGCAGATCGCCTTTGGCTGGACCGATAGCCATCTCTACGAGTTCCGCTACCAGGATATCGGGTGGGGCGTTCCCGATCATGACTTTGGCACCGATCTTCGCGACGCCTCCAAGGCAACACTGCTCCGGGTTCTTCAGGAAACAAATGCTCGTGCCATCACCTATCTCTATGACTTCGGTGATGGCTGGGAGCACACCATTCGGATCAACTTTATCTGCGAGCCCGAGCCCGGTGCCCTGTATCCCCAGTTGATCCTGGCCGAGGGACGGACCCCGCCCGAAGACATTGGCGGCCCTCCGGGCTTCGAACTCTTCCTCGAAGCGATCAACGACCCAAGCCATGACGATCATGCCGAAATGCGTGAATGGTATCTTGAGAACGGCTTCGATCCACGTCTGGTTGATGTCGATGCCATCGAAGGAGAACTCAAGCGCTACGCCCGCAAGTGGAATCCCAGGGCAAAAGCGAAATAGCTGCGGTCGTCAACGGAGGCTTACGTCTCGCGACAAAGGCGCCCGCCCA
Source organism: Pelagibacterium sp. (assembly GCF_965249125.1). Lineage (GTDB taxonomy): Bacteria > Pseudomonadota > Alphaproteobacteria > Rhizobiales > Devosiaceae > Pelagibacterium. The sequence goes on from NZ_OZ252217.1 coordinate 17,245, forward strand.
GCCATTCGGGAATAGCCCTCATGGCCTTCCCGCCTCCAACCGTGCCACCGGCACGATTGGCCCTCCGGGACGGTGTGAAGTAAGGCACGGCAGAGTAGGTCCCCGGGTCAAGCCCGGGGCAGGCTGCCGCCAGGTCCAGCAAACACACCAAACCTTCTCAATAATAACCAAAAAGCCCCCGGTCCCCCGGGGGCTTTTTGCGTTCAAGACCGCAAGACAAAAACACCCCGCAAACCTAAAAGAGCACACTCATCAGACAAGCGCGGGTCCCTCGGCACGGTCGGTCCTGCGGGCCGGCGCGACGTGATGCGATCGGGTCGGCAGACCGCCCAGAAACCGATCCGCTGGCCTTAAATGAAATACCCAAAGAGCGGATGCGGCAACAGGGGGATCGAGAGGTGAAACCGTCAAACCGTCCGTTCAGAGAAGCGGTTGGCGAGAAGAAACAGCAGGGCAACACCGATCGCAAGAAGGGTCATGAAAAGCCAGAGTGCCAAGCCGCCAAACCAGTAAAGCAGGCCGCCGCCCACCAATGGGGCGAGGGCAAAGCCGAAGACGCTGAATGAAAAAGCGCCGAAGTAGCTGCCCTTCATCTCAGGTACGGCAAGCCGATCGATGATGATGTTCATGGTGGGAAAGAGAATGGCTTCGCCCAAGCTGAGAACGAACATGGCCATCAAAAGAGCGAAGGGCGGTTCGACGGGCGTCACCGCGAAGCCGAGAAAGCCGGCGGCAAAAAGCGCAACGCCGATCATGGCCCTGAGGAACGGCGAAATCCTTGCCGTGAGCTTGAGCAGGGGAAACTGGAAAACCACGATAGTGGCCGCGTTTGTGCCGATCAGGAACGCGTAAAGCGTGGCGATATCGGCCACCGATTGCTGTTGAAGGTATTGGACGAGCCCGGCATCGATCTGGCCGTAGGCTATGGAGCAGAACAGGCCCGCGAAAACGAAAAGCATGAAGGCATTGTCGCGGCGGAGGACGCCCATGACGTCGCCAAACGTGAAGTTGGCGGCCATCGCGGATCCCTTCAACGGACGTTCCATGTTGAATACGACCGCTGCGGCGGCAAGGTAGAGAGCATAGACGGCACCGAGCAGTAGAAACGTCGGTTGCTGACCGGTCAGTCCGACCGCGGCGCCCAGCATGGGGCCAATGGCAGCGCCGACATTGAGCGCGAAATAGCGCACATGCAGCGCCATGTCCTTGACGTCGCGGTCCTCGATCATGTCGGTCATCAGCGCCCGACCGGGGTCCTCGACCATCGGGCGTGCAAGGGCCTGGAGCAGCGTTCCGGCAAACAGCAGGGCGAGGCTGTTTGCCGTTCCCAGAATGATCATGGAGATGATGGAGAGCACCAGCCCGGCAATCATGATCCTGCGGCGGCCGATCTTGTCCGACAGATAGCCGACGTAGAAGCCGAAAACGACGCCCGCCGCCGTGGCGAGGGCCAGAAAGAGGCCGACTTCGAATTCGTTCAGTCCGAATTTCTGATACAGAAGTATGGCCAGGAATGGCCAGATCATGAACAGCACGAACCGGCCGGCGAATGTCGATAGGATCACGAGCCAAACGGTGAGATTGAACTGTCGGATAGCGGCGAGCATGCTAAAGGGCCCCGGTTCATTCGTGCGAATCGCGCCGGCGGCGCGAGAGCGGCACGGTAGTGCTGTTGGCAATGGTGACAAACCTGATTATTGCGGGCCAACGGACTCAGCCGCCAGAGGACATATAATGGCTCGCTATCATTCCTACGATCCCGCCATGGGACATAGATTGCCCCATGATCCGATCAAGGCAATCATCGCGCCGCGCCCGATCGGCTGGGTATCTTCGCTCGACAAGGACGGACGTCCCAATCTCGCTCCCTACAGCTTTTTCAACATGTTCTGCTCGGCGCCGCCGATCCTGATTTTCGGAAGCGAGGGCCGAAAGGATTCCGTGAGCAACATCGAGGCCACGGGTGAGTTCGTCTATAATCTGGCGACCCGGCGGCAGGCCGAGGCGATGAATATCAGCTCGGGTTCCTTTGCCCCCGACATTGATGAGTTCAATGAGGCCGGGCTTGAAAAACTTGCCTCTGAAACCGTTGGATCGCCACGGGTGGGGGGCGCGCCGGCGAGCTTTGAATGCAGGCTGCTTGAGATCAAGTCGCTTGTCGATCTGGATGGAAAGCGCCTGGCGCGCGAACTTGTGATCGGGCAGGTGGTACGGGTCCATATCGATGCCGATTATCTCACCGACGGCCTGTTCGACATTGAAAAGGCAGGGACAATTGCCCGGTGCGGCTATCGTGGGGACTACGTTGAGGTCACATCGGTCTTTGAGATGTTTCGTCCCGCCATCGAGCAGTAAGGCTTCCTTAAGCGCTGTGGCCGAGCGTGCCCCTATCCTGTCCAAAATTGGTCGCGATCGTGCGGCAGGACAGGAAATCGATACAGTTTTCCTCAAATCATCATGGCTGCAATGAGAGTTTCCCGTCGCCATTTTTTGGGCACCGCCGGTGCGTTTGCGCTCGCAGGGGGCCTGTTTCCGGGCGCGGCGCAGGCGGTCTCCCTTATGGATCCGTTCAATCTGCCCACGGCGGTTGATGGCGGGGTCATGAAAATGGGGGATGGCATTCCCTATGCCGGCGGGCCGCGCGGCAAGCTCGACGTCTATGTGCAGCAGAACCCAAGGGGCAACGCGCCGGTCGTGATGTTCGTTTACGGGGGCGGCTGGAGCCGCGGGGAACGCTGGGAATACGATTTCGTGGGCCGCGCCTTTGCATCGAGGGGCTTCGTTACGGTCATTGCCGACTACCGGCTGGTGCCCGAAGTGACCTATCCTGCCTTTCTCTATGACATCGCGGTTGCGACCAAATGGGTCGAAGACAACATTGCGACGTTCGGGGGCAATCCCGACAAGCTGTTTCTGGCGGGCCATTCGGCGGGAGCGTATAACGCGGTGATGCTGGGGCTCGATCCCACGTTCCTGCGCGAAGCCGGATCGACCCTCAAGGTCCGGGGCATTGCCGGGCTTGCCGGCCCCTATGATTTCTATCCGTTCGAGTTCAACGAGGTGCGCGAGGCGTTCGGCTATGCGCCCAATCCCGAGGGCACCCAACCGGTTCGGCTCGTTACGCCATCCGCCCCGCCGATGTTCCTGGCGGCAGGAAACCTCGACCTCATCGTCAAGACCGACAACACAACGGCCCTTGCCGCAAAGTTGCGCGAAAACAACGTGCCGGTCGATGAGCGCTATTATGACGGCATCGGGCATATGGAGATCGTTACGGCCCTTGGCGCGATGCTGCGCTGGCGGGCGCCGGTGCTCGACGATGTGGTGAATTTCTTTTCCAGCCTTGGGGCGCTCGACGCCTAGGCGCCTTGAAACGGCGTTTGCGAGAAAACCCATGAAACCATGTGGTTGGTTCAGACGTATCAAGGGGTATGAATCGTAGAGCGCGTATTTTTGTCTGGGCGGGAGCACTTGTGGTGGGGGCAATTTCAGGGCTTTTCGGATTTGCCAACGCCTTTTCGCCAGTCGGCATCTTCAATGCGCTGGTTCCCAAGGATGGCGGTGTTGTCGTCGAACGCAACGTCGCGTTCGGCACTCACCCGCGGCAAAAGCTCGATATCTATCGGCCCGCCGGTGATGGGACCGGACTTCCGGTCGTCTATTTCAGCTATGGCGGCGGCTGGGAATCCGGGGACAAGGATGAATATGGTTTTGTCGGGCGGGCCCTGGCGGCTCGGGGGTATGTGACCGTCATTGCCGATTATCGGCTGGTGCCTGAAGTCGTTTATCCCGATTTTGTTGCCGACAACGCACTGGCCGTTCAATGGGTCGCCGACACCATCGGGAGCTATGGCGGGGATGCGGGCCGAATGGTCCTCATGGGGCATTCGGCTGGTGCCTATAATGTCATGATGCTGGCGCTCGATCCCCAATTCGGGGTCGATATGTCAAATATCAGAGCCCTGGTGGGGCTATCGGGGCCATATGATTTCTACCCGTTCGACGTATCGCAATCGCAGAATGCGTTTGGCGATTTTCCAAGGCCCGAACTGACCCAGCCCGTCAATCTCGCGTTCGGGCAAATGCCGCCGGTCTTTCTGGGCCATGGGGACAAGGACGAGACAGTATATTTGCGCAATTCGGTGGCTCTGGCGGAAAAAATGACCGAGCGCGGGACAGATGTCTCACTCAAAATCTATGAGGGCGGCAATCATGCCGATACGCTGGTATCGCTGGCGATGCCGCTGCGCTGGCGCTATGGGGTGCTTGAGGATGTGTTGACGTTTCTCGAAGCCAACACCGTTTCGATCTAAGCGTTTATTCCACGAACACCCTAATTTCAGGAGCGCCTGAGAAAGCGCTCAAGCCGCTCAAGGCCAATGGCGATATTTTCGGGCTTTGCGGCAAAGCACCAGCGCAGCCATCCTTCTCCTTCAGGCCCGAAGGCGCTTCCGGGCGCCAGGCCCAGCCCGTAGTCGGTGACCAGGGCTTTGGCCGTGGCCATATCGTCAGGCTCTCCCTCGATGCGGAAAAAGGCGTACATGGCACCATCGGCGTCGGGGATTTCGATGCGGCCCATGTGCGCCAGGCCATCGAGCAAGGTGCTACGAGATGCCGCCAATCCCGACTTGAGGGCAGCGATGGTCTGCTCGCCCCTCGGGTCGGTCAGGGCGGCCAATCCGCCCTTCTGGACAAAGGACGGCGCGCAGGAGGTATTGTATTCGATGACCTTTGGAACGTCGGGCATCAGCGAAAGGGGCAGGGTCAACCAACCCAGCCGCCAGCCGGTCATGCGCCAGGCTTTGGAAAACGAGTTGACGCGGATGATGCGGTCCTCGGGGTCGGCGTGCCTGAGCATCGAGGGCGCAGCCTCGCTGCCATCAAAGATCAGGCGCTCGTAGACCTCGTCGGACAGAACCCATATCCCGTGCCTGCGGCAATGGTTCAGGATTGCTTTCTGTGCGTCCTGATCGAGCGTGAACCCGGTGGGATTGTTGGGTGCGTTGACAATCACCATGCGAGTGTCGGGAGTGAGCGTATCAAGCAATTGGTCAAGGTCCAGCGACCACTTTCCGTTCGCCACGTTCAAGGGGAAGCGAACGATATTGGCGCCAAGCAGCCGCGGGGCTTCGGCGATGTTGGGCCAGATCGGGGTGATGACAACCACCTTGTCGTCCGGCGAGACGATGAGCTGGTTCGCGATCATCAGGGCCGAGACGCCCGAGCCGGTAATGGCGATCTGTTCAGGGCTGGAGGCTATGGCTTGCAGTTTGCTTTCATAGGCGGCGACGGCTTCGCGCAACTGAGGCAGGCCCAGATTGTGGACATAAAAGGTCTCGCCCTCGGCCAGCGCTTTTTGCGCGGCATCGCGGATAAAGGGGGGCGTCACCTCATCCCCTTCGCCAAACCAGAAGGCGGTGATGTCGGTCCGGCCCATGCCGGCGTTGGCGATATCGCGGATACGCGAGGACGAGAGGGCCGAAACCTGGGGCCGGGCAGTGGCGGACATAATAGGACTTTCGCTCAGGCGTTGGGCTGACGGCGGGCACCGATGATGGTGGCCGCGATAACGCCGATGGCAACGATTGCGATGATTATTGTGGCGAGGGCGTTGACGTCGGGAGAAACGCCAAGGCGGATTTTCGAGAAGATCACCATCGGCAGCGTGGACGATCCGGGCCCCGAGACAAAGCTGGCGATGACCAGATCGTCAAGCGAGAGGGTGAAGGCCAAAAGCCAGCCCGAGATCAGCGCCGGGGCGATGATCGGCAGGGTGATGTCGAAGAAGACCCGCAGAGGCGTGGCGCCCAGATCCATCGCCGCTTCGTCCAGGGACCGGTCCATATCCACAAGGCGGGAGCGCACGACAACCGTCACATAGGCCATGCAGAAGGTGGAGTGGGCTATGGTGATTGTCGTAAAGCCGCGGCCGCCGGGCCAGCCGATGATTGCTTCCATGGAAACGAACAACAGGAGGGCCGACAGGCCCGTTATGACCTCGGGCATGACAAGGGGCGCCGAGACCATGCCGGTGAGAGCGGTCTTGCCCCGGAATTTGCCGAGCCGGGTGAGCGCGATGCCGGCAAGCGTGCCCAATATCGTCGCGATCGTGGCACTGACGGCGGCGATCTGCAGGCTCAAGAGGCCGGCGGCGACAACCTGGGAATCGCCGAACAGCGATGCTTACCAACGCAGGGAAAATCCGGTCCAGACGGTCACAAGCCTGCTCTCGTTGAACGAGAACACGACAAGCGAGACGATGGGGGCGTAGAGGAACACAAAGCCGAGGATGGCCATCAAGGTGGTGAAATAGCCGCGCTTCATGCGCCTTTCTCCACAACGGCGTTCTGGGCACGGCTCAAAAGCATAATCGGGACGACGAGGATCACCAGCATGACGATAGCGACGGCGGAGGCGACGGGCCAATCGCGATTGGCGAAGAACTCGTCCCAGAGGACGCGGCCGATCATCAGAGTATCGGCGCCGCCGAGCAGCGAAGGAATGACGAATTCGCCGATGGCGGGGATAAAGACCAGCATGGAACCGGCAATGACACCGGGCATGGAAAGCGGCAGGGTCACCGTCAGGAACGTCATGAAGGGACGGGCCCCCAGATCGGCCGAGGCCTCGATCAGGCTCTGGTCGAGTTTGACGAGCGCTGTATAGATCGGGAGGATCATGAAGGGCAGATAGGTGTAAACGATGCCAACAAAGACCGCGCCTTCGGTCTGGAGCATGGTGATCGGCTGGTCGATGATGCCGAGCCCGATCAGCGCGTTGTTGATGATGCCGTTGCGGCCCAGAAACCCCATCCACGCATAGACGCGCAACAGGAAGGATGTCCAGAAGGGCAGGATGACCAGCATGAGCAGCAGGTTGCGGTATTTGTCGTCGGACCGCGCGATGAACCATGCCATGGGGTAGGCGATGGCCAGGGCGATGGCCGTCGAAATCGCCGCGATGCGTACAGAGTTGATATAGGCATTTGCGTAGAGCACGTCTTGCAGGATGAACAGGAAGTTCGAAAAATGCAGGGTGATGGAGAGTGACCCGTCGGTGCCCCAAATGAACATCGGCAGATAGGGCGGCTGACCCAGCGCAAAGGCGCTCAGCGCAATCTTGAAGACGACAAGCAGCGGGATCAGGAAGAATATTGCCAACCACAGGGTGGGTCCAAGGATCACGGCGCTGCGGCCGGAAATGCCCAGCCGGCGCAGGCCGTTGGTGATGAATGTCCAAGCCTTGCGCCGTGGCAGGTTCAGTCCGCCCGTGCTCATGAGGTCAGCACCGCGCCGGCATCAGGCTCCCAGGAAATATAGACTTTCTCGTCCCAGCTGATGGATTCGGGGTCGTAACGGGAAACATTGGTCTGGGAGACGTGAATGCGCTTGCCGCTGTCAAGCACGATGCGGAAGACGCTCATGTCTCCGAGATAGGCGACGTCCTCGACGAGCCCGTGGGTGATGTTGGCGTCGCCCTCGGGGCGCTCGCGAGACAGGACCATTTTTTCGGGACGGATGGCGTACCAAAGGGTCTGTTCGGGGGCGCAGTCGACGCCGTGGGATACATGGATATCACAGCCGGCTTCAGCAGTGGCGTCGATGCGGATGTGGTCGTCTTCGTCCTCGGTGACGACACCTTCGAACATGTTGACCGAGCCGACAAAGCCGGCAACGAAGCGCGAATTGGGAAATTCGTAGATTTCCTGGGGTTCGCCGATCTGGGCGATCTTGCCGTCGTTCATCACCCCGATCCGGGTTGAGAGCGTCATGGCCTCTTCCTGGTCGTGAGTGACCACGATGAAGGTCACGCCCAGACTTTCCTGGATCTTGACCAGTTCATACTGGGTTTCCTCGCGCAGCTTCTTATCGAGCGCGCCGAGCGGCTCGTCGAGCAGCAGAAGTTTCGGGCGCTTGGCAAGGGAGCGCGCAAGGGCGACGCGCTGGCGCTGGCCGCCGGAAAGCTGGTGGGGCTTGCGCCTGGCGAAGGGTTCGAGCCGGGTGAGCTTTAAAAGCTCGGCGACCCTGTCGGAGATATCGGGTCGGGCCATGCCTTCTCGCTTGAGGCCGTAGGCGATATTGTTTTCCACTGTCATATGGGGGAAGAGCGCATAGGACTGGAACATCATGTTGATCGGGCGCTGATAGGGCGGGACGTTGGCCATGTCCTGGCCATCGATTTCGATGGTGCCCGCGGTGATCGATTCAAAGCCCGCCAGCATGCGCAGCAGTGTCGATTTGCCCGAGCCCGACCCGCCGAGCAGGCAAAAAAGCTCACCCTTGTAGATGTCGAGGGAGACTTCGTCGACGGCATAAACGTCGCCGAAAGTCTTGGTGACGTTGCGGATGCGGACAAACGGCTTGGCATCCGCATCGCGCCAGGGGCGCGCATCGGCGGCGATTTGAGGCTTTTTCAACAGAGGATTCCCCATCCCCGGACTAAAAGAAATGGCAGGGCATCACAATGCACCCTGCCATGCAACATCGGAGCGCTTAGATGCCGGTCTTGAGCCGGGTCCAGGCGCGGGTCAGGAGCCGGTCATATTCGGGCGAACGCGCCTTGAGCGGAAACAGGTTTGCCATGACCTCTTCGGTCGGATAGATCGCGGGGTCACCCAGAACCTCGGGATCGACGAATTCATCGGCCGCGGCGTTGGGGTTGGCGTACCAGACATAGTTGGTGATGTCGGCGGCGATCTGGGGCTCGAGGATGAAGTTGATGAAGGCGTGGGCCGCGTCCGGATTGGGGGCGTCGGCGGGAATGGCCATCATGTCGAACCAGAGCGAGGCGCCTTCCTGGGGAATAACATAAGCGATTTCAACACCCTGTCCGGCCTCGGCGGCACGGTCTGCGGCGATGAAGATGTCACCTGAATATCCAACGGCCAGGCAGATTTCGCCGTTGGCGAGATCGGAGATGTACTGGGAGGAGTGGAAGGAGCGGATGTGAGGGCGGATCGAGGCGATCAGTTGCTCGGCCGCTTCGAGGTCCTCGGGGGCTTCGGAGTTGGGATCGAGGCCGAGATAGTTCAGCGCCGCGGCGACGATTTCGACCGGGGCGTCGAGGATCGAGATGCCGCAATCGGCAAGCTGGCTGGCGGTTTCGGGGTCGAACAGCAGGTCCCAGCTCTCGAGCGGTCCGTCTGCGCCAAGGCGCTCGGTGATTTCGGCGACATTGTAGCCGATGCCGGTGGTGCCCCACATGTAGGGGACGGCGTATTGGGCGCCGGGATCGTGGGCTTCGACGATGGCCATGATGGCGGGGTCGAGGTTTCCGATGTTGGGGATCTTGGACTTGTCGAGCGTCTGGAACAGGCCGATGGGAATCTGACGCTCAAGGAAAAAGCCTGACGGAACAACGACATCGTAACCCGAGGAGCCGGCCAGCAGGCGGGCTTCGACGATTTCGTTGGAGTCGAAGACGTCGTAATTGGTGGCGATGCCGGTTTGGGCGGTGAACTTTTCGAGCGTGTCTTCAGCGATATAGTCTGACCAGTTGTAGATGTTGACGGTCTGGTCCTGCGCAATGGCCGCGGTGGCCAGCAACGAGGCGGTAACGCTAAGGAAAATCAATGGCTTGTGCATAGTGACGGAGGTCCCCTTCCGATGAGAAAAAGAGATGGTGACAATGTCGTGCGACTGCTCCGGAGTTACCTCTTGGCGGTGTCAACCACACGGCACTCCCTTCGCCGCTTCACCAATCGGATACGAGGATCAAACCCCGCGCGCGGACCCGACCGCTAGGCATAAAAAGGTCAATTTCCGCATTACAGGCAAGCGCGATCCCTGAAAAGCGAAATTATGAGCAATGGACGTCTCAGGCATCAAAAACTTTTCACGCCAGCATCGTGGGGTCAACAATGGCGTCAAAAGCTATGGAGTTGAGCGCTCGGTGCCACAAGATTGCGAAACATTGACACCTTAATGACAACGCCCCCGCGCCGGAGGGAGCGGGGGCGTAAAAATGGCTATCGAGTTGTCGCCTAATCGGCCTCGTTGGCCGGCTTGGCGTTGAGCTGTCCGTATTTTTCCTCACCGATCGAGGCGAGAAGGTCGAGTTCGGTTTCAAGGAAGTCGGTGTGGCCTTCCTCGTCGGTCAGCAGTTCCTCGAACAGGCGCTGGGTGACGTAGTCGCCGAGGTCGTTACACAGCTTGCGGGATTCGCGGTAGGAGGCGATGGCGTCGAGCTCGCCGGCCAGATCGGCCTCGAGCACTTCCTTGATGTTCTGGCCGATGCGCAGGGGCGCTACGCGCTGAAGGTTGGGATGGCCCTCAAGGAAGATGATGCGGTCGATAAGCTTGTCGGCGTGGTGCATCTCTTCGATGGATTCGGCCCGTTCCTTTTCGGCCAGGCGCTTGAAGCCCCAGTCGCTGAGCAGACGGTAATGAACCCAATACTGGTTGATGGCCCCCAGTTCGAGAAAGAGCGCTTCGTTAAGCCGCTCGATGATCTTTGCGTCGCCTTTCACTTTCACCTCCTTTGCGCGTGGACTTGCGCAGGGTTTTCATCCTGGACCTAACGTCTACCAGATTGGCGGCGTTCCCAGCCAGTTTGAGGTGATAAGTTTCGGTGACCTTCCCGATAATGTCCACAATGTTCGGCACGCAGCCACAACATTGTCCACGCTTGCCCAACTCCCGATAGATGTGGGCCGGCACGACAAGCTGCCAGGGATCGGAGTCGAGAATGTCGACGACGATGTCCTCAATGTCGGTTGTCGATATCAGATTGCACTGGCAAACAAGCATGGCGAACGTAATGTGAGGGGTACACTCAGGTTTGACGCCCTATACATACGGTCTCAAAGATGATTGTCAACGTCAGCTTTGGTCGCAGGGGTGCGAAATCGCTTTCACTTCTCGGTGTCGTCGGATGTGCCGGGTTTGTCCCTGTTCCAGGCGATAAAGAAGATATAGACGGCGTAAGCGCCCAGCCCGCCAAACATCAGCGCCCAGCCGAAATTGCCGTGATAGATATCGACCGCGGCGATGACCGCGGGGATGACGACCATGAGCACGCGGCGCCACAGGGGGCGAAACCAGGGATGGTCGGCGTCGTTGTTCATATAAGACTCCCAGGATATGTGGACCGGCTGTCAGCCCTCGGGGTTGAGATAGCGCCAAAGGGTTTCGGCGCGCCGGGCGGTTTCATCGAGCATGCAGCTTGCGTGCGCAATCGAGCGCATGGAACCGTCGCCCCACATATCGTACTCAAAGCCGCAGGATTTGTCGCGATAGGCGATCCAGCTTCTTTGGGCGTCCTGAAGGGTCTCAAACAGGTTTGTGTCCAGCGTTTCGCGCAGGGAGGAATAAGAGGCGTTGAGCTGGCTGTCCCACCAATCGGTTTCGCGCGACATGCAATCGACCATGCCAATTGTGGTGTACCCACCGTCCTCTGTTTCCATGCAGCTGTTGGAGGCTGTGCCGACGCATTGGGACTGCCCGCGCACTTCCCGGTCGGGATCGGAAAGTCCTTCGATGCAGGTTGTCATCAGCTTGGCGTCTTCAGTGGTAAAGGTGGCCATGTCCTGAGCGGTGGCCGGCAAGGCGACGAAGAGGGCGGCGGCAAGGGCCAGCGCTTTCATGGGATTGTTCCTTTAATTGGGCAAGGCCCTTAGTGCGGCGTGATGCGGGCAACGAGCCATCGTGCGTTGGAAAAATACTCGCGGTGGAGCAACAGGCCGATGGTGCCGATGGTGACGATGATGGCGAGCCAGCTGGATACAAACCAGGCAACCATGGGGATGGCGAAATAATAGGACCTTATGCCCGAATTGAAGCGCTGGGCGGCCATTGCGTTGATGCGGGCAATGGTTCTGATTTCGTCGGCCGGGGCGGGCCTGGCGTGATCGAGGGCGCCGAGCAGAATGCAGAAATGATTGAACTGGCGCAACGACAGGGTGAAGGCGAGAAAGGCGTAAACGAACAGGAACAGCAGGACGACATTGTGCATCTGCAGATCGATCTCGGTGTAGGCCGGGCCAAAGGTTATCGATGACAGCGCGGGCAGAAATTCCTGCAACTGGCCGATGACGGTAAAGAGCGCCAGGATCAGCAGCGCGGTGGTCGAGGCGAAAAACGAGACCGAACTCATTATATTGCCCGACAGGATGGCGTCGAGCGGGGTGTCGCGGCGGGCGGCCTGAGTGACCCAGTTGAAGCGCTGCTCGTTCATCAATGCCGAAAGCGAGGGCCGGCTGCGGTCCAGAAGGCGCGAAGCAAAACCATAGAAATAGAGCGCCAGAAGGGGAAGCACGGACGCGAAAAGCGCAAAGCCGTTTATCTGCACCAAATCATCACTCCCCTTGCCCTTTGGCCAGACGATAACCGCTGCGCTGCGCCGTGGCGACAGCAAATTGGCGCAAGGTTGGGTCAAGGTTTGATCCAGTGACATCGTTTCCGGAGCGGGTGGGCAATTGTTGGCGCTGCGTGTACTGGGCCCCGGCAGGGAATCGGCGTGACGGCGGGGGGCGTGGGCAACCATTTCCGCGGTGCCAGTTGCGAGATAGCGGATCCCCGGGTCAAGCCCGAGGATGACGACGGGGGTGGGGTGAGTGGTGGTGATGGAGCTGCGGGGGGCGGGCCTCATAATGACGATGGGGTGAAACCGAGCCCAACCACAATCGCAGTCCCGGACGTGATCCGGGACCCAGCAGCCTTGCCCATGCCCTGGTGCCGGTGGGAAGGCACATGGGCCCCGGCTGGAGTTTATCCCGGCGAAAGCCGGGACCGGGGAAGCGAGGGAGGGGCGTGTTCTGCAGCGCTTCCACCTTCACCCGCGTCATCCTCGGGCTTGACCCGGGGATCTGCTGCGTCGGGGCAGCCGGTGAAGGGGTTGGGGACCGATGACGCGTCAAGGATCACCACTTCTGCTGCGCTTGCGGACGCCCTGCAGATCCCCGGGTCAAGCCCGAGGATGACGATGGGGGTGGGTGAGGGTTTGGTGATGGAGCCGCCGGGGGCGGGCCCGAGGATGACGCGGGGTGGGGTCGGTGGTGGTGATGGAGCCGCAAGGTTGGCCCAACACCCTTCGCTGTCCCGGACGTGATCCGGGAGCCAGCAGCCTTGCCGATGCCCTAGTGCCGGTGGGAAGGCACATGGACCCCGGCTGGAGTTTATCCCGGCGAAAGCCGGGACCGGGGAAGCGAGGGAGGGGCGTGTTCTGCAGCGCTTCCACCTTCACCCGCGTCATCCTCGGGCTTGACCCGGGGATCTGCTGCGTCGGGGCAGCCGGTGAAGGGGTTGGGGACCGATGACGCGCCAAGGAGCACCACTTCTGCTGCGCTTGCGACCGCCCTGCAGATCCCCGGGTCAAGCCCGAGGATGACGATGGGGGTGGGTGAGGGTTTGGTGATGGAGCCGCCGGGGGCGGGCCCGAGGATGACGCGGGGTGGGGTCGGTGGTGGTGATGGAGCCGCAAGGTTGGCCCAACACCCTTCGCTGTCCCGGACCTGATCCGGGACCCAGCAGCCTTGCCCACGCTCCGGAGCGTGAGGACAGGCACATCGACCCCGGCTCGAGTTTATCCCGGCGAAAGCCGGGACCGGGGCAGCGGAGGAGCGGGGTGAGAGGCGGGGCGCCATTTCTGCTGTCGCTCAGGCGGGCTGGCAAGGCATGGGTCCCGGCTTTTGCCGGGACGGGGGCGCCGCTGTAGGTGAAGGAGAGGTCAGAGGCCGATATCATGGCGCGCTGGCCGTCAGCTTATGCACGAAAACCTCGCGCAGCAGCGCGCGGCTTGCCGAGAACTGGCCGGGACTGAACAGGGATTTTTGCAGCGCAAGGCTGACCAGAAGGGTGAGGATGGCGGCCATTTCGTGCGGATCGACCGGCCCGATCAGGCCCTCGGCCTTGAGCCCGGCGCAGAACTGTTCGATGAAGCGGAGATCCTTTTCCTCTTCATGGGCCAGGCGTTCGGGCGGCATTTTGCGCAGCAGGGCGGCAAAATCGTCGGGGACCGCGACGATGGCGACCAGGGGATCGGAATTGAGCTTTTCGACAAGCAGATCGAAGAACTTGCCGGCGCGCTCGGCGACCGGGCCGTCGCATCGGGCAAAAAAGGCAAGGATATCGGCCTTGTGCATCTCGTCGCGCTGATCGGCGATGGCCAGGAACAGCGCTTCCTTGTGCTCGAAGAATTTATAGAAGGTGCCCTTGGCGACGCCCACATCCCGGCAGACGTCATCGACCCGCATGCCGCGCAGGCCGTATTGGGCGAAATGGGCAAGGCCGGACGCGAGAAGCTGGGAGCGGATCAGCTCGTTGTCGGCGGCGGTGAAATGGCGGGGCATGATGAACCGCTATGACGTATTTCGTCATTTGGTCATAGCACGAGCATGCGGAAGCGGCAAGGCGCGAGCCAAGCCGCTGCCGCAACCGGTCAGGCGAAGGTGCGCGGGTAGAGCCGGTGCAGCTCTTCGATGCCCTCGATCACTTCGGGCGCGAGCACCAGATTATGGGCGGCGATATCGGTTTCGAGCTGGTCCATCGAGGTGGCCCCAATGATGACCGAAGCCATGAATGGCCGCGTGAGGCACCAGGCGAGCGCCATCTGGCAGACGTCGAGGCCATGCTGTTCGGCCAGCGTCATATAGGCCTTTGTGGCGGTTTCCGACTGCGGGTTGAGCCGCCACATGGTGCCCAGCGTGCCGCGGGAGCCAGCGGGCATATTGCCATTGTTGTATTTGCCCGAGAGAAGGCCGGCGGCCAGCGGCGAATAGGCGAGCAGGTCGACATTTTCGAAGGCGCAGACCTCGGCGAGGTCGTAATCGAAATGGCGGCGCAACAGATTGTATTCGTTCTGGATGGTGGCCATGCGCGGCAGGCCGTGGGCTTCGGCGACCTTTACGTATTCAGAGACGCCCCAGCTCGTTTCGTTGGAGAGGCCGATGGCGCGAATCCTGCCGGCCTTGACCTGGGCGTTTAGCGCTTCGAGCACGTCATGGATGTTGTCGCGGATGGCATTTTTGTCCTGGCCATAGGGATCGAAAGCCCAGGATTTGGAGAAATTGTAGTGATTCCGGTTGGGCCAGTGGAGCTGGTAGAGGTCGATATAATCGGTCCGAAGGCGTTTAAGGCTGGCTTCGAGGGCAACAACGATTTGCTTGCCGTCCATGGGGCGGCCGCCGCGAATCCAGTCATTGCCCGGACCGGTGATTTTCGAAGCGACCACCCAGTCGGACCGGCGGCCATTGGCGGCGAACCAGTTGCCGATTATGGTTTCGGTCGATCCTTGCGTCTCGGCGCGGCCGGGGGTGGAATAGAGCTCGGCGGTGTCAAGGAAATTGATGCCGTACCCGAGCGCATAATCCATCTGCGCATGGCCCTCGGCCTGTGTGTTCTGTTCGCCCCAGGTCATGGTGCCGAGACAGATTCGGCTTACGGAAATGCCGGTGCGGCCGAGCGTGCGCTGTTGCATGAGGAAATCCAGGTGTTTGAAAACTACGGAAAAAGGAAAGGGCAGAGCCGCTGACCCATGTGTAGCCGTGCCTTGGCGAAAGCGCAATCGCGAGAACGGGCCGGTCGCGTCCGGCGCGTGTCAAAAAAATGTCGTGCAAGCGATCACAGGGGGTATGCAAACGCAATTTGCACCCCTATATAGGCGGCGTCCAAGCGGTTCGCCCGGCGCACCGCAGATTGACGGACATCATTGACGCGGGGTGGAGCAGCCCGGTAGCTCGTCAGGCTCATAACCTGAAGGTCGCAGGTTCAAATCCTGCCCCCGCAACCAACTCAAATTGCGATTGACCCGCCCTTGTGGTGGGTTTTTTGCGTTTTAGGGAAAGGCTAAGGATTCCAGCAAGATCGCCCCTCACATCGATGAGCATTTCGTCGTCGGTCGGCGTCAAAATTATCTCATCGACGAGTGAGCGCAAAATCTCCGTGGCCTCCAGTCGTTTGGCCTCGATTTCGTCCTGCAGGGAGGAATGCAGTTTCTCGACCTGCAGGCGGTAGAATCCCGCCATTTCGGGATGTAGAAGCGGGGGCGGCTCATCGGCGTTGGCGAGCAAATTTTCGAGTTCCAGCTTCCTGCTTTCCAGCAGCTTGCTCTTTTCCTTCACCATTTCCACCGGCAGAGCATCGTTGAGAAAGAGTTGAAGTATCTTGTCTAACTCTCGATCAATTTTTGCCAGCTCAGTTCGCCCAGCCTCGATCGTTGATCGCTCTTCAATCCGGAGGCGGTTCATTTCGCCTGTAAACTCATCGCAGAATTCTTTGAACAAGGCCGGTTCCATTAGGTGATGACGTAAGGCACCCAAGACACGATCTTCCAGATGATCACGGCGTATGTTTTTGCGATTGTCGCACGTCCCCTTGTTCCGGGCTGTCGCACACCCGACAAGATCAGCCGAGATCATGGATGATCCACTCATCTTTGGGGTTCATCCGCGCTTGCCGACGGCCCGTATCTGGATCCTTAAGGAAACGTTGTCGGTTCCAGATGAGCCGCCCGATGTACATCTCGTTGTTCAAAATGCCGGTGCCACGCTTGGCGTTGCCGTTGATGGTGCTGAACCCCCAATCGCCACCGCTGGGTGCTCTGATACCGTCCTTGTTCAATTCGGTCGCGATGCGCTTGGGTGATTTCCCAGATACGTAGTCCGCCAGGATCCGGCGGATCACACCTGCTTCGTACTCGTTGATGGTGCGGTCACCCCGTATAGGCTTCCCTTCAGACGAGAACTTCTTGACGACTTCATATCCATAGGCATTTCCGCCTCCTGATTTCCCCATCTCCACGCGTCCGCGCAGACCCCGGCGCGTCTTGTCGGCGAGGTCTTTGAGAAAGAGAGCGTTCATGGTGCCCTTGAGGCCGACATGGAGGTGCGTGATTTCTCCTTCAGACAGCGTGACAATCTTCACGTCCGCATACGCCATTCGCTTGTGAAGGCCTGCGATATCCTCTTGGTCGCGGGACAGTCGGTCCATCGCCTCCGACAAAACTAGGGTGAAACGTCCGCGCAGCGCATCTTCGATCAAGGCCTGGATGCCTGGCCGCAGAAGAGATGCACCGGATACGGCGTGGTCGGAGTATTCTTCGACGATGGTCCAGCCTTGCTTCTCAGCATGCAATCGGCAAACTCGGAACTGGTCTGCGATTGACGCATCCCGCTGATTGTCGCTTGAATATCTGGCGTAAAGGGCGACTTTCACAATTCGATCTCCTGAAATATCAGGAGCGCGGTTGCCGACGTTCTCCTGACTGCTGGTCATACCATTCTCGTGCAGCACGACGCGCTAGAAGGCGAACCAACTCAGCCAAGCGCGGGTCATGGCTTCCGGCGGAACTCGTAAGGCTCAAGGGACGACTGTGATCGTCTTTGTCATTTCGATGCGCCTTTGGCTTGATCATTATAACGCTGTCCGATTGAAATGGAAGATAACTCCATTCCCACAATCGCGGACACGAGCTGTTGGAGCAACTTTACAGAGAGCGAAGTGTGGCGTGCCACGGAGTGCTTGCGGTGATATTTTGTTACGCTGGCGTAAAAAAGCGCAACATGACGTAGTGCAAATACTTGCTCATTTCGGTGCATCCTGCCGCCTGCCCTACCGCTCCAGTGTCGTTTGCCAACTGAACGAACCATCACAAACCAATTGCCCATACCTTAACTGTCATTTGGGACGCGTCCCTGACGGCTGTTGGGCAGCCGATTCCTGCGTTTTACGACGGAGTTTCGCAAAGCCGCGATCCGTTGCCATGAAGCGTTCGACCATCGGCGAAATCAATTTTGCGGGGTCCTTGACGGTTTGGCCGGTTTCTCGTTCCAGCACCTCTGCATATACGACAAGGTCCCGGTGGATCGCAGCGGGCATTTCAATTGTCAGCCTCACGGGTTTGTCGTCTGACAAAGCTCCCAGTTTCAATTTGGTCATCAGTGATCTCCTTGCGGTTCAAGGATCAGATCGCGCGTGACGATCACCCGAACGGGGAATCCTGGCCGGATGGTGAGCGTCGGCGGCACATCCAGCTGGCGGCTGACGATCCCTTGGCCGGCATTGCCGATGGTGTCTTGAACGCCGTCACGTATCGCGCGGGCGACCGGATCGTCTTCGTCTGCGCTGAGTTCCGTACCGATGTTGAGTAGGGTGGCGAGTCCGGCGGCTCGCAAAAGGTCTCCCCAATGATGATCGACGTCATCCTCGAGGCCGGCATAGCCAGCATTGTCGGCCCCGGGCAGGCGCTCCAAGACAATGGAATGACCGTCTGGCAGAATGATCCGGTTCCAGACTAGTAAGATACGGCGCTGACCAAAGCCGACGCCGTTATCGTATTCACCGATCAGTCGGCTCCCCTGCGGCAGGAGAAGAAATCGCCCGGAAGGGCTGTCATAGACATTCTGTGTGACCTGGGCAGTGATGAGCCCCGGCAGGTCCGAGCGAATGCCAGTGATGAGTGCTGCCGTAATGACAGACCCGGCCTGCAGGACGTAGGGCGAGGCGGGTGGTGTGACACGATCAGGGGTAACGATGCGAGGGTCGACGGGGGCATTGAGAAAGGCGAGTTGCCGATCTTGATCCGTTTGGAGACCTGTGTTCTTGAAGTCCCAAGCCCGGAATTTTCGGAGAGCTGTAATAATCCGTTGCGCGCAGCGTCTTAGCATAACGGCAGCATGGCCGCTGGCGTTGGTTTGATTGTGCCTTTCTGCTTAAACCCTTAACACTTTAGAGAGTCGAGCACACGAAGGAGGTAACACGGATGAGCGAGCTTTCCCAATACGCGATCCTTTTCGGGCTGAGTGTCGGTGTGTTCGGTTTCGTGCTCAGCCTCTACGGGCTCGCCCGGGCCATCGGGCGCACGCGCTCGGAACCGGGCAAGGGCGTGCCCGCCACGGCCGGTACCTTGTCGCGCGATCCGGTCTGGGTCCGCTATCATGCGCGCTATGCCGGTTATGCGCTGCTGTTTCTGGCCTTTGATATGGAGATGGCGTTCATGTATCCGTGGGCGGTCGTCTACCGCGAAGAAGGGCTGATCGCATTGCTCGACATGGGCGTTTTCCTCTCAATCCTGTTCCTGGGCCTGCTCTATGGCTGGAGCCAGGGCGCGTTGAGGCGGCAATGACCATAGCCGGGGCGCGAGAGGGCGCGATGTACGGGATCAGGCGGGCGGTCGCGGCGGCCATGGCGCGCGATCTGACGGCCTTTGTGCTGCCCGGCCCGTCTGTCGCGCGGTCGATGGGGATCGACCTTGCCAATGCGCACCTGCGGATTGTGGGCACCCCGCGCCATGCGAACGTGCTGATTATTGCGGGCCCCTTGGACGTAGGGCTGCGCGATGCGGCCGCCGTGGCCTATGCACAGATGCCGCGTCCGCGCACGATCCTTGCACTGGGCGCGGGCGACATCGCCCCGTTGCCCGATGCGGACGTCTCGGCACCACTGACACAGGCCGGGCTGCACTCTGGGTTGGCCGATCTGCGCCGCGTTGTCGCGGCAGGCGCGTTTCGCGCAAACACCGGGGAGTTTACCGCCGCCGCTCTTGAGGTGCGCGTGGAATACACCTGCCCAATGCATCCCGAGATTGTCCGCGACGCCCCCGGAGACTGCCCCAAATGTGGCATGACGCTGGTGCCGCGCGAAACAGCGTCCGATGGACATGGTGGGCACGGTGGCCACGACATGCCCCGGGAGGACAGGCCAAACCCCGGCGATCACGCACATGCGGGCCACGCTCACGACGCGGGCGGGTCGGGGGCATACACTTGCCCGATGCACCCCGAGGTGATCAGCGACGCACCGGGCAAGTGCCCCAAATGCGGCATGAACCTGGTGAAGGCGGAGGAGGTGGAAAGCCACGGTCCCGGTCACGGTCACGGGCATGGCGGTCACGGCGGTCATGGCAAACAGCAGGACCATTCCGGCCACGATGGGCATGCCGGACATGGCGGCCACTCCAAGGCCACTATCGACGGGATCGAGCCGCATTTCATGTCGATGGTCGAACTGACAGAAGGCCAGCCGCGCAGCAGCGACGGGTTGCAGATGGACTGGATCGAGGTGCCGTTCGGGCCGTTCTTTCCCGGCCTGCCCGCAGGGCTGCGCCTGACCCTGACGCTGGACGGCGATACAGTGGCGGCCAGCGACGCCAGAAGCCTTGTGTGCAGGGCGGAGCTGGTGGATGGCCCGCAGATGACGGCAGGCGATTTCGTCGAGCGTCTGGCCGCGATGATGCCGCTCGGCCCGGTGGCCTATCGCACGCTGGCCTGCGCGGCGATCGAGGAGGCCGCGAGCGCCGACCCCGGCCAGGACGCGCGCCGTGGCCGCGCCGCCGCCGTGGAACGCGAGCGAATCGCCAGCCATCTGGGCTGGCTGGCCGATTTCGGCCTGCAGTCGGGGTTTCTCTGGCTCGCCGCGCGGGCCGGGGCGTTGCAATTGGCTGTTCAAGGCGCTGACATTGACGGGATCGCCGCGCAGGCCGGGGCGATCAGGGCGCTGATCCGCCGGGTCGAGACAGCGCCGCTGATGCGGATGCGGCTGGGTGGCATCGCGCCCATCGGCAAGGACACCCCGGCGAGCGGCCCGGTGGACCGGGCGCGGGGCGGCGGGTCGGATGCCCGCATCGACGATCCAACGCTGGCAGCGCTCGGTTTCGAGATGCGACTACAGGAAGGCGGCGATGCCCTGGCCCGGTTTCGGCTGCGCTGTGACGAGATCGCACAAAGCCTCGACCTGATCGCGGCCGCCGGGATTATTGCAATGCCGCAGGTGCGGGATGTGAAAACGGTTTCGGGCGAGGGCGCGGCCCGCATCGAAACACCGCGCGGAGCGGCGCAGCTGCGCGTCAGGCTGGTGGATGGCAAGGTGGTCCAGGCTGATCTCGACACACCCTCCACCGTGAACCTTGCCCTGGTCGAAACGCTGACGGCGCAGCAGGAACTGGGCGATGCCTTGACCGCTGTCGTCTCGCTTGACCTGTCGCCGTGGGAGATTCGCGGATGACCATTCTTGTCGTTCTCTTGTCGCTATTCGCGGGGGCCTACGCGCTGGCCGTCATCGAACGATGGGCAGTGCACGGCCATATGAGCCTGACCGGTCCGGCCTGGGCCGCACTGGCGCTCTTGGGCCGGGAATCGCTGCTGGCGCGCAAATCCGACCGGTTGTTCTTTGAGCTTGGGCCGGTGCTGCTTTTGGTGGCGGGATTGTTGGCGGTGGCGGTGATTCCGCTGGCGCCGGGGCTTATCATCACCGATCTGGCGACCGGGGCGCTGTTTCTGAACGCTGCTCTGGCCTATGTGCTGGTGGCGCTGATCATGGCCGGTTGGGGGCCGAACGGGGCCTACGCCATGATCGCGGGCTGGCGGTTTCTGGGCCAGTTCATCGCCTATGCGATGCTGATCGTGATGCCGATCACCGCCGTCGCCATGCGCGCGGAATCGCTGTCGACGGTAGAGATCGTCGCCTCGCAGGCGCAGCTTTGGAACGTGCTTTACCAGCCCATCGGATTTGTCCTGTTCGTCGTGGCGGCGATGGGGCTCGCGTGGTTGCCGCCGCTGGACCTGCCCGATGCGACCGGCGAATTGGCCGGCGGGGTCGAGGCGGAATATACCGGCGTGCGGCTGGCGGTGCTGCGGCTGGCGCGGATGGTCATTATCCTGGCGCTGGCGGGGGCGACCGTGACCTTCTATCTGGGCGGCTGGCTGGGCCCGTGGCTGCCCGCCTGGGCCTGGAGCGCGATCAAGATCCTGGCCGTGGCTGCGGCCATGCTGAGCATCGGGCGCTACATGCCGCGCATCCGCGAGGCGCGCTATCTGGCGCTGAGTTGGAAGCTGGGGATCTCGCTGGCGCTGGCCAATATCTTTGTCGTGGGCGTGATCGCGCTGGTGGTGCCGATATGACGGTTCAGATGATCTTTCTGGCGTTCTTCGGCGCGGCGGCGGTTTGGTTCGGCGTCGTGGTCTTTCGCACCCATTCGATGGTGCGTTCGGCGCTGGCGCTGCTGTTTTCGCAAACCGCGATCGGTGCGATGTTTCTGGTCATGCAGGCCGAGTTTCTGGGTGTGTTGCAGATCATGATGATGGCCACGGAAATGAGCGTGATGGCCATCTTCATGGTGATGTTCATGATGGATCCCGGCGGCATGGGCAAAATGGACATGACCCACCAGAAACGCTTGTCGCTCTGGGCCGGGGGCATAGGGCTACTGGCCGCCTTGCTGCTGGTATGGCTGCCCGATTGGGGTCCGGTCGCCCTGTCCGTGCCGGGCGCGCATGAACAGGCCGCCGATTTGGGGCGCGAATTGCTGGGCCGGTCGATGTTGATCTTCCAGTCGGCGGGTCTGACCATTCTGACCGCCATGGTTGCGGCCACGATGGTGGCCATCGTCCCCAACGCGGAGCAGCGCAAATGATTCTGGAACTCATAATCGCCCTCAGCGTCGGCGCGGGGCTGTTCGGTATCGGACTTTATGGCGCGCTGAGTCAAACCAATCTGGTGATGATCATCATGGGGGTCGAACTGATTTTGGCCGCGGCACTGGTCAATCTGGTGGCCTTCTGGCGCTATTTGCATCCCGATGAACCGGCCGGTCAGATGTTCGTGCTGATCGTGATGGCGGTGATGGCGGTCGAAATGGCGGTCGGCTTTGCCATCGCCATCGCGCGGTTCCGGGTGCGCGGATCGGTCGAGATGGAAGAAGCGCGGGAGTTGAAGGGATGACGATGCTGGCGCTCATCATCCTTGCGCCGCTGCTGGCGGGCCTGGCGGAGCTCGTGCTGCGGCGCGCACCCGAAGCGATTGCGCTCGTCGGCGTCGGCATCGGGTTTCTGGCGGCGATGGGCACCCTTGCGGGGGCCGTCGCGGGCGATGCGGTGCACCTGGTCCTGCCGGGCCTGCCGCAGAAGCCCCTGCGGCTGGTCGCGGTGCCGCTGACGGCGGTGTTTTCGGCTATGGTGGCGACGGTGGCGGCCTGTGTGCTGGTCTATGCCGTCGGGTACATGCGCAGCGACCCCGAAAGGCCGCGCTTTTTCGGCATCGTGCTGCTGTTCGTCGCGGCGATGCAGGCGCTGGTGCTGGCGGGCGACTGGATCACCGTGCTGGCGGCGTGGGAATTGATCGGCTTTTCCAGCTATCTGCTGATCGGCTTCTGGCATGGGCGTGACGGCGTGCCCAGTGCCGCGACACGGGCGTTTCTGTATACCCGCAGCGCCGATCTGGGCCTTTATCTGGGGATTTTCGTGCTGATCGGCTGGGCCGGCAGCTCGGAGATTTCGGCCACATTGGCGATCACCGGCACACCGGCGCTGGTGGCCGGATTGTTGTTGCTGGTGGGCGCGATGGGCAAATCGGCGCAGGTGCCGTTGCAGGACTGGTTGCAGCGCGCCATGGCAGGGCCGACGCCGGTTTCGGCACTGCTGCATTCCGCGACGCTGGTGGCGGCGGGGGCGATCCTGCTGATCCGGGTGGCGCCGATGCTGCCCGGCGGGGCCTTGCTGGCAATCGGACTGGTCGGCGGCGTCACCGCCGTCGTTGCCGGTTTGATCGCGCTGGCCGAGCGGGATCTGAAACGGCTGCTGGCGGCCTCGACCTCCAGCCAGTACGGGCTGATGCTACTGGCCATTGGCGCGGGGGTGCCGGTGGCGGCGCTGCTGCACCTGATCGCCCACGCGGCGATCAAGAGCACGCTTTTTCTGGGGGCGGGTGTGTTCCAGCATGATCGCGACAGCACCGACATGGATGCGGTCGCGGGCGCGGGCCGGGCACGACCGCTGGTGCTGGCCGGTTTCGGCATTGCTGCTTTGGCGCTGGCGGGGATCCCTCCGCTGGCGGGGTTCTTTTCCAAGGACGCGATCCTTGCCGCCGCGCTGGCGGCCCCCGGGGTCGTATGGCTCGCGCCACTGGCGCTGGCGGGCACGGTGCTGACCGGCGCCTATATGGCGCGGGCGCTGCGGGTGCTGTGGTGGGGCGAGGCGCAGCCCGTTTCCGGCAGGGGCATGGGCTGGATGTCTGCGGGCATGGCGGTGCTGACGGCGCTGGTGGCGGGGCTTGGGTTCACCTTCGTGCCGCTGGAGCACCTGCTGGAGGCCGAACTGCCGCCGGAAGGAACCGCCATGATCCTCGGGCTTGTGGCGGCGCTGAGCGGCCTGGTGCTGGGCTGGTTCGTGACACCCGCCCGCCTGATGGGGCCGGTTCTGCCCTGGGCGCAGCGCGGCTTTGCCGTTGCGGGCGGGATGGACGGGCTGGTGCTGCGCCCGACACTCGCCATCGCCGCCGCCTGCGAGCGGTTTGAACGGCACCTGCTGGCCGCGCAGCTTGGCCTTGTGCGCGTCCTGAGCCTTGGCACCGCATCCCGCGTCGAGCGGTCCGAGAACGGCCTTTACGCCGCGACCCTCGATCTGGGCCGGTTGAACCTGCGCCTGGGCGACCGCGCAGAGACCACCGACACAAACGGCATCGACGGGCTGATCTTCGGCCTTGTCGACCGGACAATCGCCGCCGGTCGCCGCCTGCGCCTGCTGCAAAGCGGGCTCATCCACCGCGAACTCGCCCTGACCGTCATGGGCATTGCCGTTATCGCGGCGGTGCTGCTGATCTTACCGATATCCTCCTGAAGAAAGACCAATTCATGCCGCTTCTCTCGATCTCCGTCTTTCTGCCGCTCCTGGGTGGATTGCTGCTGATGGTGCTGCCAAACAAATCGGCCCGCGTCGCCCATGGCGTTTCCATCGCCACGACCGGGCTGACCTTCCTTGTGACGCTGGCCATCTGGGCGCGGGGCACGCTGCCGGGCGGTTTCGCGCAGGTCGAGGAGATCGCATGGATTCCGGCCATCGGCGCGGCCTACCGGGTTGGCGTCGACGGGCTAAGCCTGCCGCTGATCCTGCTGACCTCGCTGCTGTTCTTCCTGTCGGCGATCTATGCCGCGCGGATCACCGACCGTCCGGCGGTCTTTGTCGCGCTGATGCTGATGCTGGAGACCGCCTCTATCGGCACCTTCGCGGCACTGGATGCGCTCCTGTTCTACGTCTTCTTCGAGGTGTCGTTGGTGGGCATGTATTTCATGATCGTCGGCTGGGGCTATGAGGAGCGCCAGCGCGCCGGGTTGATGTTCTTCATCTACACGCTTCTGGGCTCGCTGCCGCTGTTGCTGGCGATCATCGGGCTCTATCTGGCCACCGGCAGTTTCGACATGCGTCTGTGGATCGAGACCCCGCCGCTGACCGGGCTGGCCGCGATGCTGGCGCTGGTCGCGATGCTGTTCACCTTCGCGGTCAAGATCCCGTCCTTTCCGGTGCATACCTGGCTGCCGGCGGCCCATGTGCAGGCCCCGACCGTCGGCAGCGTCATCCTGGCCGGCGTGATGCTGAAATTCGGCACCTATGGCCTCGTGCGCTTCGCCTTGCAGATGACGCCCGACGCCTTTGCGCGGGCCGGTCTGGTGGTGCTGGCCTTCGGCGTGTTCAGCGCCCTTTACGGGGCTTTCGTGGCGCTGGCGCAGTCGGATCTGAAGAAGATGATCGCCTACACCTCGGTCAACCACATGGGTTATGTGGTGATCGGCGTGGCGGTGGCGGCGCTGACGCTGGACCCCGATCTCCGGGCGGTTGCGCTCAATGGGGCCACCTTGCAGATGGTCAGCCACGGCATCGTCACCGGGGCGCTGTTCTTCCTTGTCGGCATGTTGCAGTCGCGCGCCCATAGCCGCGAGATGGCGGATTTCGGGGGGTTGCTGGGGCAGGTGCCGTGGCTGGGCTGGGCATTTATCCTATCGGCCTTCGCCTCGTTGGGGCTGCCCGGATTGGCGCATTTCCCGGCCGAGTTCCAGATTTTCCTGGCCACGCTGAACGCGCAGCCCTGGGCCATCGTCGCGATCATCGCCATCGTGGTGACGGCGGGGCTGTATCTGCGCGCCATCGCGGCGGTATTCCTGGGCGAGCGGAACGAGAAATGGGCGGCGATGCCCGATCTCGACCGGGGCGAGATGCTGGCCATCGTGCCGCTGCTTGTCCTCATCATCGTGATCGGGGTCGCGCCATCGTGGTTGCTTAACATGATCGACGCGACGATGCGGGCGCTGCAATTCTGATGGCGCGTGACCTGTCATTTCTGTTTCCCGAGCTGCTGCTGGCCTCCACGGTCGTGGTCATGCTGGTGGCCGAGATGCTGCGCGCGCCGCGTCTGGCGCTGGCGTTCGGGCTGATCGGGCTGGGCCTGTCCACCGCGCTGACGTGGCCGCTGCTGGAGGCCGACACCAGCGTCTTTGGCGGCACCTACCGAGTCGATCTGCTGTCGGGCTGGGCCAAGCTGATCCTGCTGCCAGGCACCGCGCTGGCGCTTCTGATGACGCGGGCCGAGATTGCCGGGCAGGACCGCGAGGGCAGCATTTACACGCTGCTTTGCCTTGTGACCCTGGGGGCGCTGATGCTGGCGGGCGGTGGCGACATGATGCTGCTGGTCCTTGGTGTGGTGCTGACGGGGCTGGGATCCTTCGCGATGGTGGCCTGGCCGCGCGACGATGCCGCGACCGAGGCGGCGATGAAATACCTGGTCTTCGGCGCCGTCACCGGATCGGTGATGATCTACGGGCTGACCTTCTGGTTCGGCGGGGCCGGGTCGACGCTTTTTTCCGAGCTTGGTGCGCTCGATGGCAAGCCGCTGATTGCCCTGGCGGGGCTGGTCGCGGTGCTGATCGGGCTGGGCTACAAGGCGGCGCTGGTGCCGTTCCAGTTCTGGGCACCCGACGCCTATGACGGCGCCCCGGTCTCGGTCGCGGCGTTCCTGTCGGTCATCACCAAGGTGGCCGCGATTTTTGCCTTCGCGCAGGTGCTGCGCGATCTGCCGGTCGCTACCGGCTGGCCCGTCGTCGTCGCGCTGATCGCGGCGGTGACGATGACATTCGGCTACCTGGCGGCCCTGGTGCAGAGCAATGTGGTGCGGCTGCTGGCCTATTCCTCGGTGGCGCAGGCGGGCTATTTCCTGCTGGGGATCGTGGCGCTTGGCTCCAGCGCGCTGGCGCTGCCTTCGGTGATCGTGTTCGGCGCGGCCTATGTGGCGATGAACCTCGGGGCTTTTGCCGTCATCATGGTCGCGGGGCGCGATCTGGACGATTTCAAGGGGTTCGGCCGCGCGCGCCCGGTGATCGGCGTGGCCATGGTCGTGTTCCTGCTGTCGCTCACCGGGATTCCGCCGCTCTTCGGCTTTGTCGGCAAGGTGCTGCTGTTCGGAGCCGCGATCGAGGCGGGCTACCTTTGGCTGGCGGTGATCGGCATCCTCAACAGCGTGCTGGCGCTTGCGGTCTATCTACGCATCGTAGTGCCGATGTATCAGGCGGGCGAAAGCGAAGCGGTTCGGGCGGAGGTCGCGCTGCCGTTGCTTGTCGTGCTCGGGGCGACCGCGCTGGTCACGGCGCTGATGGGGCTGTTCGCGGGGGTCTTTCCCGGCTGAATCAAACGGGCGATTG
Source organism: Pelagibacterium sp. (assembly GCF_965249125.1). Classification (GTDB taxonomy): domain Bacteria; phylum Pseudomonadota; class Alphaproteobacteria; order Rhizobiales; family Devosiaceae; genus Pelagibacterium. The sequence continues at coordinate 44,638 of NZ_OZ252217.1, forward strand.
TGACGCCAGGAGCGTCACGACTTGAGAGCGACCGCAGCGGATGCAACCGCGAGTGCCACGTTCGCCCCAAACGGGGCAAGGGTGCGAGACAAACTGGGCTTTCGCGGCCCCCGCACCAATGTCAGGCCCGGGCCAGCGACCCGTGACAACAGTGGCCATGAATGGCAGAAGAGCAAGCCAAGTACCCACGGAAGGACTGCTGAAGCCCATGACGAAAGGAGTCAACGATGCGAGATTTGCTTGAAGATTCCGGTTGGATGACCCGGTTGGGCGTTTTTGCGACGCTCTTCCTTGGCATGGCGTTCTTCGGAAGTGGAACGCCGACTGCGAAGATCGTCACCGCCGAGTTCCCCTTGTTTCTGGCGCCGTTTCTGCGACTGCTGGCGGCAGCGATACTGACCACTCCACTGCTGATCGCCTATCGGAAGGAACTCCATGAAATCAGCAAGAGCAACTGGCTGCTCATCGCAGGTATCGGGTCGATCGGACTGGTCGCTTTCAGCCTCTTTCTGATGACCGGAATGAAAATGGTGAGCGGGGTCATTGGCGCGATGGTGATGAGCCTCAGTCCTGCCGCTGTTGCGGTCGGTGCCGCCGTTTTCCTGGGCGACCGACTGGGCCCCCGCAAGCTGATCGCGGTTGCGTTGTCTGTCTCTGGCGTTGTGATCATCAATCTCTCGGGCGAGTCGCTGCAGGCGCAAAGCCTTTCGACGATGGTTCTCGGCAGCCTGCTCGTTTTCGGTGCCGTCTGCAGTGCCACGGCCTATTCGCTCTTTGCCAAGAAGGCGACAAAACAGGTGAGGCCGGTCCTGCTCATACCGTTGGCGGCGTGGATTGCGACACTGCTTTTCGCGATTCCAGGTCTTTATCAGGCGGCCAACTTCGACTTTTCAGGGCCGACGCTCGAACACTGGATCGCGCTTTTATGGTGGGGTATCGGCCCTTTCGGCATCGGGACCATGCTGTGGTTCGCGGGATTGGCGCGCGTGCGGGCCAGCATCGCCTCCGGCTTCATGGGCGTCATGCCGGCAAGCGGTCTGGTTGTTTCCTACGTCTGGCTTGGCGATCCATTCTACTGGATTCACGTGGTGGGCTTCGCCTTCGTTCTCGGCGGTATCCTTATGGTGGCTTGGGCGCATCAAGTCGGCGAGAAGAGAGCCAAGGAAAAGGGAAAGGAATTCAGCGGATACAGCACATATCCATGCTGATTGGAATTATGATAAACTGTTAGTTCGCAAGCCTGGCGCTAGTGGTTCGGATGAGTCCAATTTTCGACCTGGTCTTCTTCTATGTAGGATCCAACTTTCCAACCGCGAAATATTTCTAGAAAGCGAAGTGGCGCAGACCTACGGCTGCAGCGATTGTGATCCAAAATTCTGAAGCGCACCCAAGCGCAAATCTGCGCTTCAGTTGGAATTCATTCATCCACTTCGCAGGATCGGGCACCCTTGCCCCGGAACCGACATCCGTCGACCGACGGCGCAACTACAAAAAAACTGTGCAAGCCGCGAAGCTGGTGTCATTAACAGGGATGTCGCACTGTTCGTTTCAAAGCACTGATCCAGTTTTTTATCCTGTAATTGAGCCGGCCAACCGCTCCGCCTTTCCGGGATTAAGCAACGCCTCCATTTCACCATAAGCGCGGCGCATGGCTACGGCCCCCGCGGCGATGCAGTGCCGTTTCAGCGAAAATTCAAGCGTCCCGATGGTCTGGCGAAACGCGGGCCGGTTCACCAGATCCGCCTGATCGAACCGAAGCCGTGCATGTTCATACTGGCAGATTTCTATGGATCGCAGCATCGCCTGCATGCCGTTTTTCGGGCCAACCGCGTTTTCGCGCTGGCTTGGGTCCACGGCGATCACGACCTCTGCACCTGTTGCCCTTGCAACATCGACCGGCGCTATGTCGGCATAGGCCCCGTCCATCAGCACATGCGGTCCATCGACCAGGGGCGGCAATATCCCGGCAAGCGCCGCGCTGGCATAGACGTAATCCGTGGCACGCCCCTTGCCAAGGACCACACGTGTGCCGGTCAGCATGTCGGTTGCGCAGACGAACACCGGGATGCGGCCATCCTCCAGGTTTTTGCCCTGCGTCAGGCCGGACAGGACGCTGCGGCCCCATGACTCGGTACGCGCGCCAACCCCCCAGCCGAAGTACATGTCCTGCGCGGCAAGCAGAGCGGTCCGAAGGCCCCTCATTCTTGCGGCCAGACCGGGCAGGCGAAAGTCCGGAGTTGCCGGAAACCCGCTGGTATCCACGTCTACCAGTGCGTCGAACCAATTGTCATTCAGTGCGTAGGTGGCGCCCGCAACCGCACCCATGGATACCCCTACGATTGCGCTCGGCACAAAGCCTCGGGAGATCAGCGCGCGTAGCACACCCGCATGAGAAAGACCCCTAGCGCCGCCACTGAACACAAGGGCGAAGGATTTGTGGGTCTTGCCGCTCGGCTTTGCGAGCCCCGTCAATGTCTTGTCTCCATTTCAATGTCTCTTTCAGAATTGACGCTGAACGAGACACATCGTTACGCAACCGGATTTGCCCCATACCTCGTGATCTGAGACGATGGAAACGCCCAGCGGCCGCCGTCCGGCCAATTCCGCCCATCTGCCAGTGTAATGACTGAAGCCGGGCCGCGTCTATCACTCAAACATCCAAGCGGTCGATCCCGATCGCAACAAAATCGACAGGAGCCAACATTGAAGACACTGAACCTTGAAGTCGGCGGGCTATTCGAGGAACTCGATCATCTCGCGGTCGAACGCCATTTGTCAGCTCTGGACGGCGTGCACCGCGCCGAAGCGAACCCGGCATCGGCAAGCGTGACAGTACATTACGACGAAGCGGCGGTCAGCGAAGAGACGCTGCAGCGCACAATTCAAACCTGCGGGTTTCACTGCGCCGGGGAGCGGGTTCCGAACCACGTCTGCCATGCGGACCACCAGATGCCCAAAGGGGATGCATCCGCCGGCCATGATGCAATGGCGCATGAGATGGGCCACGGCGGCGGCATGGACATGGCCGACATGGTCCGCGACATGCGCAACCGCTTCTGGGTGGCGCTGCTGTTCACCGTCCCGATCTTCATCTATTCGCCGATGGGGGGCATGTTCACGCCGCCCGCGCCGCCTTTCGGTTTGAGGCTGGACCTGTGGCTGTTCTTTCTGGGCAGTGCCGCGATCATCTGGCCAAGCTGGCCGTTCTTCGTCGCCGCCTGGCGGGCGCTGCGCAACGGCATCCTGAACATGGCAGTGCTGGTCGTGCTGTCGGTCGGCACGGGCTATGTGTTCAGCGTCGGCTCGACCTTTTTCTTTCCCGGCGTGCAGTTCTACGAGGCCGTGGCGGTGCTGCTGGTCTTCATCCTGCTGGGCCACTGGCTGGAGATGCGCGCGCGCGCCGGCGCTTCGGCTGCGATCCGGGCGCTTCTTGATCTTGCGCCGCCGATGGCGACCGTCATCCGCGACGGGCAGGAGGTCGAGGTGCCCACCTCCGAGGTGCTGCAGGGCGAGATCGTGCTGATCCGGCCCGGCAACAAGATCCCCGTCGATGGCGAGGTCATCGAAGGCACGTCGCTGGTGGACGAATCCATGCTGACGGGCGAATCCATGCCGGTGAACAAGGCCGTGGGCGACACCGTGATCGGCGCCACGATCAACAAGAGCGGCAGCTTCCGCTACCGTGCCACCAAGGTCGGGGCCGACACTGCGCTGGCGCAGATCGTCAAGCTGGTGCAGGAGGCGCAGAACTCCAAGGCCCCTGCGCAACTTCTGGCCGACCGCGCCTCGCAATGGCTGGTCCTGATCGCCATCGTGATCGGGCTTGCGACATTCGCGGTGTGGTTCTGGTGGATCGGCTCGCCGCTGCTCTTCGCGCTGACGCTGACCATTACCGTTTTCGTGATCGCCTGTCCCGATGCGCTGGGGCTGGCCACGCCGATGGCGGTGATGGTCGGCACCGGGCTGGGGGCGCAGCACGGCATCCTGTTCAAGAACGCGGGCGCGCTGGAAGACGCGACCAAGCTCGATGTGATCGTTTTCGACAAGACCGGCACCCTGACCATGGGCCAGCCGCGCGTGGTCGAGGTGGTGTCCGGTGAGGGCAGCACCGAAGATGATGCGTTGCGGGCCGCGGCGGCGGTCGATCGCGGTTCCGACCACCCGCTGGCCCTGGCCATTGTCGAGCGCGCCGCCGACCTGGACGTGCCGCAGATGGCCGGGTTCCTCAACCTCGAAGGCCGGGGCGCGCGCGCCGAGATCGCAGGCGAAACCGTGCTGGTCGGGAACCGGCGGCTGATGGACGAGGAGGGCATCGACGTTGGCACCCTGACAGCCGAGGCCGAGCGCCTGAAGGGCGAGGGTCGTACGGTCGTGCATGTGGCGCAAGCGGGCCGGATGCTGGGCCTTATCGCCATCGCCGATGCGCCGCGCCCAAGTGCGGTGGCCGCCGTGGCCAAGCTGCGCGAACGCGGGGTCGAGGTGGCGATGCTGACCGGCGACAACGAAGGCACCGCACGGCGGATCGCGGCCGAGCTGGGCATCGACATTGTGCTGGCAGATGTTCTTCCGGGCCAGAAGGCCGAGAAGGTGAAAGAGCTTCAGGCCCAGGGCAGACGCGTCGGCATGGTCGGTGACGGTGTCAACGACGCACCCGCGTTGACCCAGGCCGATGTCGGATTTGCCATCGGTGCGGGCACCGACGTGGCGATGGAAAGCGCCGATGTCGTGCTGATGAAAAGCGATCCCTACGATGTCGTGGGGGCCATCGAGTTGTCGCGCGCCACCTTGCGCAAGATGCACCAGAACCTGTTCTGGGCCGTGGCTTACAACGTGGTCGCCTTTCCGATGGCGGCAGGGGTGTTTTATCCGTTGATCATCAGCCCCGCCGTGGCAGCGCTTGCCATGTCGGGCAGCTCCGCGCTGGTGGCGGTCAACGCGCTGCTGCTGAAACGAACGCGGCTGGAAGGTATTGGTGCGGGCAAGAGTGGGTCCGCCAGCGGCGGCGGTCAGGGCGATGCGCAGGCAGGCCAGGTGCCGCTTCACGCCGGACACTCGCAGAAATCACATTGAATAAGGGGGACTTGAGATGTCAGACACATCATCGACCAAGACACCGGACGGGAAGGGCATGGCGGCGCGGTTTCCGACCGCCTACACGATCCTGTTCGGTCTGATCATCGTCGTCGCGGCGCTGACCTGGATCATCCCGGCGGGCCAGTATGACCGCGCCATGAACGAGGAGGTGGGCCGCGAGATCGCCGTGCCCGGCACCTACCAGGAGGTCGATCCCAACCCGCAGGGCTTCGTCGATGTGATGCTGGCACCGGTCGCCGGGTTCTACGATCCCGACAGCTATGCGGCCAATGCCATCGACGTGGCGCTGTTCGTGCTGCTTCTGGGTGGTTTTCTGGGTGTGGTCAACGCCACCAAGGCCATCGACACCGGCATCCAGACCGCGATGGTGCGCCTTAAGGGGCGAGAGATATGGATGATTCCGATCTTGATGTCGCTCTTTGCCCTGGGGGGGACGACCTATGGCATGGCCGAGGAAACGCTGGCCTTCTATGCGCTGCTGATCCCGGTGGTGATCGCGGCCGGCTACGATTCGGTGACCGGCGTGGCAATCATCCTGATCGGCGCCGGGATCGGCACGCTGGGATCGACGATCAACCCCTTCGCCACGGTGATTGCCTCGAACGCGGCGGGCATCCCGTTCACCGAAGGCATGGCTTTGCGGCTGGTTATTCTGTTGGGCGGCCTCGCAATCTGTGTCGCCTACGTGATGCGCTACGCATCAAAGGTCAAAGCCGACCCGGCCCGGTCCGTCGTTGCCACGCAACGCGACAGCGACCGGCAGTTTTTTCTGAACGAGACGGATGCAGAATTCGAGGAGCCAAAGCTGAGCGGCACCCAGAAACTGGTTCTGATCCTGTTTTTCGCGACCTTTGCCGTGATGATCTGGGGGGTCTCCAGCCAGGGATGGTGGATGGCCCGGATGGGCGCGCTGTTCTTCGGCATGGCCATCGTGGTCGGGCTGGTGGCGCGGATGGGGGAAAAGGCGCTGACCGCGTCCTTTGTGGAAGGTGCCAAGGATCTCCTGGGGGTGGCGCTGGTGATCGGTCTGGCGCGCGGCATCGTGGTGATCATGGAGCAGGGCCTGATTGCCGACACGATCCTGAACAGTGCCGCCGACGCGCTTGGTGGCCTGCCTCAGATCGCGTTCATCAACCTGATGCTCTGGATCGAGATCGGGATGAGCTTCCTGGTGCCCTCGTCGTCCGGCCTCGCCGTCCTGTCGATGCCGATCCTTGCCCCGTTGGGGGATTTCGCGGGGGTTGGCCGTGATCTCGTGGTGACGGCCTATCAATCGGCGAGCGGGCTCGTGAATCTGATCACGCCGACATCGGCGGTGGTGATCGGCGGTCTGGCCATCGGGCGCGTGTCGTTCGACCGCTGGATCGTCTTCATCTGGCCCCTGCTGCTGATCCTCGTCGTCTTCATCTCGGCCGGGATCAGCCTGGCCGCCATTCTCTGATTGAATAAAGGAGGCATCCCAGATGTCTGAACTGAAATTGGGCGTACATTCCGAAGCCGGCACGTTGCGTCAGGTAATCGTATCGCCGCCCGGCCTTGCGCATCGCCGCCTGACCCCTGACAACCGCGAAGACCTGCTGTTCGACGATGTTTTCTGGGTCAAACAGGCGATCAAAGACCACGCGGTGTTTGCCGACCTGATGCGCGGTGAGGGGATCGAGGTGCTGGACGCCATGGCGCTGCTGGGCGAAACGCTCGACCTGTCGGATGCACGCGCCTGGGTTCTCGACCACCGCGTCACCCGCAATGACGTCGGCGTTGGGATGCGGGACGAGCTGCGCGCTTGGATGGAGTCCCTCTCCGGCGCCGATCTCGCGAGATTTCTTGTGGGCGGCATCAGGGTGGACGACTTGCCTTTCACACCTTCCGGCATGTTCGGCGCCTATCTTGGCCCGCATGGTTTCGTGCTGCCGCCGCTACCGAATTTCATCTTTACCCGTGACAATTCCGCGTGGGTCTATGGCGGGGTCAGCCTGAACCCGATGCATTTCGCCGCGCGGCGGCCCGAAACGCTGCTGATGGCGGCAGTCTACCGGTTCCATCCGACATTCGCGGGTCGGGTAAGGGTCCTGTTCGGCGATCCGACGCGCGAGTTCGGCACCGCCACGCTGGAAGGCGGTGACATCATGCCCATCGGCCACGGTGTCGTCATGGTCGGCATGGGCGAACGATCGACGCCACAGGCGGTGGGCCAACTGGCCGAGGCGTTGTTCGAGGGTGGCGACGTGACGCGGGTGATCGCCTGCCAGATGCCCAGTTCCCGTGCGGCAATGCATCTGGACACCGTTTTCACCCATTGCGGGGGCGATGTGGTGACCACGTTCAAGGAAGTGGCGGATGCGATCACCTGCTATGACCTGCGCCCAGGCGCGGGCAAGACGGCGCTCGATATCCGTCGCGACGCCCGGCACCTGTTCGAGATCACCGCCGAGATCCTCGGCCATAAGAAACTGCACCTGGTGCCTACCGGCGGTTCTGATGCGGCCGAGCAATCACGCGAACAGTGGAATGACGGCAACAACGTGCTGGCGCTGCGCCCCGGCGTCGTCATCGGCTACGACCGCAACGACGATACCAACGCCGCCCTCAAGGAGGCCGGGATCGAGGTGCTGGCCATCCCCGGCGCAGAACTGGGTCGCGGCAGGGGCGGCAGCCATTGCATGAGCTGCCCGACGATCCGCGACGCCATTTGAACCCTTCGACGACAAGGAAACCCCATGTCCTACAACCTGAGAAACCGCCATTTCCTGACCCTGCGCGACTTCACCCCGCAGGAAATCGGCTTCCTGCTGAAACTCTCCGCCGACCTGAAGGCCGCGAAATACGCAGGCACCGAGGTGCCGCGCCTGACCGGCAAGGAGATCGCGCTGATCTTCGAGAAGGACAGCACCCGGACCCGCGTCGGTTTCGAGGTGGCCGCCCACGATCAGGGCGCGCATGTCACCTACCTCGGCCCTTCGGGTTCGCACATGGGCAAGAAGGAAACCGTCAAGGACACCGCGCGCGTGCTGGGCCGGGTCTATGACGCGATCGAATATCGCGGATTTGGTCACCCCATAGTCGAAACGCTGGCGCAATACGCGGGCGTGCCGGTCTATAACGGGCTGACGGACGAATTCCACCCGACGCAGATCCTTGCCGATTTCCTGACCATGCAGGAACATTCCGACAAGCCGCTGCGCGAGATCGCCTATTGCTTCATGGGCGATGCGGGCAACAACATGGGCGACAGCCTGCTGATCGGCGGGGCCAAAATGGGTATGGATGTGCGGCTCTGCGCGCCCGAGAGCCTGTGGCCGGGCCAGGCGATCCGCGACGAGGCAGATGCCATCGCCGCGCAGACCGGCGCACGGATCACGCTGACCGATGATATGGAAGCCGCGGTGAAAGACGTCGATTTCGTCTATACCGATGTCTGGGTGTCGATGGGCGAGCCGAAAGAAAAATGGGCGGAACGGATTGAGCTGCTGACGCCCTATCAGGTGAATGCCGACGTGATGGCCAAGACCGGCAATCCGCGCACCAGATTCATGCATTGCCTGCCCGCCTTCCACAATGCCGAGACCGAAACCGGCGCCGAGATCGCCGAGCTTTTCGGCATCTCCGCGATGGAGGTGACGGAAGAGGTGTTCGAAAGCCCGGCCTCAATCGTGTTCGATCAGGCCGAGAACCGGCTGCACACCATCAAGGCTGTGCTCGTCGCCACGCTGGGGTCTTAGCGCCATGCTGGTTGTCGCAGCCCTGGGGGGCAATGCCCTGTTGCGCCGGGGCGAGCCGCTGACCGCCGAGGCGCAGCGCGCCAACGTCGCCGGTGCCGCGACGGCGCTGGCTCAGATTATCCGCGCCGGGCACAGGCTGGTCATCACCCATGGAAACGGCCCGCAGATCGGCCTGCTGGCCCTGCAAGGCGCGGCCTACAAGCCTGACGACGCGTTTCCCCTCGACGTTCTGGGTGCAGAGACCGATGGCATGATCGGCTACATGATCGAACAGGCGCTCGAAAACGCCCTCGGTCACGACCGCGCGGTGGCCACGCTGCTGACCCAGATCGAGGTCGACCCCAGGGATCCTGCCTTTGACCGGCCGACCAAGTTCATCGGTCCGGTCTATGACAAGGCAGAGGCCGAGCGGCTGGCCGAAGCGCGCGGCTGGAGCATTGCCGCCGATGGTCCGCACTGGCGGCGCGTGGTGCCGTCGCCGATGCCCAGTGACATTCCCGACCTGAAGGTGCTGGAACTGCTGCTCGGTCATGACGTCACGCTGATCTGTGCGGGCGGTGGCGGCATTCCGGTTATCCGGCGGCCGGACGGATCGCTGATCGGGATCGAGGCGGTGATCGACAAGGATCATGCGACGGCGCTTCTGGCCCACAAGTTGAAGGCCGATGGTCTGCTGTTGCTGACGGATGTCGAGGCTGTGTTCCGCGATTTCGGCACTAATACACAGGCGGCGATAAGGCAATTGTCACCGGAGGACGCAGTGCGCCTAGACCTGCCCGACGGGTCGATGGCACCGAAAGTGGCAGCCGCTGCGACATTCGTCTCGGGGCGCGACCGTTTCGCCTGCGTGGGCCGCCTGGAAGACGCTCTTGCCATGCTGGAGGGCCGCGCAGGGACGATGATCGCAAACACCTGAAAGCAAGGAGGACCAACCATGAAACGTCTGAAAGATAAAGTCGCCCTGATCACCGGCGGTGCGGCAGGCATCGGTCTGGAAACCGCGCGGCTCTTCTTGAGTGAGGGGGCCAAGGTCACACTTGTGGACCTCCACGATGACGACCTGTCGGATGCTGCGCGGGATCTGGGCAGTCCGGACGACCTGCTGACAATCGCAGCCGACGTCTCCTCGGTCGAGGATTGCAAGAGATACGTCGCGCAGACCGTCGAGACGTTCGGGCGCATCGACGTGTTCTTCAACAATGCCGGAATCGAAGGCAAGGTCGCGCCGCTGGCCGACCAGAAAATCGAGGATTTCGACCGCGTGATGGCGGTCAATGTGCGCGGCGCGTTTCTTGGGCTGCAGCATGTCCTGCCGGTGATGACTGGGCAGAAATGCGGCAGCGTGATCAACATGTCGTCGATTGCGGGCCTCAAGGGCAGCCCGAACGTCGCACCCTACATCACGTCGAAACATGCCGTCGTCGGTTTGACGCGCGCCGCCGCGATAGAGGTCGCAAGGCACAACGTGCGCGTCAACTCCGTGCATCCCTCGCCGGTCAACACGCGGATGATGCGGTCGCTGGAGGAGGGGTTCAATCCCGGCCACGGCGAGGAGGTGAAGCAACAGCTTGCCGACACGATCCCGCTGGGCCGCTATGGCGAAAGCCTCGATATTGCCAATCTGGTCCTGTTCCTTGCCTCCGACGAATCCGCCTTTATCACCGGGGCGCAATATCCCGTCGACGGGGGCATGGCGGCGGGCTGATCGGATCTCTGCCCATAGGGGTCGGAACCGGCCGCCGGGGGCCGTTAGGTCGCCGTGAGCGTTCCGACCCCAAGTGCGGCGTTCGTGCGCGCAATCGACGTCGATGCGTCGCGCTCGGCCTCGGTCAGCGCACGGATCGCGTCGATGGTTTCGGGGATCACGATGGCCTGGTTGTCGACCATATAGGCATAGAACAATTCGTCGCCCTCGACCGTGAGCATGTCCTCCCACAGCGCGACCTCGTAGAGGCTGTCATTGGGGCGTCCGAGATCGGCCATCATCTCCTTGACCGCGTTGAGCGCGCCCAGGCCCTCCGACATCTTGATCAACGCGATGCGCGAGGAGGCGCGGAACGCGTCCAGCACTTCGTCCCTGGAGGCATTGCGCGGCATCCTGACCGACCAGTAATGCAGATGCGCAAGCGTCTGCGGCACTTTCACGGCCATGGTGATCACGTCGAGATCGGGATCGACGCTTTGCGCATCCGGGCCCTGATGGCTGGGGATCTCGGGCTCGGGGACAAGCGTGTTCATGATCCCGCCCATGTGGCTTTCCCATGGGTCGGTGGCGCGGCGCAGCAGGGTTCCGCGCGCCGCGCTGAGCAGCTTGGCCCGCTTGAGCGCCCCCAGCGTGCGCACGATCGAGGTCGTGTTGCAGGACACGACGCGGGTGCTGTCGCGCCCGATGGCGCTGGCGTAATTCGCTTCGGCGACGAAGGAATGGCCTGTCACCTCGTGCTTCTCGCCGCCATGAAGGATGAACCGGATTCCCGTTTCGCGGTAGGTCTCGACATTGCGCGCGGCGACTTTCTTCGGTGTGCAGTCCACCACGATATCGGCAGAGCCAAGCAGGTCGTCGAGACCGCCTGCCACGTCGAGACCGGCCGCGCGCATGGCCGGGGCGCGATCCGGATCGGCCGCGAAAAGCGCGAAGCCCTTCGCGCGCGCCATCCGGGCCCGCCAATCGGCGGTGACATCGGCCACGCCGGCCATCTCCATGTCATTCTGGGCGGCGACCGCGTCCGCCACCCGTTTGCCGATCACGCCGTAGCCGTTCACGGCGACCCTGATCCGTTTTTCATCTGTCATGACGCTCTCCTCGTGTCTGTATCGGACGACATGTTACCCGCAATCTGCCCCGCCTCGGTCTCGGCGATATAATTCCGGGTCAGTGGAACGCTGTCGCGGCGTTTGGCAAGCTGGATCTGGAAGACCATCAAGCGGCCATTCCGGAACGCCATTTCGCAGGCGGCCAGGTAGAACTCCCACATGCGGCAGAACCGTTCGTCGTAGAGCATTCGCGCGGTCTCACGTTCTGCGGCGAAGCGTCCGGACCAGTGGCGCAGTGTTTCGGCGTAATGCAAGCGCAGGACCTCGACATCCGTGACCCACATCCCCGACCGCTCTGCTGCCGCGATGGTTTCGGACAGAGTTGGCAGATAGCCGCCGGGGAAGATGTACTTCCGGATCCACGGATCGCTGCCGCCTTTGGGCGCCTTCGTGCCGATTGCGTGCAACAAGCCCACGCCATCGGCCTTGAGAACCCGCTGGAGCGTTCCGAAAAACGCATCGAACCCGCTGCGGCCCACATGCTCGAACATGCCAACCGACACAACGCGGTCATACTGGCCCCGCTCTTGACGGTAGTCGCGCCGTTCGAAGGCGACCCGATCCGACAAGCCGGATCGCGCGGCACGGTCGCGGGCGGCGGCGATCTGTTCGGTCGAGAGGCTCAGGCCCGTGACGCGGGCACCATGTTGCCGTGCAAGCTCCATCCCCAGCCCGCCCCAGCCCGAGCCGATATCCAGAACCTCCAGTCCGGGCCGCAGCAGCAGCTTTGCCGCGATATGCCGTTTCTTGAGCGCCTGGGCCTCCTCCAGCGTTTCGCCGCCGGTGGGGAAATAGGCGCAGGAATATTGCCGGTCCGCGTCGAGAAAAAGGTCATAGAGGTCGGTCGAGATGTCATAGTGATGCGCCACATTGGCGTGCGACCGGCGGATCGGATTGTGATGCAGGCTGCGGGTCCGAAACCCATCCAGCCAGCGGGTCAACCGCCTGCCGGGCAATGCGTCGACTGCATCCATCTGCGTCATGCAGATCGACAGTAGGTCGCGCAATGTGCCCGCCTCGATGCGCAGCGTCCCGTCCATATAGGCCTCGCCCAGTGCCAGGCTGGGATTCGCAAGCAGCCGCGCAGGCAGCGCCCTGTCGGTCAGACGGATCGACACGGAAGGGCCGCCGCCGGGGCCGAAACGCCAGGTCTCGCCAAGGGGATCGAACACGGTGAGACGACCGGTTCGCACGAGGTGGCCAAGCGATCTGGCAAGCAACCACATGCCCGCCCGCGCCGGCGCGAGGCGCCCGCGTCCGGTTCGGCCCCCCTGATGTTCATAACGCTGATCGTGAGAGGTTTCGCCATTGGACATGATTGCTTGCTCCATCCCGTTATTCTTCCAAAGGCGGCATCAACAGCCGCTGTCTGGTAGAACAGACGAAGGACGGGAATGTTCATTACAGAGCGACGGTCTACGAACCCGGCGGATGGCGTGGAAGACTGGACATAGGCTGGCAAAATCCTTGCAAGACTGATCGGCATGTCCGCGCTGACAGATCGTAGTCCACGATCGGCGAATTGCGTTGATGCCGGAAAGAGAAGGCCCGCGCATCCGGGTTCAGTCCGTCGTTTGGGCCCCGGCATCGTCTTTCAGCGCCTGAAAGCGCGCGCGTGCCTTTTCCGTCGCGTCGCAATCGCAATCGAGAAAGCCATGAACGGGGCAGGTCAGGCACATCTGTTCCAACCTCGTCTTCAACGCCTGTCGACCCCGGGTGGAGACGGACGGTGAGGTTGTTCAGCGTGATGCCAAGGTCTGCGGCGACGGTCTCGCGCGGCTGCTCCTGAAGATCGACGCGCCAGATCACTTCCGCGTATTCCGGCTTGATCGTCGGCAGCAGTTTGTAAAGACAATTGCAAATCGCCTCGTCGAGTTCTTCGTCGAACCCGTCTTGGATGTTGTCCAGGTCGGTTGGGGCCATCACCACCTCCCTCTGACGCTGCCGCGCAACCTTGCGACCGTAATCCGCAATCGACGACGCCAGGATCTGACTGAGCCAGCCGCGAACGGCGCGCACATCGCGTAGTTGCTCGGAGCGGTCTATGGCCCGCAGCATGAACGTTTGCAGGACGTCCTCGGCGGCGTCCGCATCGCCCAGCCGTCGAATCAGGAAACGCAGGACATGCTGACGGCCTTCCACCAGCGCACGACGCACAGCGGTATCCGCGACCTTGGCGGCTGTATCGCGCAGATATTCTACGGAAGAGCGGTGTTTTCGGTCCTCATTCATATCGCACCTCTGTGGAGTACGACGCCGAAGCACCGGAAACGTTACAGCGTCAGGGTGTTTGGCTTGCTCCGATTGCTTGCGGTTCTGTCATTGCTTTGCCGAGGCTCGAAGAATCGGAGGCTCGGTCAGCGCCCTCTGGCCTTTCCGGTGTAAGACTTAGGCGGGCGCAACGTCATTTTACTTCGCCCCCAAGTTGGCACATCGGAAAATTTCCGCAATTCCTGCCATTTCTGATCCAGACAAGGAAACTCGATGTCGCCAACCGTCATATCCAAGATCGTTCTGGCCATGTTCCTGTGGGCGGCGTGCTTTCCGCTGATCACGGCGGGGCTGCAATACGCGCCGCACCTGACCTTTGCGACGATGCGGGCAGGTCTGGCAGGCGCGGCTCTGGTGGGGTTGGCCGTGATCTTGCGTCGGCCATTTCCGCGCGGCGGGCGCATCTGGGTGACACTGGCTGTCGTCGGCCTTGGGGCGACCAGCCTGGGGTTTGTGGGCATGTTTCATGCGGCCGAGTTTGTGTCTCCCGGCCTCGCCACCGTCATCGCCAACACGCAGCCCCTGCTTGCGGCGATGCTTGGCGTCGCGTGGCTTGGCGAGCACCTGCCGAGGATCGGCTGGATCGGCCTGTCGGTCGGCTTCGCGGGTGTCCTCGTGATCGCCCTGCCGCAACTGCTGGAGGGGGGGCAGGACGGCTCGGCCATCGGCTTTGCCTATATCGTTCTGGCGGCGGTCGGCGTGACCATCAGCAACGTGGCGATCAAGTCCATCGCGGACAAGGTGGACGGGCTTTTCGGAATGGGGATGCAACTGCTCATCGGCAGCGTGCCATTGGCCATCGCGGCCTTCGCAATGGAAGATCCGACCGCGGTTCAATGGAACGCGGCCTTCACGTTATCCTTGCTGGGGTTGGCCCTTTTCGGCTCGGCGCTGGTGTATTGGGTCTGGTTCTCGGTCTTGGAGGAGGTCGAGCTGAACCGGGCGATCGTGTTCAGCTTTCTGGTCCCGATCTTCGGTCTTACGATTGGCGCACTGTTCTTCGGGGAACGTCTGTCCGGCATTCAGTTTTCCGGTATTGCGCTGGTCATTTTGGGGATCGTGTTCGTCAATCTCAAGGGCAGACCACAAGGGTAGTCGTACCGCGCCGAAGGGAAACCTGACGCCGGCAGGATGCAGTGCGACATCCTGGCCATCCCGTCACCGCCGAAAGCCACCTTGCCGCAGGCGGACAGAAACCCCATGTCTTTCAGAGCGGCGCGACGGGCTGCAACGCATTTGATCCATGTCAACGCCCGCCCGCATTGAAACTGCAAGATGCAACAGTCAGACCATCGTTGCATGACAGCGCAAGATACGCGGAAAGGGCAGGGACATCATGGCATCGCAAGACAGTCGCACGCGGGAGGTGCCCGGCACTTCGCCGGAACGCGCGCTGTTGGACGGGCGCGGCGCGTTCATGGGGTTCCTGGTCAAACGGCTCGGCAACCGCGCGGATGCCGAGGATGTGTTGCAAGAGTTCTGCATCCGGGTGCTGACCCGCAAGGATCAGCTCCGCGATGTCGACCGGATGGATGCGTGGCTCTACACGATACTGCGCTCCACCCTGAACGACCACTACCGCAAGGGAACCCGGCGCAACCGTCTGGCGGCAGCGGCGGCGCGCGAACCCGAAGACTGGATCGCCGATGCGCCCAGCCAGATGGCGCGGTTGTGCACCTGCCATGAGGGGCTGATTTCCGAACTGCGCCCGGTGGAGTCCGAACTGATCCGGCGCATAGATTTCGGCGAGGAGGATCGAGAGACCGCGGCGGCCGATCTCGGATTAACGCGCAACGCCCTCGGTGTCCGGCTTCACAGGGCGCGCACTGCCCTGCGCGAGGCGCTGACGGCGCATTGCGGCTCATGCTGCCGGGAGGATCGCGAGGATTGTTCCTGTCCGCCCAGAGGCTGCGCGAACGTCGTACACGAAACCGATTGCGAAGACGTGGGACAGGAACACTGATCGCCCTGTCGGCGGGTCTGTAACGATTTCCTTCTTCCGGCGTCTTCTTCTGTGACCAAGCCCGAAGGCTCAACCACAGGAGTCGCCTAGCCATGCCACGCAAGACGATGGATCGGAAATCAGGGGGAACCCGTCACTCATCATCCGACGACGATGATCTTCGGATCTTGTTCTCGCAAATGACCTGTGCCTGTGCCGAGACCTGCGGGCATGCCGACGCCCCGATGGCGCGGGCGTTGTTCAACCGGGTCGAAATGATGAACCAGCCCCCGTCACTCGCGGCGCGCGCGTTGGGCATCGAGCCCGGCGATGCGTCCTATCTGCTGACCGGTCTGCGCGAGGATGTCGCGGAGGATCTCGTGCTTGTGATGCTCGCTGGAAGACCTTCCGGCACAGACCCCCAGTCAAGAGGAAACCGAACATGAACAAGAGCCTGCGCCTTGCGATGGAGACGCCCGAACACGCCCCTGCACCTGTCGCTGACGATGTGGGCACGGGCGCGCAGACGCCCTATGCTCAGGACGCCTTTGAACGCTGGATCCTGTTCCTCGACACGCTGCGCGAACGCGCCGACAACATGATCGCGCATGAGCGGCAGGGCATGCCGCCGCTGCTGGATTTCGACTACGAGCTTTTGCTTGACGCCCGCAGTTTCGAGCGGCCCGCCAACTACGCACTGCTCAGGATCACGCGGGTGGGAGAGGATTGCTGGGACGATTGCGTGGACGAGGCCAAGCCGCCGGTGATCGTGATCGACCCGCGCGCCGGGCACGGGCCGGGCATCGGCGGGTTCAAGCGCGACAGCGAGGTCGGCATGGCGATGCACGAAGGCCACCCGGTCTATTTCGTGATCTTCTTTCCCGAGCCGGTGCCCGGCCAGACCCTGGCGGATGTGCATTATGCCCTGCGCGATTTCGTCTCCGAGGTCGCGCGCCGTCACCCGGACACAGCCCCCGTGCTCTACGGCAATTGCCAGGCCGGTTGGGCCGCCACGCTGCTGGCCGCCGATTGCGACGGCCTGACCGGTCCGATTGTGCTGAATGGCTCACCGCTCAGCTATTGGTCGGGCGAGGCGGCAAGCAGCCCGATGCGGATGATGGGCGCGCTGACCGGCGGGGCCTGGGCCGCGCATATGATCTCGGATCTGGGCGACGGGCGCTTTGACGGCGCCTGGCTGGCGCAGAATTTTGAGACCCTGCAACCGGAAAAGGCGATCTGGGATAAGTACGCGACCCTCTTTGCCCATGCCGACACAGAGCGTGAGCGGTTCGTCGAATTCGAACGCTGGTGGAATGGCTACTACACGCTCAGCCGTGAGGAAATCCTCGGCATTACGCAGAATCTGTTCATCGGCAACCGGCTGGAGCGGGGCGAGATGCAACTGGACGCTCATTGCACCATTGACCTCAAACGCATTCGCAACCCGCTGATCATCTTCGCCTCGGAAGGTGACAACATCACGCCGCCCGAACAGGCAATGGGGTGGATCGGCAAGCTCTATCCTGACACCGATGCGCTCAAGGCAGCCGGGCAGCGCATCGTCTACATGACCCACCCCCGGGTTGGGCATCTGGGAATTTTCGTCTCCGGCTCCGTCGCGCGGCTCCAGCATCGGGCGATCCTGGAAAGCCTGGACGAGGTCGAGGCGCTCGCGCCGGGGCTTTACGAGATGGTGATCGACAACCCGTCGGGCGACCCGGATTGCGAGAGCGGTGATTTCGCTGTGCGGTTCGAGCCGCGCGAGGTCGATGATCTGGGCATTGCGTCAGATGATGGGGCCTTGAAACAGGTCGCTCAGATTTCGCGGATCAACGAGGCCTTCTATTCGACTTTCGTCAGTCCTTGGATTCGCGCCGCGACGACCCCGGCCAGCGCCGAGGCGCTCCGTGCCCTGCATCCGATGCGCTGGACGCGGACGATGTTTTCCGAACGGGTGAATCCGTGGATGGCGCTGGTCAAATCCACCGCCGAAACGCTGCGCGAGACGCGCGACCCCTTGCCGGAAGACCACCTTGCGATTGTCACCGAACGCGCGCTGTCGGCGCGCACCGGCGAGGTTCTGGGCGCATGGCGCAAGGGGCGCGATGCCTGGATCGCCCGTGTCTTCGGCGCGATGTTCGGCCCTTTCCCCGTCATCACGGCGCCTGCACAGGCGGACCATCCGGACGCCGTATCACACAAGGAGTGACCGAATATGGAATGGCTTTCTCAGAACTGGGTTTTGGTTCTCCTCTTCGGCGGAATGGCCGCGATACACCTTTTCGGGCACGGTCATGGCGGACACAAACATGGCAAGACAAGCAAGAGTCATAGTGTGCATGAGAAGAAAAAGGCCGCGTCCTCCGATACCAAGGCAGCATCCGAAGATGCCTGACTTAGACGAATGCTGCGATCCTGCGGAACTGCTTGATCTGTCCGGCCGGAAGGGTCTGGTTGTCGGCATCGCCAATGATCGCAGCCTGGCCTGGCCTGCTGCCCTGCGATGTGAACGCACCGCATGAACTCGACGGTGTTTTTGATGCCATCACCGAACGCTGGGGAAAGCTGGACTTTATCCTTCATGCCGTGGGCAGCGTGCCGCCCGGCGACCTTCATGGCCGCCTGACCGACTGTTCGGCTGAAGGATTCACCGAAGCGATGGATGTTTCGGTCCATTCGCTGATCCGAATGGCCCGTCTGGCCGAACCCCTGATGAGAGGCGGCGGCAGTCTCATCACGCTGAGTTATCTCGGTGGCGAACGTGTGGTGGAGAATTACAACGTGATGGGGCCGGTCAAGGCGGCTCTCGAAGCTACGGTGCGCTATCTGGCGCACGAACTCGGGCCATCGAACATCCGCGTCAACGCCATTTCGGCAGGGCCGGTGATGACCCGCGCGGCGTCGGGGTTGACCGGCTTTGCCGGGCTTCTGGACGCAACCGCGCGTGCCGCGCCCCTGCGGCGAAACATCGAGGCCGACGAGGTGGGCCGCGCCGCCCTGCTGTTCGCCAGCGACTATACCGGCGGCATCACGGGCGAGGTGCTGCATGTCGATGCGGGTGTTCACGTCGAAAGCCCTGTCGCCGCAGCGGAGATGAACTCTAAATCGGAGGAATCATGATGCGCCAGACCAATGACGAAACCAATCAATTACTCGCAACAGAGCGCCGCGATTTCCTTTATTATGCAACGGCCTCTACCGGCGCGATTGCCGCAGGCGCGGCGGTTTGGCCGTTGATCAATTCGATGAACCCCTCAGCGGATGTGACCGCGTCCGGCACGGTCAGGGTCGATCTTGCCGGTGTCGAACCGGGCCAACGCATTACGGTGAAGTGGCAGGGGCGCCCGGTCTTCGCCTGGCGCAGGTCTCCAGCGGCAATCGAGGCTGCACGTGCCGTCGATCTCGACGAGCTTCCCGATCCTGTTGATGAAACGGACGAGAATCCCAATCTAAGTGGCGAAGAGCCGGCACTGGATGAAAACCGCGCGGCGGGGGAGGATGGTGAATGGCTGATCGTCATCGGGGTCTGCACGCATCTGGGCTGTATTCCCCTGGGCCAGGATGGGTCGGCGGTGGGCGAATTCGGCGGGTGGTTCTGCCCGTGCCACGGGTCGCATTACGATACGTCGGGTCGGATACGGAAAGGGCCGGCACCGCGCAACCTCGACATCCCGCCCTACACGCTGGGCGAAGACCTGCAACTCGTCATCGGCACCTGACCGAAGAATCGTCCAATAGTCCAAGAAGGAGACCATGACATGCAAGCCAAGGATATCATGACAACATCCGTGATCTCGGTCCCGCTGGAGGGACAAGTCGAGGACGCGGTGCGCCTGATGCTGGACCACCACATCAGCGCGCTGCCCGTCGTCGACGCAGAGGGCGGCCTCAAGGGACTTGTCAGCGAAGGCGATCTCATGCGGCGTGTCCGCGAAACCGACGGCCCACGCCGGTCCTGGTGGCTCGAAGTCCTGGGCGGATCGAGCGATTCCACCCGGGATTTCGTGAAACTCAAAAGCCACCACGTTGAGGATGTGATGACACGCGATGTCGTTTCCGTCGAGGAAGACACGACTGTCGCAGAGATCGCGCGTCTTCTGGAAAAGCACCGGATCAAGCGCGTGCCGGTGGTGAGTTCCGACAAAGTAGTCGGCATCGTAAGCCGGGCGAACCTGCTCCACGCCTTGTCGGCACTCAAGGATGGGGCGCTGCCGGAGCCGTTGGAGGACGACCGCGTGCTGCGTGCAAAGATTGAAGAGGCTCTGAAAGAAGTGCCTGGTGCAGCGGTCAACCTCATCAACTACACCGTGCACAAGGGGAATGTCGCCGTCTGGGGTGTCGCCGACAGCGATTTCGAGGAGAATGCGATCCGGGTTGCCGTCGAAAACGTGCCCGGTGTCAGGACGGTTGAGGTCCATATGGGCCGCCTGCCGGCCTGGGCTTACGGGATCTGACTCACGTTGCGGAGATAAACCCGGCCTGTCAGGACGTCGATCGTATCGAGGAGGGTTCGTATGATGGCGCTAACGCCAGGTTCCGCCGACCCTGAAGACAATACGATTGAAATCGTCGGGGCTGGTCCCGCAGGTCTGGTCTGTGCAATCGTTTTAGCCAAGGCCAATCGCCGGGTCGTGGTGCGAGAGTGGCACGAAGATGTCGGCCATCGGTTCCACGACGACTTTCAAGGCCTTGAAAACTGGAGCGACGCACAGAACGTTCTGGACGAACTGGCTGATGCCGGTGTTGTCGCCGATTTCGATCATCGCGGTGCAACCGAAGGCTTCGTCTTCGACAGCCATGCAAAGGCCCACAGAGTGCATGGATCGAAGCCCCTGTACTATCTTTTGCGCCGGGGCAACGCACCGGGAACGCTTTACCGGGTCTTGCTGGATCAGGCCCGCGCGGCCGGGGCCGAGGTGCGATTCAACGATCGCGTGAAAAAGACCACGACCAACATGGTCCTGGCAGGCGGACCACGGCGGGCCGATATCATCGCCGTGGGCTACGTCCTTGACACCTCTATGGCCGATGGTGCGTGGCTGGCCTTCGGGACCGAGCTTGCCCCGAAGGGCTACGCCTATCTGCTCGTGCACCGGGGGCGCGGCACGGTGGCCAGCTGCATGTTTTCAGGTTTTCGCGATCAAGCGAAATATCTCGCGGCAACCGTGGAATACTTCAAGCGTCACGCGGGCCTGGAGATGAAAACGCCGCGAGGCTTCGGCGGTTTCGGGAAAGTCCGATTGCCGCGCACGCGATGCAGGATGGAAACCCGGTGATCGGCGAACACGCGGGTTTCCAGGACGCGCTGGCGGGATTCGGGCTACGCTATGCGATGCGATCCGAGCCCCTGGCGGCCCAAAGCCTGATCAGCGGCGTCGACTACAGGAAAGCCTGGCGTGAGGCGCTGCAACCCGGCCTGCGCGGTGGTGTCGTCAATCGGTACCTGTTCAACCGGACGGGCCCCCGCGGGATCGACTACCTGATCGGTAAGCTGGAAACGACCGACATTGGCATTGCCTTGGGCGAGGCATATCGGCTTTCATTGCCCAAGCGACTGCTGCTGCCGCTCGCCCGTTTTCACTACCGCAACCCTTTGGAGGACCGCAGTTGCAGCCATGAGAACTGCGATTGTGTCGGGTGCCAGCACGGCGCCCATGAAACAGCGAACACCTGACGGATGTGCAGTCTTGCCTTTTCGCGCTGCAAGCATGGCTCCGACATCGTGACGTCGATGTTGCGACCGAACCAGTGGGGCGGTAGGCCGCGATCATGAGCACCCCGCGCGCACCTCGCGAAAACTCCCTGACGATGCCACAGGCGCGGGCAGCGATGTGTGTGCCAAATCTGGGCGAAGGGTCGGGCGCTTTCCAGCTCTTTGTCGAGGGGGATGCCCTGTTCGATGCGATGATCACGGAGATCGAGGGCGCGACCGAAGCAATCTGGATGGAATCCTACATCTTTGCCACCGACGAAGTCGGCGCGCGTTTTGTCTCCGCCCTTGCAGCCAAGGCGCGAAGCGGGGTTGACGTTCGGTTGCATCTCGACGCTTTCGGTGCTGGCCAGCGGGATTTCGACAAGTTTCGGCGGGAATTGGAACGAAGCGGTGTGCGGTTTCGCTGGTTCCGCCCCTTCGATCTCCGACACCCGCTGCGATATTTCCAACGCAATCACCGCAAGCTTCTCGTCGTGGATGGCCGGGATGCCTTCCTGGGCGGTTTCAACATTCGCCGGTTAAACTCGCGTCGGCTTCATGGTGCAAGCCGCCAGCGCGATACCCATGTGCGTGTCCAGGGGCCGTTGGCGACGCTTGCCGCAAGTCATTTCATTCGACTCTGGCGGGAGGCCCGCCCGCTTCCGGCAAACGCAATTCCCGAAGAGGCCGACGGCATCGAAGGACTGCTGGTGCCGAGCTATTCGCGCAAGTGCCAGAAAAGGCTCGCCTGTCTGCATGCGGGACTGATCGGGATGGCACAATCCTGTGTCTATTTGACGTCGCCCTATTTCAGCCCGGGCACCGTGGTCGACCGGGCGCTTCAGGATGTCGCGCGTCGCGGCGTGGACGTCCGTCTGCTGGTGCCACGCAGAAGCGATCCCCTGGTCGCCGGCTGGGCGACGCGGGCGGCATATGCGCAGCTTCTCTCGGCGGGCGTGAGGGTCTACGAGTACTTGCCACGTCAACTGCATGCCAAGACTTCGGTCGTCGATGCCGGCTGGTCGATCGTCGGATCGGCAAACCTCGATTACCGAAGCCTTTTCATCAATCAGGAGCTGGTCCTCTTTGCGCATGACCGCGTTTTGGCCGGGCAGTTGCAGGCGCAGTATCTGCGAGATATTTCAGATGCCCGTGAAATCACGCTTCGGACCTGGCGTTCGCGCGGCTGGCGCGCGCGTGGTTTCGAGGTGATCGGATGGGCCGCGCGGCGGCTGCTTTGACCGATAGCACCGGTCAGCCGACAGCCTGCCTGGTTGCGGTGGCTCCGTCGGCAATATCGACGCCTTCCTACGGTCGACCGATACAGATTTTCCTTTGCCAACGAAGCCCGACAGGTTGCCAATCCTTGTAATGTTTTTCGTCGGGCCGCGTCTTTAGAACGAAGCCAAACAAAAGGAGGTCCAGATGGACGACCGTTCAACTTCGCAGACACAAGACGCGGCCAAGCAGAAGCAGGGCGGATGTTGCGGTGGCAAGACCGATGCGCAGCCGAAGGCAAATGTCGAACCGCAGGTCGCGGAACCCGCAAAGGCAAAACCGGTCAAATCCGGCTGCTGCTGCGGTCAGAACTGACTATGCCTCGCAGGATGGGCGTTTTGCGCCGGTTGCGCACCCATCCTTGCAAGGTGCCGACCGGCAACGGCGTTCGCGATCCAGTTTGATCATCGACAAGAAAGGAACACGCCATGATGCCCATCCTCTATTTCACCGCCGTCGCGGCGATCCTTTTCCTGGCCCTGCGCATGACGTGCGGGGCCTGCGTCATGGGCGCGAATGACGGGACAGGGCGCACGTTTCTTCCCATCGTACCGCTGGGCTGGGCGCTGAGCCTGTTTCTGGCTCTGACCTACCTTGTGTGTATCGCCTTCGATCTGATCTTTCCCGGCTACGCGATGTACGAGGTCTGGTCCGGTCTGCTGCCCGGTTTCGTCTGGCTGACGCCATTGGGCTTCGCCATCGGCCTGATCGAGAGCTTTCTTTACGGATGGTACGCCGCGCTGATCTTTGGCGGGCTCTACAACGCCATCGCGGGCAGGGGAGCAGGGGCATGATCCCGACCGCACGTCCGAAACTGCGCTTTCTCGGTGCCGCCGGAACGGTGACAGGATCGCGCTACCTGATCGAGGCCATGGGACGGCGCATCCTGATCGATTGCGGCCTGTTCCAGGGCTTCAAGCAGTTGCGTACGCGCAATCGCAAACCGTTCCCTGTGCGCGTCAACACCATCGACACCGTGCTGCTCACCCATGCCCATCTGGACCATTCAGGATATCTGCCCGCGCTGATCCGGGCGGGGTTTCGCGGGCGGGTTCTTTGCACCGAGGCAACGGCGGAACTGTGCGGACTCATTCTTCCCGACAGCGGCCATATCCAGCAAGAAGAGGCGCGCTATGCCGCCAGAAAGGGGTATTCCAAACACAAGAACCCAAGACCACTCTACACGCTCAAGGATGCAAAGGCTGCGCTGGATCGCCTTGATCCGCACCCTTTCGATCAGAGGATCGAACTGGGCGACGGCATCGCGGCCAGCTTCATTCCGGCCGGGCATCTTCTTGGGGCGGCCCAGATCCGGCTTGAGGTCGGCGGCAGGGTTATTCATTTCAGCGGCGATCTGGGCCACGAGACCGATCCGCTGATGCGACCGCCAAGACCGTTCGGCGGGGCCGATGTGCTGGTCTGCGAATCCACCTATGGCAACCGGGCCCATCCCGATACGGACCCCGAGGCCGAGCTGGCCCCGGTCCTGAAACGCACCTTTGCCCGCGGCGGCACGGTGCTGATCCCGTCCTTCGCGGTCGGACGGGCGCAGGGGCTGATGCTGCACATTGCGCGATTGATGGAGCGCGGCGATATTCCCTACGTGCCAGTATTCCTCAACAGCCCGATGGCGGTGGACGCAACCGAGATCTATCACCGCCACCACGACGAACATCACGTCAGCCGCGAAGACTGCGTGGCGATGTTCGAGATCGCCAAGAGGGTAAACACGGTCGAGCAATCCAAGGAGCTGAACACCCGCCAGGGCCCGATGATCATCGTCTCCGCCAGCGGAATGCTGACCGGGGGGCGTATCCTGCACCATCTGGCCAGCTTCGGCGGCGATCGGCGGAATACAATCCTGCTGTCCGGTTTCCAGGCCGGTGGCACGCGCGGCGCGGCGCTGGCCGGGGGCGCTCGGACATTGCGCATGTTCGGGCGCGAGTTCCCGATCGAGGCCGAAGTGGTTCAGCTAAATTCCTTTTCCGGGCACGCCGATGCCGATGAAATCCTGCGCTGGATGTCCGCCGATCCCGCCCCGGAGATGACTTATCTGACCCACGGGAACCCAGACGCATCGGACACACTGCGGTTCCGCGTCGAACATGAACTTGGGCGACCCGTGCGCGTCCCGGAGCATCTCGAATCCGTCTATCTGGACCGGCCGCGATGACCGATACGCTTGCGCTTGTCCCCTCCGGCATCGACACCTACCGGCAGCCGGTCGTCTACATGCATGAAGATTGCCATGTCTGCCGCGCGGAAGGGTTTGCCGCCCAGACCCGTGTACGCATCGATCTGAATGACCGCTGGATCATCGCGACCCTGAATGTGATCGCCCGCGGGGCATGGCTTGCCGTGGACGAGGCGGCATTGTCGTCTTCCGCCTGGGCGGCCCTTGGAGCGCAGGCAGGGGACAGGGCCGCGTTCTCGCACCCTGAACCGCCCGCTTCGGCGTCGATGATCCGGGCGAAAGCCTATGGCGAGAGACTGGATCAGGCCGGGTTCGCGGCGATCGTCAGCGACACGCTCGACAACCGGCTATCGGATCTCGAGCTTGCCGCCTTCGTAACCGCCTGTGCGGGCGACAGGCTGGATGAGGCCGAGACCGTGGCCTTGACCCGCGCCATGAGGGATGCCGGGCAGATGCTCGACTGGGGGGACCGGGCCGTTCTCGACAAACATTGCGTCGGCGGATTGCCGGGCAACCGGACGACGCCGATCGTCGTCGCCATCGTCGCGGCGGCGGGGCATCTGATCCCCAAGACGTCGAGCCGTGCGATAACCTCGCCGGCGGGGACAGCCGACACGATGGAGGTCATGGCACCGGTCGTTCTTGACGGTGATGCGCTGCGCCGGGTGGTCGAAGCAGAAGGCGGCTGCATCGTCTGGGGCGGCGGGCTCGCGCTCAGCCCCGCCGACGATCACTTCATCCGTGTCGAACGCCCGCTCGATTTCGACTCCACCGGTCAGCTGGTGGCCAGCGTGCTGTCGAAAAAGGCGGCGGCCGGTGCCACGCACGTTCTGATCGACCTGCCGGTCGGACCCACGGCCAAGGTGCGGTCGGCCGGGGCCGCCGAAGCCCTCGGTGCCCGGCTGTCATCGGTGGCCAAGGCGTTGGGTCTGAACCTGGCGCTGCACATCAGCGACGGCATGGCTCCTGTGGGACGCGGCATCGGCCCGGCATTGGAAGCCATGGACGTGCTGGCGGTTTTGCGGCGCGCGCCGGACGCGCCTGTCGATCTGCGCGCACGGGCGCTGGATCTGGCCGGGCATCTTCTGGACCTAGCGCCGGACGCCGTTGTGGGGCAGGGACGGGACCGCGCGCAGGCGCTTCTCGACAGTGGCGCGGCGGAAGCGAAGTTCATAGCAATCTGTGCGGCACAGGGCGGTTTCCGCGAACCCGGCACCGCCTCGCAACGCATCGAGATACTTGCCCCGCATGCGGGCGAATTGACGGCCGTGGACAACCGCCGGATTGCACGCATCGCCAAGCTGGCCGGTGCCCCGCGTCAGAAGAGCGCCGGCATTCGCCTGCTGGCGCGGATCGGTGATCGTATGGACAGGGGCCAGCCGCTTTATGAACTTCATGCCGAGACACCAGGCGAACTGGCCTATGCCTTGGCCTATGCGGAGTCCCAGACCGGGGTGCTGACGCTGTCCGGGGAGGCGTCATGATCCTTGTCGCGTTTCCCGAGATGATGCCGCTGGCCGAGCGCCTTGCACCGGCACTGGGCGCGGAACCGCGCGTGCTAGACTGGCACCACTTCCCCGATGGCGAAAGCCTGATCTCGCTGCCCGGCGATCTGGAGGGCGCAGACGTGGTGCTGCTGGCCACGTTGCGAGATCCCGACCGCCTTGCGCTACCATTGCGTTTTGCGGCGGCCACGGCCCGTGAGATGGGCGCGCGCCGCGTCGGATTGATCGCGCCCTATCTCGGCTACATGCGTCAGGACCGCCGGTTCGAAGCCAGGCAGGCGGTCAGCGCGCCGCTGTTCGCGCAGTTCCTGGGGGAGAGTTTCGATTGGCTGGTGACCGTCGATCCGCATCTGCACCGCATCGCGCGGCTGCAGGATGTCTTCCCGATGCCGGCGATGCGCGCCGTATCCGCCCCGCTGCTTGCGACCTGGATCAGCACGAACCTGCCAGACGCCGTTCTTCTAGGCCCTGACAGCGAAAGCCAGCAATGGGTCGCCGAGGTGGCCCGGCTGGCCGGACGGCCTTACGAAGTCTTGCGCAAGGTGAGATCCGGTGACCGCAGTGTCGATGTCAGTGTCCCCGAAAGCGCGGCGCTGCGCGAAGGCACGCCAGTGATCCTCGACGACATCGCATCTTCCGGCGTCACGATGGCACGCGCCGTCGAAAGGTTGCTTGCGGCTGGAACCGCCGCGCCTGTCTGCCTTGTCATCCACGCGGTCTTTGCCGATGGCGCGCAGGACACCATCATGTCGGCAGGTGCGGCAGGGATCATATCCACCGACACCATACCCCATTCAACGAACGTGATCGGAATTGTCGACATCCTGAGCGAAACGACCCTTTCGGCCTTGAAGGAACCTTGATCACGCAAGTTCGGACAAGACCGGATCGTAGGAAAGGATCTGTCGGCTTTCGTCCTGAGCGCAAACCGGAACGCTACTCCGGAAACTGGAGAATATGAGGATGACCCGCAAGGAAACGAAAATCCCCGCCCCGCCTAGTCCCGAGCGCCCCCAGATCGCGGATCGGGCCGCCCTCTACCGAGCGAATGAACCGGCTTTTGCCGATTGGGCAACTAGCCCCAACAATTCATGAATCCTTGGATTCGACCTCGAACGGTGTGCTCCGCGTCTCCTAATCGTACACGGGCAAGCGGCATCGGCGTCCGGCTTTTCACACCGGTCGTTGACTTGATCTTGGGCTGTGCCGGTTGAGGTTTCGGGGTTTGCGGGGCGCGTTCAGCGTCGGGCAAGTCCTGGTGGCGCGAGAGCATCGAACAGCAGGCGGATCAGCTTCTGGCGGGGACAGGACGCTGGCAGCGTCACGGTGATCCGGGTCTTCTTTTCAACGATGGTGGCGGCCAGCTTGACCAGATGCAGGCGCAGCGTGTCGAACTGGGCATGTCGCCAAGGAGAGCGCTTCGGGCAGGCGGCGCGGAGCTTCCACCAGATCCAGTACGCGCAGCCGTGCTGCATGAGCCGCATCTGGTTGGCGTTGGCTTTCGAGCAGGATGTCCGGTCCGAAGCGAGGTGGTTTTTCCAGGCTTTGATGTGGTTTTCGGCCTGGCCGCGGGCAGAGTAGATCTTCTCGTACAGATGCTTGCCGCGACCGCCTTCGAGGTTGGTGACAATGTAACGGGTGTCCCGCCCCTGCGGGCCAACTTCGATGCGCGCGATCACCCGGCGCGCTTTCGACCAGGACCCGGCCGCATAGGAGAAAGTCTTGAACCGGCGCAGCTTCTGACCCTTGCGCGCATACCGCTCCGCCGTCGAAGCCTCCAGGGTCTGCACGCGCTCCTGCAGGCGGGCATTCTTCGACAATCCCAGCACGTAGCGCAGACCCAGCCTGTCACACAGGTCCAGAACCTCCGGGGTGCAGTAATGGCTGTCCGCCCGCAGCAGGATCCCGGTCGTGGGCCAATGGCGGCGGATCTGCCGGATCAAGCGCCGAATGTGAGCCGCGCTTTCTTTCCCCTTGGGGCGGCGTGCCGGGCGCAGCAAGGCCCCGACCAGCCGCCCGGTCCCGTCAAAGACCACGATGGGTTGGAAGCCGTATTCGTCATAGTAGGAGTTGAACAGGCGCAACTGCTGGTGGCCATGCACCGCGTCGAACGTATCGTCGATATCGAGCACGATCTGCCGGGGCGCCCGGTCAAATGACTGGCAGTAAAACCGGATCAATTCCCGGCCCATACGGATCAGGGACCGGGTGTCGGCAAGGTTTTCCATCCGCGAGATCGTCGGTTGCGAGCACAGCGCCGCCCCGGTCTCGGGGCCGCGTTCCAGAGCCAGCTTGAAGCTGGGGTCATGGCGCAAATCGGTGGCGTCATTGCCATCCTCATATCCGGCGGCAATCATCATGATCCGGAAACGGATGATCTCCTCCAGGCGATGCCGAACCTTGCCCGGATCGCGTAGGTCCGTGAGGCAGGATGCCAGCAGACCCGCCAACCCATCCCGGCGCTCGATCTCCCGCAAGAGCGTCAGCCCGGCATCGGAGCTCATATCTGCACCATCAAAATCAAGCAGGATTGGTTTGCCATTCACGGGTGACAACGCGGGCCGCAAAGATGTAGCTTTTGCCATGGTGAGGGGCGGCTCCTGGAAACTGCGGTTTTTTTGGATCGGACACCTTAAAACTACGTCTTTCCAGATGGGTACGCTACCCTCGCCACCCTTTCATGAATAATCCGGGCTAAATAGCAACCAAGGCAGATCGAAATGCAGAAACACGATAAAAACCACGATGTAAACGACGGCTACCGCGAAGGCTCGATCAGCCTTGGCGGAGCTGTTGCCATGGGCACGGGCGTTATGATCGGAGCCGGTATCTTTGCCCTGACCGGACAAATCGCCCAGCTGGCTGGACCACTATTTCCACTCGCGTTCATCGCTGGTGCCATCGTGACCAGCTTCAGCGCTTACAGCTACATCAAGATGTCGAACGCCTGGCCCTCGGCAGGGGGCATCGCGATGATCCTTCAGAAATGCTATGGATCGGGGGCGGTTGCGGCGGGAGCGGCGCTTTTGATGGCGCTCAGCATGGTGATCGCGGAAAGCCTCGTCGCACGGACATTCGCAACTTATGTCTTGCGGCCTTTCGATATCACGGGTGGGCCACTTGTGCCCGTTCTGGCGGTTGCCGTGATCGTGTTCGCATTCTTGGTCAACATCGCAGGAAACCGCTCCGTCGGGCTATTCTCTCTAATCATGGCGGCGATCAAGATCGGGGGCATCGCGCTGTTCGGTATCGCAGCACTCTGGTCAAGCGGGTTTCAGTTCGCCGCCGCGTCAGAAACGGCCGAGACCTTTGGAGTGACAGGCTTCATCGCCTCTGTCGCACTGGCGATCCTTGCCTTCAAGGGCTTCACCACGATCACCAACAGCGGCGGCGAAATCACCGATCCCCACAGGAATGTGGGCCGCACTATCATGCTGTCCATCGGGATCTGCGTGGTGGTCTACTTGCTTGTGGCCTTTGGCGTAGGCGCGAGCCTGACAATCGACGAAATCATCGCCGCGCGCGACTATTCGCTGGCCCAGGCGGCTGAGCCCGCACTTGGGCAGGTGGGCTTTTACTTGACGGTCGTGTTGGCGGCCGTGGCCACGGCATCCGGCGTGTTGGCCAGCGTTTTCGCGGTGTCGCGGATGCTGACCATGCTGACGGATATGGAGATGATCCCGCACAGCCACTTTGGTATGACCGGGGCCATTCAGCGCCACATGCTGGTCTATACGGTTGTGATTGCCTCGGCGCTGGCGGTGTTCTTCGATCTGGGCAGGATCGCCTCTCTGGGAGCATTCTTCTATCTCATCATGGATATGATTGTGCATTGGGGTGTGTTCCATTTCCGACGGAAAGAGGTTGGAGCAGCGCCAACAATTCTTCTTTTGGCACTTGCTTTCGACGCCGTGGTACTTGTCGCCTTCACTGCGATGAAACTTCAAAGCGATCCGGCCATCGTGCTTTATGCCGCCATCGGCATTGCCACTGTCTTTGTCCTTGAACGTGTTTACCTGTCGCGATGGATGGCACCGGAAGCAGCGCATGAGCACTGATGTCAGCGGTTGAAACCCGGCAATCGCACGAAGGACGGCGTGCAGGCATCGCCATGCTCGTCGCGATCGCCCTGGGCATGGGTGCGGCCAATTCACCGCTGTCGGGCGTTTACGACTTCATCCATCACTATCCGCTGCGGCTGGGCATCGCGCCCGTTGTGATCGACGCCCCGCTGATCGACTGGATCAATCAGGGCCTTCTGGTCGTCTTCTTTTTTCACATCGGCTTGCACACCAAACAAGAGATGACGTCGGGCGTTCTGGCGGCGCGGGGGCGCGCCACCTTGCCGGCCATTGCGGCGTTCGGCGGCATGGTGGTGCCGGTGGCGATTTATCTGGCGTTCAATGCAGGCGACCCCGAAGCGATGCCCGGCTGGGCGATTCCGATTGCGACGGATGTGGTTTTGGTGCTGGGCCTGATGTCGTTCCTCGGATCGGCGGTGTCCGTGGGCCTTCTGGCCTTCGTCACGGCGGTTGCGATCTTTGACGATCTGGGCGCCGTGCTGGTCATTGCACTGTTCTACGGCGAGGCCGAGTTCGGCTGGTCGCTGGCCCTCATCGCGGTCGGGCTTGGCGGTCTCTGGGCTCTGAACCGGCGCGCGAGCGAGGCCACCAAGCTCTATCTCGTTGCGGGCACATTGCTGTGGTCCGGGCTGATTGGGTCCGGGCTGGAAGGGGCCATCGCGGGGGCGATCATCGGTCTGGCGCTGCCGCTGTCGGCTTTCAGACTGAGCGCCGTCGCACAGGTCGAGCATCGCGTCGCACCTCTGGCCCTGTTCATCGTCGTTCCGATCCTTGCCTTCTTCAATGCCGGGGTGCCGCTGACCAATGCGTCCGCGAACTGGACGACAGATACGGTCGCTGCGGGCATTGCCCTGGGCCTTGTTATCGGAAAGCCGTTGGGTGTCGCATTGGGAACCGGCCTTGCACTGTGGGCGGGTCTGGGCAGTTTGCCGTCTGGGACATCGTTGCGCGATACCCTGCGCGCCGCACTTTTCGCAGGCATCGGTTT
The DNA here is from genome assembly GCF_965249125.1 of Pelagibacterium sp. GTDB lineage: Bacteria > Pseudomonadota > Alphaproteobacteria > Rhizobiales > Devosiaceae > Pelagibacterium. The sequence continues at coordinate 76,217 of NZ_OZ252217.1, forward strand.
CACGATGAGCCTGTTCATCGTCACCGCCGCGCTGGATGATCCCGCACGCGCGGATTCGGCAAAGATCGCCGTCATTTTGGGCTCAAGCATGTCCGCCATCCTCGCCAGTGTTGCCCTGCTGGCAGTCGCGCGCAGGCGTACGTCCTGACATGTCCTGCGATGTTCCGTCCGGACGCACGCAGGGCTGCCAGACCCAGAGGCGGTTCATCATCGCGTAGAGGAAGGAGGCGGACCACGCGATCAGCAACAGACCGATCAGCGCCTCGACGCCCGTCAGAAACCGCAGGTGCCCGGTAGGAAAAATGTCTCCTATTCCGAGCGAGGTGTAGGTTATTGCCGAAAAATAGTAGTAATCGAGGGGAGCCGCGATGGTCTCACCCGCAAATGCGCCCAGGTTCAACCAGCGCTCGGCCAAGGCAAAGGCGACAGCGAACACGCCAATTTGCAACATATGGGCAGTGAACAGCAGAGTCAGAACCGCGAGGACGCGGATGGAGGGCCGCATTGGAATGCTGGCCATCCCACCACTGCACCACTTCAGGGTGGTCAGATGCATCACCGCCGTCACCAGAAATGCGGACAGGGATAAGCCAATAGAGAGAGGCAAGTCTATGTTCCTTTTGTTTCATTCGCAGCAACTATAGACGTCTTTCCCGCCTCTAAACATGCCTGCTGGCACCACCGTCGAATGCGTGACATCAAGTAAGCGCTTGCGTTCGCTTTGGCACGAAATCGCTTCGGCAACATCCAGTGGGTGAAATGAAATATCGCCGTCAGTTGCGCTCACGAACGGCCTTGTTGCGCAAATCGGGTGAGGGATTCACTGCGTGAATCCAGCGTGATAGCTGGAAGGTATGAGCAGTTGGGCCCCTACGAAGTATAAGACCACGAACTGGTCGGCTTACAATGAAGCACTGTGTCAGCGCGGATCGCTGACGATCTGGTTCAATCCCGACATGATGTGGAAGCCGCCGCCGAGCGGGAAGCGTGGGCGGCAGCCGAGCTTCAGCGATGAAGCGATCCAAACGTGCCTGACAATGAAGGTGCTCTTTGGCATGCCGCTGAGACAAACGACCGGGTTCGTTCAGAGCCTCCTGCGGCTGGTCGGGTTGGATTGGCGAGTGCCGGACTTCAGCACCCTGTGCCGCCGCCAAAAGACGCTGAATGTGGCGATCCCGTATCGCGGCGGCACGGGCCCGCTGAACCTGCTGATCGACAGCACCGGCATCAAGGCCGAAGGCGAAGGTGAGTGGAACGCCCGCAAGCACGGCGGAGCCAAACGGCGCATCTGGCGCAAGGTGCACATCGGTATCGACGAGGAAACATTGGAAGTCCGGGCCGTCGAAGTCACCGGCAGCAACATTGGCGATGCGCCCATCCTGCCAGATCTCCTTGACCAAATCCCGTCTGACGAAGAGATCGGTTCCGTGACGGCAGATGGCGCCTACGACACACGCAAGTGCCACGAGGCAATCGCTGCTCGTTGTGCCGCTGCGATCATCCCGCCCCGCAAGAACGCCAAGCCTTGGAAACCGACGAGCCCCGGAGCCATCGCCCGCAATGAGGCACTGCGCGCGTCCAAATATTTGGGTCGCGCCATCTGGCGAAGATGGTCTGGCTACCACCGCCGGAGCCGGGTCGAGAGCAAGATGAACTGCATCAAGCTGCTCGGCCAATCCCTCATGGCCCGAGACTTCGACCGCCAGGTCGCCGAGCTGCAAGTTCGCATCGCCGTGCTGAACGGCTACACCGCGCTCGGCATACCCGTCACTGTGGCCGTAGGATAGGTCCGTCCGGGGAAAGGGGAACCACGCTCAGACCCCGATTTGTGCAACATGTATAACCGCCCCTTGCGCAAGAGAAATCTTCAGAGCTTCTTTAGACGCGTCACCGGGTGCTGACATGTATCCGGCCTCTGATGCGGCCGTCGTCTTGCCGCGGGCCCGCATGGTGTTCGAAGATCGGGCCCAGATCAAAGCCGCGTGCTCGGTGGCACTCTGTTGCACACTGGTTCTCCCGATCCCGTCTCACGACTGTTGCGCCAAACTGCTCCTTGCCCTCTTCCGCTCCGACGTCCTCGCGACCGCTGGTCGGCTTATGCCGCCGAGGCCGGAGACTTGTAGACGCCACCCCGGGCCATCAGGGCCCAGACGATCCGCGCCATCTTGTTCGCCAGCGCCACCCGCACAAGCATCGGCGGCTTGCGCGTCAGCATCCCGCCCAGCCAGGTGCCCGGCCGGGCCGCGGCATGGACGTGCCGCTTGATGATGACGCTGTTGGCGCCGATGATCAGCAGCCGCCTCAGGGAGCGCTCGCCCATCTTCGTCGTGGCCCCGAGGCGCTGCTTGCCCCCGGTGGAATGCTGGCGGGGCGTCAAGCCGAGCCACGCCGCAAAGTCGCGCGCCTTCCGGAACGTCTCGGGTGGCGGCGCGAGGACCGCGATGGCCGTGGCGATCAACGGCCCGATCCCCGGCACGGTCATCAGTCGGCGGGCGACCTCGTTCTCCTTGGCGCGCCGCGCGATCTCGGCATCGAGCTTGTCAATCTCCGTCTCCAGATGGGTGAGGGCTCCGACCAGCACCTTCAACGTTGCAATGGCATCGGCGGGCAGTCCGCTGTCCGGGTCCTCGACAATTGCGATCAAACGCGCGGCGTTCGCCGCCCCCTGTGGCACGATCTGGCCGAACTCGCCCAGATGACCCCGGAGCGCATTGATCGCCTGCGTCCGCTGGCGGATCAGCAACTCGCGGATGCGGAAGACCATCGCGGCCCCTTGGGTCTCTTCGCTCTTCACCGGCACGAAGCGCATCGTCGGACGCGTGGCCGCTTCGCAGATCGCTTCAGCGTCGGCCGCATCATTCTTCTGCCGCTTGACGAAGGGCTTCACATAGGCCGGCGGGATCAACCGCACCTCGTGGCCCAGCTTGCCGATCTCGCGGCCCCAGAAGTGGGCGCCGCCGCAGGCTTCCATCGCGACAACACAGGGCTGCATCCGGCTAAAGAAGGCCAGCACCTGATCCCGCCTCAACTTCTTGCGCAGAACTGCCCGCCCCGAGGCATCAGCACCGTGCGCCTGAAACACATTCTTCGCCAGGTCGAGCCCGACCATGATGATCTCCGACATGACCGCTCTCCTTTGTGGATCGTTGCAGACCCACCTTGGCACACAGTTGCCGTCGGGGGGCGGTCACACCATCAGCGCCGGTCAATGGCATCGTGATGTCCGCCATCGGCGGTGCAGTTCTGGGCTGGATGACCTTTACCGACCGGGGGCGGGCATTCGGGCCCGCCTTGCTGAAATGACGCCGCGCCAGCGGCTCTACCGCCTTGCATTCGCGCCCCTTGTGCGCGGTGCGGCCAAGACAGCCATTCTGGGGCGCAACCGTGTGCGCGGAGACATGAGCAAGGGGCGGTTCACCAAGGCTGAAATCCGCGACCTTCTGAAAGACGCCTGGACCCGGTTCGAGGCACACGCCGCCCAGATCCCGCATGAGCGCGACGCAGGCGCACGGCTTTGGTTGCTGAATGGCGCGCTTATTATCAGCGCCATTCAGGCGGCTATTGATCGCGGCGTGGCGCGGAACTACGCTATCGAACTGGTGGGCGATGCCGCCTGGATCATCTATCGGCGGGTCATGATGGTTCCGGACGCGCTGGTCCGGCTGACCACCCGCGATCCCGCCAAACGGCTGAAACGGGACACGCATCTGATCATGGATGTTTTCCCCTTTGGCCCGAAATCCTATTGCAAACGCTGGATCGACAGCGACCGCGGCGGGGTGTTTCTGGTGACCCGTTGCCCCTATCAGGAACTGCACCACAATTTGCTGCCGCCCGAGGACGCGCGTGATTTTTGCCAGGGCACGGCCTGTAATCTGGATTACCCGTTGGCCGAGATGTGGGGAGGGCATCTGGAGCGTACCGAAACTCTGGCTGGTGGGGGCAAATACTGTGATTTCCGGTATGTGACCGACACGCAGCCGGAGGGAAACCGGGACTAATCGGGCAAGATAGGTCCGCTTGCTCAGGAAGATTGCAACCGAAGGAGCGACGCAGCGGTTCCCGCCAAGAGCTGCCGCATAACACAATTGGGCTAGGGTCAGGACCCATTGATTTCAGTCCGGCGTCATGATTCACGGCTCGAAAAACGAGCGGTGAACATGTCTGATCTTTTCTGGCTGACGGATGCGCAGATGGCGCGTCTTGAACCCTTCTTCCCGAAGCCTCACGGCAAGCCACGAGTCGATGACCGGCGTGTGTTGAGCGGCATTATATTCATCAACCGCAATGGCTTACGGTGGCGTGATGCCCCTTCCGCCTACGGGCCTCACAAGACATGGTGTGATTGCGGCGGTCGCTCTCCGGGGGCGAACGAGGTCCGGTATGTTGGCCTCATGGATATAAGCCGTGAGGAGAACGTCCTATGGAATACTATGTCGGTTTGGATGTGTCGCTGAAAGAGATTTCGATCTGCGTTGTAGACAGGGATGGCAAGACTGTAGCGCGTGGCGTCTGTCCCGCTGATCCCGGGGGCGTCGCGGGTTGGTTTCGCAACCGCGAACTTACGCCCCGACGGATCGTGCATGAAAGCGGAATGCTATCGATCTGGTTGCAGCGCGGCCTCGCAGGTCTCGGCCTGCCTGCGACCTGCATTGATGCCCGGAAGGCACACAAGAGCTTGTCGGCGCGGCTCAACAAGTCGGATGCCGCCGACGCTGAAGGTCTGGCACAGCTTGCGCGCACCGGTTGGTTCACACCGGTTCACATCCGCAGCGAGGAGGCGGACCGGCTTCGCAGCTTGGTAGGCGCGCGGGAACGGTTGATCCGGTTGCGCAAGGACCTCGAAGGTCACATTCGTGGCGTCCTCAAAACCTTCGGCATCCGTATGATCGGCATTGGCCAGGGACGGCAGAGGCAAGCGTTCCGCGATCAGCTGGCAGCAGCGGGCGAGACCGACCAGGTTTTGCGGGTCATAGCTGATGCCTTCATCGCTACCCATGCCAAGTTGTGCCAAGTGGCGGACGACTTGGACAAGGTGGTGAGGAAAACGGCCAAGGTCCATCCAGTCGCGCGCCGCCTGATGACAATCCCCGGTGTTGGTCCGGTCAACGCGCTCAGCTTCATAGCACTGGTTGATGATCCGGGTCGGTTCAACCGGACGTCGGATGTGGGCGCTTTTCTTGGGTTAACGCCAAAGCGACATCAGTCCGGCGAAATGGATTGGTCGGTGCGGCGCGACAAACAGGGTGAGACTCCAGCGTCAATCAGGATGAGAACGCGGGGGTGGGGCCTTGTAGGGAGGGCGTAGCCCGACCGGAGAGGCCCCACCCCCGCGTTGCGCCTGGAATGGGTGGGTCTGACGGTCGTGGCCGGCTCGGATAGGGGACGATTTTTCCGATTCGGGAGATCGTTCATGCCGGGCCGTCATGTCACCGACCAACAGATGAGGCTCTTCATGACGCGCAGACATTCCCATTCCGTGCCCGCGGCCGCCGCGAAGGCCGGGATCAGCCAGGCGACCGGCTATCGGCTGCAATCCAACCCGACCCTTCCCTCACAGAAGAAGATCCCGCGCGGCCGACGTCGTCCCGACCCGCTGGCCGATATTTTCGACACGGAGGTCGTCCCCCTGCTGCAATCTTCGCCGGGTATCCGTCCAGTTGCGGTTTACGAGGAACTTCTGCGCCGGCATCCCGAGCTGGGCATCGGCATCCGGCGTACGCTGGAGCGGCGGATACGCGCCTGGCGCGCCGAGCATGGCCCCGACCGGGAAGTGATCTTCCGGCAGGTCCATGTGCCGGGCAAGATGGGCCTGTCGGACTTCACCGCCATGGGCAAACTCGGCGTGACCGTTGCCGGCGAGCAGCTGGACCACCGGCTGTATCACTTCCGGCTGGCTTATTCCGGCTTCGAGCACGCCCATGTCGTGCTGGGCGGCGAAAGCTATGTGGCACTGGCCGAAGGCTTGCAAAACGCCCTCTGGGCGCTCGGGGGCGTGCCGCAGGAGCACACGACCGACAGCCTCTCGGCCGCGTTCAAGAACCTCGACAAATCCGCCCAAGCCGACCTCACCGACCGCGTCGACGCGCTGTGCCGCCATTACGGCATGACACCCACGCGCAATACCAAGGGCATCGCGCATGAGAACGGTTCCGTCGAGGGCCCTCACGGTCATCTCAAGCGCGCCATTGAGGATGCGCTGGTCATGCGCGGGTCGCGCGACTTCGAGGATCTGACGGCCTATCGCCGATTCATCGACGAGATCGTGGGCCGGATCAACGCCCGCAATGCCAAGCGCATCGACATGGAACGTGCCAGCCTCAGACCCTTGCCCGCCCGGCGGACGACGGATTACGAGGAGATCACTGTGCGCGTCACCTCTTCGGGTGGCTTCATCCTGCGCAAGGTCTTCTACACCGTGCCGTCCCGGCTGATCGGGCATCGCCTCCGGGTTCGGCTCTACGATGACCGGCTGGAGCTGTTCCTCGGCGCCACCGCGCTGCTGACGCTGCCGCGCGGCCGGGCCTCGAGTACCGGCAGCCACGGGCACGTGGTCAATTACCGCCATGTCATCAGTTCCCTGCGCAAGAAACCGATGGCGCTGATGGGGCTGGTCTACCGGGACCAACTGTTCCCGCGGCGGGCTTTCAGCGAGATCTTCGCATTCCTGCTCGAGCAGACCGACGCAAAGGCGGCCTGCCGGATGACGGTCGATCTTCTGGCGCTGGCCCATGACCGGGGCTGCGAGGCCGAACTGGCCGCCCAACTCGAGGAGGATATCAGCCAGCACCGTCTGCCCGATATGACAGCCCTGCGCGCTCTCTTCGCCCCGTCGCCCGACAGTCTGCCCGGGGTCGAGGTGCAGCTGGCCGATTTGTCATCCTACGACCGGCTGCTGGAAAATGCCGGTGAGGAGGCTGCGGCATGACATCATCCGAGATCGATACCGCACGCCTCACCCTGGCTCTGAACGAGCTTCGCCTGCCCGCCATCAAGGCGCTCTGGCCGCGTTTCGCCGAACAGGCGGACAAGGAAGGCTGGTCCGCCGCACGGCTGCTCAGCGCCCTGGTAGAACACGAACTGGCCGAACGCGATCGCCGCCGCATCGAGCGCCATCTTTCTCAGGCCCGCCTGTTGCCCGGAAAAACCCTCGAGACCTTCGACTTTGCCGCCGTTCCCATGCTGTCCAGGGCCCATGTCGGTGCCATCACCGCCGGCGACAGCTGGATCGGGAAGGGCGCCAATATCCTGCTGTTCGGCCCGCCGGGCGTGGGCAAGTCGCATCTCGGTTCCGCCATCGGGCTGGCGCTGATCGAGAAGGGCTACCGCGTCCTCTTCACCCGCACCACCGATCTGGTCCAGAAGCTCCAGCAGGCGCGCCGCGATCTCGCACTCGAAAGCGCGATCGCCAAGCTCGACAAGTTCCACCTGCTGATCCTCGACGACATCACCTACGTCACCATGGATCAGGCCGAGACCAGCGTGCTGTTCGAACTGATCAGCGCGAGATACGAACGCCGCTCCATGCTGATCACGGCAAACCAGCCCTTCGGCGCATGGAACACGATCTTCCCAGATCCGGCCATGACGCTCGCCGCTGTCGACCGGCTGGTGCACCACGCCACCATCTTCGAGATGAATGTCGAGAGCTACCGCCGCAAGGCCGCGGAAAAGGCCAAAGGTCCCGGGCGGCCTCCGCGGAAGGCGTCGCCGGCGGACATGAATGCAGATTGACGCTCCGCGACAATCACTGCGACAAGCCCCTTGCCCGCGACAGACAAACCCGCCATCCTCGCTGCTGTCGCGACCAAGGATTCTCATCCTGATTGACGCGCTACTCTCATCCAGATTGTCGCGCTACATTGGTCGGGGCGCGTTTCGAAATGCGGTGACGGTGCGATGCGCGGGCTACTGTTCGAGGCGGCGTCATCCGTGATCCATCAGGTGAAACGTTTCTCGCGGCTGAAAAGCTGGGCTGTACGACTGGCGGGACGGCGTGGCTTCCGCAAGGCGGCCGTCGCGACGGCTCGCAAAATCGCAGTGCTTATGCTGACGCTCTGGAAAAATGGAACTGACTATCAATGGACAAAGGAGGCCACCGCCTGATCTGAGTTCTCGCGTCTGACGCGGGGAGCGCAGTCCCGACGGGACGGAGGTTGATCGATCTCGCTGTAGAGCATGGGATGGCCAGAGCCACACCCCGCACAAGACATTGGAGACGATCCGCCGCCGAAAACCATCATGAGGCGCTCAATGCGACCTCGGAGAGAACCATGACCCCGGACGGACATCAACTTCCCACGCTTGACAAGGCCGCAATCAGAGAACGCTCTACAACCGTTGGAAACGGTGGAGCGATAGGGGAATCTTCGCTCGGATTATGGCTGGTCTGGCCGCTGATCATGGTGAAGAGAAGACGGTCATGATCGACGCGACCTATCTCAAAGCCCATCGCACGGCGTCCAGCCTTGCGGTGAAAAAGGGGGGGCGTGGACGCCTGATCGGTCGAACCAAAGGCGGCATGAATACCAAACTGCACGCCATCTGCGACAGCCAGGGCCGACCGCTCAACCTCTTCGTCACCGCCGGTCAGGTCAGCGATTACATCGGTGCTCGTGCTTTGGTGAGCAGTTTGCCAAAGGTGGAATGGCTCCTCGGAGATCGAGGATATGACGCCGATTGGTTCCGAGAAGCATTGAAAGACAAAGGGATACGCGCCTGCATCCCTGGCCGGAAACAGCGGACGAAACCGGTGAAATACGACAAGCGTCGCTATAAACGGCGCAACCGCATCGAGATCATGTTTGGCAGGCTCAAAGACTGGCGGCGTGTGGCGACACGTTACGACAGGTGCCCAAAGGTCTTCCTGTCAGCTATCGCTCTTGCGGCCATCGTCATCTACTGGCTTTGAAACTCAATGAGTCCAGACCCTAGGCTGCCGCTCGGAAAAGCAATTTGAGAGCAGAGCGAGCCCCCGCAACCATCTCAACTTGCGATGCAAGTTCACGAAGATCGGCCGCCCCCACCGGGTGGCCGTCTTTCGTTTGCAAGTTGAGATTTGAGCGCCCTCCCGCAACCATCTTTACCGGCGTCGATTGCAAGTTGTGATCGATGCCGGTCCCCGCAACCATCTTTACTTGCTCGGGCAGCAAGTGAAGATTAGATCCTGCCCCCGCAACCATTCTAAGTCCTTAAAATTAAAGAGCTTTTTCGGAAGCCTAGGGCTGCGGAAATCAAGGCAAAAATCCCCACTGGAAGCATACTGGAAGCGCTGGGACGAAGGTTTCCCAGCCTGCGCACCGCCCTGGGTGCGACAATCCGACTCGCTTCCACGAGGGTCGATGGCCCTTCCAAGACATCAGCCCAGTTTCCGATTGGGAGTGTGATGCCGTAGGTGGTACACACGCTCGCCTGGGAGGCATGCCAGGGCGATACCTCCACGCACAGCCAAGAGTGAGAGTGCGGACGGGGACGTCCGTGACGGGTTGAGGATCGGGAGAGAGGCTCCCGAGGCCCGTCGCGGAGATCATCCCGATGGCCAGCACTCGCGAACGCCGCGCCGGAAATGACCGGGCGAACCTATACGATGAAATCACCAACAGGATCATAGCTGAGCTGGAGGCCGGTCGCGTGCCCTGGGTCCAGCCCTGGGGCGCCGCACACGCCAAGGCCGCACTCGCCATGCCGAGCAACGCCGCCACCCGGCGGCAGTATTCCGGCATCAATATCCTCATCCTTTGGGGCGCCGTTATCGAGCATGGCTATCCGACCCAGCACTGGCTGACCTTCCGGCAGGCGCTGTCGCTTGGCGGCAATGTCCGCAAGGGCGAGCACGGCACCACCGTCGTCTATGCCGACCGCTTCACGCCCGAGGACGAGAAGCGCCGTGCGCGCGAGGCCGGCGAGGACGCCCAGGCGATACCCTTCCTCAAGAGATTCACCGTATTCAACGCCGCCCAATGCGACGGCCTGCCCAATGACCTCGCCGTCGAGGCGCCGCCCGCGCCCGAGGGTCTGGTCGAGCCCAGGGTCGAAGCGCTGATCCGCGCGACCGGGATCGACTTCCGCATAGGCGGCGGTCGAGCATTCTACGTCCCGGCGCTCGACTATGTGCAGGTGCCACCTCCGCAAGCCTATCACGAGCCGATTAACTGGCACCGCACCGCGCTGCACGAGCTGGGCCACGCCACCGGCCATCGCTCGCGTCTCAGCCGCGACCTCGCCGGAAGCTTTGGCTCGAAGAAATATGCCTTTGAGGAACTGGTGGCTGAGATCAACGCCGCCTTTTGCTGCGCCTCACTCGGCATCGTACCCACCGTCCGTCACGCCGACTATATCGGCGAGTGGCTCGACGTGCTGCGCGAGGACAATCGTGCCATTGTCCGCGCGGCCTCACAGGCCAGCAAGGCCGCCGACTGGATTTTGTCCTTCCTGCCGGAAGCCGCCCGCGTGGCCTCAGCCGATAACGAGCAGGAGGCAGCGGCATGAACGCGCTCGCTTTCCCTGGCCTCGCGCCCGATCCCGAACTGGCGGCCGACATCCGGCTCCGCGTGCTCAGCCTAGGCGCTGGCGTCCAGTCCACCACGCTCGCCCTAATGGCCGCGAATGGCGAAGTCGGCCCCATGCCCGATTGTGCGATATTCGCCGACACAGGCTGGGAGCCAAAGGCCGTCTATGAACATCTTGCCTGGCTCGGATCGCCTAATGTGTTGCCCTTTCCCGTTCATATAGTCTCGGCCGGGAATCTGCGCGCCGACCTTCTCGCCGGCGCACAGGGCAAGCGATGGGCCTCGATCCCCGCCTTCACCCGCACCGTAACGCCAGCGGGGACCGAGCTTCCCGTCTATGACGAGGACGAGAACGGAGATCTCGTTCTGGTCGGCTCCCGCATCGCGAAGACCGATCATATCGGGATCGGCATGATCCGGCGCCAATGCACCGGCGACTACAAGATCGTGCCGATCCGGCGAAAGGTCCGCAAGCTGCTCGGCATTGCCGGTCGGCGCTCGCCCAAATCGCCTGTCGCCGAGCAATGGATCGGTATTTCGCTCGACGAGGCGTTGCGCATGAAGCCCTCCTTTGAGAGCTGGCAAGTCAACCGCTGGCCCCTAATCGAACGTGGTATGATCCGTAACGACTGCCTGCGCTGGCTGGAGCGGCACGACTATCCCACGCCGCCCAAGAGCGCCTGCATCGGCTGCCCGTTCCATTCCGACGATCGTTGGCGCCATATGCGCGACCATGATCCCGAAGCCTGGACCGATGCCGTATCGGTCGATGCCGCCATTCGAACCGGATTCCGGGGCATCCGCGGTGAGGTTTATCTGCATCGCTCAGCCGTCCCGCTCGAGCAGGCTGATCTTTCGACTGAGGCCGACCGGGGCCAGCTCGATCTCTGGCCGAACGAATGCGAAGGTATGTGCGGGGTCTGATCCGCCTGAAATCCGCGTAATCGCAAGATCGGACTCCCGGCATTGCGGCCTTCCCGTTCCTCGGTTCTGCGGCGCCGTCCCTCTGGAGTTAGAGGGCGGCGCTTCGCGTCGTGACGGGTTGGGGCCGGAGAGAGGCTCGCGGCCGCCCGTCGCGGAGAAACCCCGATGACAATCAGCCAATCGCGACCCCTCCTGAAACTATACCTCGTTTGCTACGGCTCCGAGAACGATTCCTGGCTTTGCGATGCCGAGAATCGCGATCACGCCGTCGAGCAGTTCAACGACGCCGAGATGGACGGCGAGATCAACGAGGTGTTCGAGTGCATCCCCGCAACCAACCGCTATTTCGTCGGCCAACGACGCCTGCGATGGGTCTGCTTCGTGCAGGAGGTCGATGCGGAGGATGAAGACGCGGCGATCGACGCTTTCGACGCCAAGTTCGCCCCGCAACACTCGTTCATCGAAAACTCCGTTCCCTACATTGCGGATGGTCCCGCGGCCGTCTTCGACAGGCGAGAATATCCCACCCCGCAAGACGTCGCCGACGCCGACTGATGCGGGCGCCGCCTCTCACTCTGGGAGGGCGGCGCTCGCTTTCAATCCCGTGCGCGAACGTCGCCGCAGGTCGCGACGAAAGCCCTGGAAGTTCCCGAACTTGCGCAGGAGATGCGCCATGATGACCCACGCCCAATTGCGTGTCGTTCTTGACCGCATGGAAGCCAGTCTCGCCGAAACACGCAGCAACCTGATCCGCGTCGAACACGCGCTCTGCAATCGCGCCGAAGCGGAGACGATCCGCCGGCGGCCAAAGGCTCGCTATTATCACCGCAGGATGAGCCGATGGACCGGCGCGGACGAGGCCGAGTACCGACGCATCCTCGATCGGCTGCTCGAGACGTCCGGGGCGGAGCTGAACCGGCTGCGCGGCAGGATCGCGCGGCAGGACGCAGCCATAGAAGCGCTGCGCTCGAAATACCGCATCAACGCCGAGCGCCCGCACCGCCCGGCCTGGTGACGGACTCGGGCCTCTCGCTCTGTTGCGGCGCGGGGGTTGGGAGAGGGAGAGAGGGGTCGGTTTTTTGCGACGGGTTGGAGGTCGCGAGAGAGTCTTGCGGCTGCCCGTCGTGGAGAAACCGACATGGCAAAGTCGCCCAAGAAAATCGTCTTTTCACGCTCGCGCGACATTCCCTTCGACAAGCTGGTGATCAGCGAGGCCAATGTTCGCCAGATCCGGCCCGAAACCGGGCTGGACGAGTTGACCCAGGACATCGACCGCCGCGAGGATCTGATCCAGGGCCTCAATGTCCGCGCCCTTGTCGACGAAAACGGTGAGGAAACCGGATTCTTCGAAGTGCCCGCCGGTGGCCGCCGCTTTCGGGCCATCGAACGTTTGGTCAAGGCCAGGCGCTTCCCCAAGGACGGCCTCGTGCCGTGCGTCGTGCGCAAGGCCGACACTAATATCCTCAAGGAGGACGACTCGCTTGCCGAGAACGTGCAGCGCGCTGGGCTGCATCCGCTCGACCAGTTTCGCGCGTTCAAAAGCATGGTCGACCAAAAGATGTCGCGGGCCGAGGTCGCGGCCGCCTACTTTACCACGGAGCGGTTCGTCGAACAGCGTTTGCGCCTCACGAGCGTTTCGCCCAAGCTGCTCGACATCTATGCCGACGGGGAAATGACGCTCGAGCTGCTCGAGGCGTTCACCGTCAACCCCGACCACGACCGCCAGGAGCAGGTTTGGGACGCCATCCAGCATACCTATCGTCAGCCGTGGCAGATTCGGCAAATGCTCACCGAAGCCGCGGTTCCTTCTTCCGACAAGAGAGCCATTTTCGTCGGGACCCAAGCCTATGAGCAGGCCGGCGGCGGTGTGCTGCGCGATCTTTTTTCCGAACAGGTCGGCTTCTGGCTCGAAGATCCGGCGCTGCTCGACAGGTTGACCACCGATAAGCTCAAGGCGGTCGCAGACGAAATTGCAGCCGAGGGCTGGAAGTGGATCGCCCTCGACGTCAACCTTCCCTACGGATACAGCAATGGGTTGCGCGCTCTTTCGCGCGCCACGGTCGAATTCACCGAGGACGAGCGTGCCGAGCGGGAAAGCCTGCGCGACGAGTACGCTAAGATCGAGGGCGAATACGAGGACCATGACGAGCTTCCCGACGAGATCGACCAACGCCTCGGGGAGATCGAGACGGCGCTCGAAGCGTTCGAGAACCGCCCGGTCATCTTCGAGCCGCAGGACATTCCCCTTGCCGGCGTCTTTGTCGGCCTCGACCGCGATGGCGAGCTGATCGTCGATCGCGGGTATGTGCGGCCCGAAGATGAAGCGCCGGTTGATGCCGACGCCGAGGAACCCGGCACCGATATCGGCGATGACGAGGGGAACGGTGCCGCGACACGCGCGGTCATCACAGTCGGCGGCGAGCCCTCCCAGCCCGAGGATGACGACGATGAAGGCGAGGCGGTCAAGCCTTTGCCCGAGCGCCTCGTGATGGAGCTGACCGCCCATCGCACCCTCGCCCTGCGCGATGCTCTCGCGGCCAATCCCCATGTCGCCGTCACTGCGCTTCTCCACAAGCTCGTGCGCGACACCTTCAGCCAGGTCAGGGCCGAGGGTGCGGTGATCGAGGCCAACGTCCAGCGCGTTCATTTCCGTGAGCAGGGCAAGGATCTTCCCGATACGCCGTATGCCCAGGCACTCACGGAACGCCACAAGAACTGGAAGGCGGATATCCCGTCCGACGACGAGGCGCTCTGGGGCTGGATCGAAGGGCTCGACGATGCCAGCCGTCACGCGCTGCTCGCCCATTGCGTCTCATTCGGGGTCAACGCGCTTTACGAGCGGCCGAACCAGTTCGGTGCAAGCGGCATCACCCAGCGCGGGCTTGACCGTAGGATGGCCGAAGCCGAACGCCTCGCCCATGTCACCGGGCTCGACATGGTGGAGGCGGGCTTCCGGCCCACCGTCGAAAACTACCTAGGGCGGGTGACCAAGCTGCATATCCTTGAGGCGGTCCGCGAGGGCGTCGGCGACCAGGCCGCGCAGCTCATCGACCATCTCAAGAAGCCGGATATGGCGCGCGAGGCCGAACGCCTGCTCGCTGACAGTGGCTGGCTGCCCGAACCGCTCCGCAGCCTCGGGGCCGAGCCTGAATCCACCGACGAAGCGGATGCCGCTGCGCTGCCCGCCTATCTTTCCGGTGGCGACGAGGCCGACGCAGACGCCTCGGCGGATTTCGAGGACGAGGCAACGCCTCCGGTCGCGGCCGAATAGCTCCACTCGGGGGCGGCGTCCGCTGCCCCTCGCTTCCCTTGCGGCCCGGCCTGATCGCCGGGCCGTTTTCATTTCAGGAGATTTGAACATGTCCGCACACGCCATCTACGAGAATGCGCCGCTCGGTTCGCTCATCCGCTATTCCGACGGCACTCCAAAGCCACCCGCTCGGTTCACCCGAAAGCTCAAGGCATGGGAACAGCGCAACGGTGTCGGCCGGTTGGTCAGAAAGGAACCGCCGCGCGAGCGCCCAACCTATTCGTCACCGGCAACGATCGTCCTGCACGAGGGCAATTTCGGGGCGAACGGCGTGATCCTCATAAGCGTCATGCGCACCTACACGGTCGACTCCGATCTCAGTTTCGCAGTCGTCGAAACGCCCTCCATCGGCATGGTGCGTGTTCTTCAGCAGGTCGGCGACAACGCGGAGTTGCTGCATCTGGCCGAAAGCCGCGAAGCGGCCGAGCTCTGGCTCTCCCGCAAAGGCTACCGCTCCGCCCGCCTCGAGGAGGTCACGGCCGACGAGCTCGGCGCCGATGTGGTCGAAGGCCGCGTGGTCGCGCCGGTCACAGCGGCGTAAGGAGGCTTTTCCATGCGCAACGAAACCCACGAGCAGTTCGAGGCAATCGCGGCCAAGGCAGGCTGGGACAGCTTTACCCTTCTGGTGCTGATCGCACGATGGGCGGAAGACAACGGCCAGTTCCGGCCGCTCCTCGACTATCTTGAGGTCCTCGCCGACGAGGAGGACGATGGCTAACCGGACCAAAGCCGTCACCGTGCTCAAGGAGAAGTCGGTTCGAGACGCGCAATGCGCCAAGGCTAATCCTGCCGATCTTGCCTAACCTGTTGCCGCTGCCATGACGGTCAACCCCGGCCATCACGGCAATTCGGCTCGTGACCTCATTCCTCCACTCACAACAACGATGCCCGGCCTCTGCGCCGGGCCTTTTCTTCATGGAGGCTCAAATGCCCACCTACACCATCGAAACCACCTACCGCCTACCGGCCTATCGGCACAGGAGCTACGATGCCGAGACACCGGCGCAGGCATGCCGCCTCGCCATCGAGGATGAGGATTGGACCGGCAAAAAGCTGGACTACGAAACCGCCGGGGAGAACTACATCACCGGCATCTGGCTGGGCGCCGACGCCGCCTATAAAGGTTCCTCCATCCCGGTCCCGCCGCATTTCGAGGAAGGCGCACAGCGCCGCACCGCCCATTTCGAGGTTCTGCTCGGCGTCCTCAAAATCCTGACCAATGACGCTCTCGCCAGCCGCATCGCTTCGCAGGACTGGCTCACCAAGGCGTCCTGGGCCGTCGCCAAAGCCGAGGCGATCCTGGCTGACGCGCGCGGCCCCGACGAGCCGAACGACACTGGGACCAGCGTGAGAGGGAGAGAGGAGCCGGGATAGCGCGAGCCGGTCGCGTCAAGAGAGAGGCGCCCGCGGCTTTCCCCATCCTTCTCATTGGAGATTCCCCATGACCGACAGTTTGAAACCCGAGTCCAACGCGGCGGCGCCACTCGCAGATTGGCAGCAACGCGCCGCCTCTGTTGCGCAGCTCGAGGCCGAGTTGTTCGAGCAGAACAAGACCGCGCTGCTCCATGCGCTGCAAATGTCCGGCGTCACCCATGTCATCGTCGCCTTCGACGGCGCCAGTGACTCCGGCCAGATCGAAAGCGTCGAGGTTCGCGCCGGCGATGACGATATCACCATGCCCGGCGCCCATGTCGAATATCTCAAGATCGGGTTCGACGCTTCGGACCGGCCCGAGCCGACGCCGGTTTCGGTCACCCTCGAACAAGCGATCGATCGCTTCGCCTACGACATCCTCGAACGGACGCATGGGGGTTGGGAGAACAACGACGGAGCCTATGGCGAGTTCGTCTTCGACGTCGCCAAGCAGGCGATCACGCTTGAGCACCACGATCGCTACATCGCGATCGAATCCTACAATCACACCTTCTAGGGAGGCGACGATGGCACATCCCTATCATCACGCCCTGTCCTCGGTGAATAATTGGGGCGGCACGGTCGAGGACTATCTTGCGATCCATAGCTGGTTCGACGCCAGCAAGGAGATCACTGCGGATTTCAGGCATCGTGCCCTGCGTCATCATGCGGAGGGCGTGTTCATGGCCGAGACGATATTCGGCCCGACCATCACGCTCTCGACCGGGCGCGTCATTCCGACGCGATGGGTCGGAGAGCAGCATGTGCGCGAGGATCTCGGTTTCATTCCCAGCTTCGTCGATTGGGTCCGTTCGATCCGCCCACAGCCCTGGATGGGTCGCGCCCAGCCGCTCCACAAACAGCTCGATCCCATCGCGGCGCCCGGCGTCTAGGGGCTGGCAACGAAATCCGCCACCCCTACGCACTCGGAGGGCGTATCCGATGACCGATAGCCGCGAAATCCTTTCCCTCACACCGGAAGAGTTTGACGATCTGGTCGACGATGCCACGCACGCGGTCAACAACCTGATTCCTGACGGCATCCTTCGCGCGCTTTCGAATGCCGAGCATTCAAGGTTGCTGACCGAATTGAACGACGCTCTGACGGCGGTGCTCGACCCTTACGTTCCGAAGGATCTCTGACCAGTCCAGCCCGGTCGGACGGTGATCCTCAAAGGGTCCGCCCGCCCGCACAATCCTTTCATCCAGAAGCCCGGCCCCGCGCCGGGCTTTTTCGTTTCAGGAGTCTATCATGGCCAACTATTTCACCCATTTTTCCTGCCTGCTCGACGTAGGTTCGCCCGAGAATGCCGCGCGCGCGCTCGACCTCTATGCCGGGTTGTCCGAGGAAGCGGCGGACGACGATTTCCCCCCAACGCGGTTTGGCCTCGCCATACAACCCGGCGAGGGTACGCATCTCTGGATTTACGTCGACGATACCGGCGATCTCGAGGACGTCATCACGTTCGTCAAGCGCTGCGCGGCCGAGTTCGGTCTTACCGGCCGGTGGGGATTTCAGTATTCCCACACCTGCTCGCGTCCTCGTATAGACGCCTTTGGCGGCGGGGCTCATGTGCTCGATCTTGCCACCGGCGAAACCGTGGATTGGATCGTAACCGACGAGTGGCTTTCCATCGTGCTGGATGGAGGCGACCCCCATGCCTAGCGTGATCGAAATCACCGTCTTTCGTCTCGAGGAATTGTCCGAGGACGCGAGGGAGGAGGCACGCTCATGGTATCGTGAGCGGTGTCTGGACTACGACTGGTATGACGCGGTTTACGACGATTTCCAGCGCATCTGCAAAATCCTCGGCATCCGCCTCAAGACCCGCACCGTCCGTCGCATGGGCGGCGGTACACGGCTGGACCCTAGAATCTGGTTCCGTGGCTTCTTCTCGCAAAACGACGGAGCCTGCTTCGAAGCGAAATTGAGCTATGCGCCCAGCATGGCAAGAAAGATCAGGGACTACGCCCCCCGCGATACCGCCCTGCACAAGATCGCCGATGCGCTACAGGACGTTCAGCGCAGGAATTTTTATCAACTCCATGCCGATATCAGCCACTCCGGGCACTGCGACCGTGAATACGGCATGGAGATCAACGTCGAACGCGACAGTCCGGCCCGCCAGGCCATGACCGGAGATGCCGAGGAGATCATCACCGAGGTCATGCGCGACCTGGCCCGCGAGCTTTATCGGCATCTCGAGCGCGAGTACGAGTTCCTGATATCGGAGGACATAGTCGACGAGGGGATCATCGCCAACGACTACACGTTCCTCGAGAACGGCAGACCGTTCGGCTGAGAAGCCGTCATACTTCCCTTATACCGGCATGGCGGGCAGCCCGCGCCGCTTTAACAAGCTTGCGGTCAAAGCTCGCAAAGCCCTCGCAATGGGCGGACTTGCCCAGATGCAGGGCATTGGCGAAATCCATGCCGCCTCAGCCCGATCAAGGGCGCCGGCCTCCGCCGCGCCATCCTCGACCGTGACGGCAAGAAGGCCGGCGAAAGCACGCGATGCTTCGGCGACCGCTTTTGGCCGATAGGCCTTGGCGCCCCTCGCGGCGAGGCAGGATGGAGAGCGAGAGGGTGGCCGGGAAGGGTTCGAGCCGGTGCGGTCGAGAGAGAGCGCCGTGCGGCTCGTGTCCCTCCCGCTCTCCCGAGGATTTCTCCATGTCCATGCCATCGCCGGTCCAGCCCGCTCCATCCGTCGACGCCGCGAGCGCTCGCCCGTCTCTTCCTCCCATCCTCGCTGCCGCGCACCTCATCCTTCCCCATCTCGAGCATGGCCGCCGGGTCGATGCCGTCGCCCTGCGCGCGGCAATGGAGTCGGCCTTTGGCGTCTCCGATGCCTCGGGCGTCTGGGACTGGAAGACGGCCTATGAAGCGTGCGAGGCCGCCACGGTTCTGTTCCTGCGCAAATACGGCAAGGCGCTGCTGCGCAAGGCCGGCTCTCCGGCGCTCGCGCTGCCCATGCTGGAGAAGGTCGTTGCGCTCCTCCCCACCCACACGCGCCGGTCGCAGGAAAGCCAGACCTTCCAGCAATTTTCGACGCCGGTTCCGCTCGGGCTGGCGGTCATGGCCGCCGCTCGTATCACGCCCGCCGATCGCGTGCTGGAACCGTCGGCCGGCACCGGCCTGCTCGCCATTCTCGCCGAGATCGACGGCGGCGCGCTTGTGCTCAACGAGCTGGCCGAAACCCGCGCCGAACTCCTCTCAGCCCTGTTTCCCGATCTGGGGGTCACCCGGTTCGACGCCGCCCAGATCGACGATCATCTCGACCCCGCGATCGTCCCGAGCGTCATCATAATGAATCCGCCGTTTTCCGTGATGGCGAATGTCGCCGGCCGGATGGCGGACGCCGCTTTCCGGCATATCTCATCCGCCCTTGCCCGGTTGGCCGATGGCGGCCGGCTGGTCGCAATAACGGGCTCGAATTTCGCGCCGGATGCTCCGGCCTGGCGCGATGCCTACGCCCAGCTACAGGAACCCGGACGCATCCTTTTTTCCTGCGCCGTCGACGGCTCGATCTATGCGCGGCATGGAACGACCTATTCGCCGCGTCTGACCGTCATCGACAAGCTGCCCGCCGAGGACCGCACGCGCTTTCCGTCTTCGCCCGGCATTGCCCCGGACGCGGCCACGCTCATGGCCTGGATCGGCGAGCATGTGCCGCCGCGCCTGCCGGTTTCCCCCTCGATCGCAGTTCGGCCGGCTCCGGCGCCCCGGAGCCTTCGCGGCTATGTGGCGCGTCCCAGGCGCACCCCCTCGGCGGCCGCTCCGCTGGCCGAGCCTCAAGCCCAGGACCTCGATTTCGAGATCCGCGAATGGACGGCATCCGAGGATGCGCATCTCTCGGACGCGATCTATGAGGAATACGCCCTCCAATCGCTCGCCATTCCCGGCGCGAAGCCGCATCCGACCAAGCTCGTGCAGTCGGCGGCCATGGCGTCGGTGGCGCCACCCAAGCCCGCCTACCGGCCGACGCTTCCGCCCACCATCGTCTCGAAGGGGCTGCTGTCGGACGCCCAGCTCGAAACCGTGATTTACGCCGGCGAGGCCCATGCCGAGCATCTTGCCGGGTTCTGGACCGTGGACGAAACCTTCGATGTCGTCTCGGCCGCGCCCGAGGATGCCGGCAAAACCGTGCGCTTCCGCCGGGGCTTCATGTTCGGTGACGGCACCGGGGTGGGCAAGGGCAGACAGGTAGCCGGTGTCGTCCTCGACAACTGGATGAAGGGGCGGCGTCGCGCGCTCTGGATTTCGAAATCCGAGACGCTGATCGAGGACGCACAACGGGATTGGTCGGCCCTCGGCATGGAGCGCCTTCTGGTCACGCCGCTGTCCCGCTTCCCGAAAGGAAAGCCGATCGCGCTCAACGAAGGTGTCCTATTTCTTACCTACGCTACGCTCCGCTCTGAAGGCGGCGGAGAAAAGCTTTCCCGCGTCGATCAGATCGTTCAGTGGTTGGGCAGCGAGTTCGACGGAGTGATCGTGTTCGACGAAAGCCACGCCATGTCCAACGCCGCCGGCACCAGAAGCGAGCGCGGAGAACAGGCCGGGTCCCAGCAGGGCCGTGCGGGGCTGCGGCTCCAGCACGCCCTTCCGAACGCGCGTGTCCTTTACGTCTCGGCCACGGGGGCGACGACGGTTCACAATCTGGCCTACGCCGAAAGGTTGGGCCTCTGGGGCGGCGAGGATTTTCCGTTCTCGACGCGGGCGGAGTTCGTCGAGGCCATCGAGGGCGGCGGCGTCGCGGCGATGGAAGTTCTGGCGCGCGATCTGCGCGCGCTCGGCCTCTATACCGCCCGCTCGCTGTCCTATGATGGCGTCGAATACGAGATGCTCGAGCACGAGCTGACGCCCGAGCAGGTCCGCATCTACGACGCCTATGCGGGGGCGTTTTCGATCATTCACAACAATCTCGACGCTGCCATGCGCGCCGCCAACATCACCGGCAGCACGGGCACCTTGAACCCGCAGGCCAAGTCCGCGGCGAGATCGGCCTTCGAAAGCGCCAAGCAACGCTTCTTCGGCCATCTGCTCACCAGCATGAAAACCCCCACGCTGATCGGCCGCATCCGGCGCGATCTCGAGGAGGGCCATGCTCCCGTCGTCCAGATCGTCTCGACCGGCGAGGCGCTGATGGAAAGGCGACTCGCGGAGCTGCCGACCGAGGAATGGAACGATGTGCGGGTCGACATCACGCCGCGCGAATATGTCCTGGACTACCTTGCCCATTCCTTCCCGGTCCAGCTCTACGAGCCGTTCACCGATTCCGAGGGGAGGCTGTTGTCCCGCCCGGTCACGCGCGACGGCCAGCCGGTGGAAAGCCGCGAGGCCATTTCCCGGCGCGACGAGCTCATCGCTCATCTCGCGAGCCTTCCCCCCGTACCGGGCGCTCTCGACCAGATCGTCCAGACCTTCGGCACGGACGTCACGGCGGAGGTCACCGGCCGCTCTCGCCGCATCGTGCGCAAGAACGACCGCCTAATCGTCGAATCCCGCGCGGGCAGCGCAAATCTCGCGGAAACCCAGGCGTTCATGGATGACGTCAAACGCATCCTGATCTTCTCGGATGCCGGGGGCACCGGGCGCAGCTACCATGCCGAGCTTTCGGCGCGGAACACGCGGCTGCGCAAGCATTACCTGCTCGAACCCGGTTGGCGGGCCGACAACGCCATCCAGGGGCTCGGCCGCACCAACCGGACCAGCCAGAAGCAGCCGCCGCTCTTCTGCCCGATCGCGACCAATGTCAGGGCCGAAAAGCGCTTCCTCTCCACCATCGCGCGGCGGCTCGACACCTTGGGCGCCATCACGCGTGGACAGAGACAGACCGGCGGCCAGGGCCTTTTCCGCCCCGAGGACAATCTTGAATCGCCCTATGCCCGAGATGCCTTGAGGCAACTCTATCTCCTGCTGGTGCGCGGCAAGGTCGAGGGCTGCTCACTTCATCGCTTCGAAAGCACCACCGGCCTCAAGCTCATGGACGAAAACGGGATAAAGGACGAACTGCCGCCGATAACGACCTTCCTCAACCGACTTCTCGCCCTGACCATCGAGCTTCAGGATATTCTGTTCGCCGCCTTCGAGGGTCTGCTTGCCGCGCGCGTCGAGGGGGCCATCACGTCGGGCACATACGATATGGGGCTCGAAACGTTGCAGGCGGCGAGCTTCATCGTCACCGAGCGCCAGACGATCTACACCCATCCGGGCACCGGCGCTGAGACGGGCCTGCTGACGATCGCGCAGTGCAAGCGCAACCAACCCGTCGCGCTCGACGCCGCGCTCGACCATCTGGCCGACCCGCGTGGAATGCTGATGCTCAACGAGCGGTCGGGCCGTGCGGCCGTCCAGATCCCCACCACCAGCGTCGTGCTCGACGATGGCGAAATCGAGCGCAGGGTGCGCCTGGTCCGTCCGACCGAGGCTCAGAATGTCCCCGTCAGGACGATGCCGGACACCCATTGGAAGGAAGCCGAGCACGCCGATTTTGCCGCCGCGTGGTCGGCCGAGCTAGCGGAAGTGCCCGAGTTCACCGAATCCACCATCCATATCGTCTCGGGCTTGCTGTTGCCGATCTGGAAGAGGTTGCCGGCCAACGAGGGTACGCGGGTCTATCGTCTCCAGGCCGACTCGGGTGAGCGTATCATCGGCCGTCGCGTCTCGCCCGCCTGGGCGGCCAACGCGGTCGCAACCGGATCGCTGTCGCTGTCGGCCGATGCCGCTTTCGCCGCGCTCATGGACGACAGGACCGTCATTGATCTCGAAGAAGGGCTCCAGCTTCGCTGCGTCCGCGTCATGGGTGGGCAACGGATCGAATTGTCCGGCTTCACCGACACCATGCGGCAGCGTCTCAGCAGCTATGGGCTCTTCCACGAAATCATTTCCTGGAAGCTCAGGATGTTCGTGCCGACGGACGCCAGGGGCGTCGAGGTTCTCGGCCGCGTGCTCGACCGCTGGGCCATCGAGCGCGTTTCCGAGCGCGAGGCGGCGTGATGACTCGCCACAATGCCGCCGACCTCGCTATCCGTCTCGGCCGAAAGGCCGAGGCGGTTTGCCGTCACTATCTTCCGGCCGGACGCCGCTTCGGACGTTATTGGTTGGTGGGCGATGTGCGCAACGCCCCCGGACGCTCGATGTTCGTCCGCCTTGCCGGACCCGATACCGGCAAGGGCGCCGCCGGAAAGTGGACCGACGCGGCAACCGGGGAGCATGGCGACCTGCTCGACGTGATCCGGGAATCGCTGGGCCTTGCCGAATTCAGGGATGTCACCGAGGAAGCCCGCTCGTTCCTGTCCCTGCCGCATCCCGAGCCAATCCCGCGCTCACTGCCACGATCCGGCCCAGCCAATTCCAGGCGCTCCGCAAGACGTCTGCTCGCCATCTCGCAACCCTTTCGGGGCACGCTCGCCGAAATCTATCTGCGCGGTCGCGGCATCACCGCTTTCGCAGACACCGAGGCCCTGCATTTCCATCCGCGCTGCTACTATCGTCCCGCCGATGACGGCCCAACCCTGACCATACCAGCGATGGTCGCCGCCGTGACCGATCTTGACGGACGAACCACGGGCGCGCATCGGACCTGGCTCAACCCGGACGGCTCGGACAAAGCGGATGTCGACTATCCCCGCCGCGCGATGGGCGATCTTCTCGGCAATGGCGTGCGCTTCGCGGCCGCTGCCGAGGTGATGGCGGCCGGAGAGGGAATCGAAACCGTACTGTCCGCGCGCTCGGGATTGCCCTTCATGCCGATGGTCGCGGCACTCTCGGCGGCGCACCTCGCTGCCGTCCAGTTCCCGACGGCGCTGCGGCGGCTCTATATCCTGTCTGACCGCGATCCGGCCGGAAACCGCGCGCGGGACGTGCTTGTGTCCCGAGCGGCGAGCGCCGGGATCGAGGCGGTTGGCCTTTCGCCCCTTGGCGGGGACTTCAACGACGATCTGCGCGGTCATGGCCTCGACATGCTTTGCACGGCCTTGCGGTCCGGGCTTCGCCCCGAGGACGCCACCCGCTTCCTAATCGGCAGGCCATAATTCGGACGGGATACGCATCGGGATATCGCCGTCGCCGTGGTCACATCGCCGGGCGCTCCATCTTCGGCAAGAGCCGCGACCGGCCTTCGAAGGAGCGAGCGGCCCACAAACGGGACGGGCAGGCAATGGCCGCGCTTGCGGCTATTTTCCGCCGGCCGGCGAGCCGGCCTTTGCACCGCGAAACAAAATAGCCGGCGCGGCCATCAAGGCCCTCGCGGGGCGAGGACTGCCAGCCCGTCCCGCCCGTGGGCTTTCGTCGCCACGAAGGCCGCGAGGGTCGCGGTCAGACCGACGAAGGAACACCCCGATGATCCACGACCATGACGACGACGCCGAACCCCGTCACGCCTCTTCCCCGACCGATCATGTCCTTTCCGAACTTCAGCTCTATGGCTGGCGCCCCTATGACGACGAACCCGATCCCAGGCCTTTGCCCGATGGCAATGTCGTCTTTTCCTCTCTGGTCGATGTCTTCGACGCCCTCGTGGCTTCGATGAGCGAAACCCGCCTCGAGCCCGACCTCGAGGAAGTGCTCTGGGGAACCGTCAATCTCTTCCAGCGCGCCGCTGTCCGGATCGAACGCGATCTCGACGATAACGAACAGGCCCAGCGCCGCCTCCAGCGCGAACAGGACGGCAGCGAGGTGAAGTCCGTCGAGCTGGAACGCCGCACGGCCGAAGGGCTGACCCTTATCGAACGCCGGGACGCCATGGAACTCTTCCGCGATCTCGCCGCCGAACAGTTCGAACAGCACATCGGCTCGGCCTGGCGGCCACGGTCCGGTTCGAAGGTCAACCACCGCGCCCTGACCTCGGCGCTGATCGACAGCCGCGATTTCCTCACCGCCAAGCGCTGGGCAGACACCGAGGTCTATTGCCCCGATGGTCCGAAAATCGCCGTCTCGGGCGGCCTCGACTTCAACGATCACCGGCTGATCTGGAGCGTCCTAGACAAAGTGCGCGACAAGTACGCTGACATGGTATTGCTGCACGGCAAGTCGCCAAAGGGCGCCGAACTTATCGCCTCCCGCTGGGCCGATCAGCGCAAGGTGCCGCAGGTCGGCTTTGCCCCGGACTGGACAAAGC
Organism: Pelagibacterium sp.; assembly: GCF_965249125.1. GTDB lineage: Bacteria > Pseudomonadota > Alphaproteobacteria > Rhizobiales > Devosiaceae > Pelagibacterium. The sequence goes on from NZ_OZ252217.1 coordinate 101,491, forward strand.
ACGCCAAGGCCGCCCCCTTCAAGCGCAACGATGCGATCATCGAAACGCTGCCGCGCGGCGTCATTGTCTTCCCCGGCACGGGCATTCAAGACAATCTCGCAGACAAAGCGAGGAAGCTCGGCATCAAGGTCTATGACTTCCGCGATCGAGGCGGCGCATAAGCGCCGCCGTCTTCGCCTTCGCGGTGAGAGCCCGTAAAGCCGAGTAATATCTCAGTTTGAATTTCGGCTCTGGGGTGGCTAGCCGTCTGGCAGCTTCTGGACGGTGGGGTTGGGGAAGCGGCCGTTCGACAGACCCTGCGATTCGACGGCAACCCGCTTCCCGTTTCGGTCATCTAGGTCACCTTCGCGAATGCCGAAAATGCAGTTCCGCGCCCGCCGTGAACAACTTGGGATGATGGGAATCACCCTATCCCAACCGTGTCTGACGGTACTTTTAGCATTGGCCGCCGTTGTGTCGCAGCAGCGCAACCTGTACGTCCCTTCGATTCTTGACTTAAAGTCTTGTGGGTGAAAGCCACACGGCGCCCAACGTGCAGCCCGAGGTCTGCGGGAGTAATGAGAATGGAATTGCTGCTGATCCGGCGAACGGCAGAACAGGGAAATGTGGCGCGAAGCCATAAATACCATCGTAATTACGGAAAATTTAATACTGGACGCTACCCAGTGATAATATCGGGAAAAATACCATCTGCCCAACGGAAATCTGATGACGTCTGAGAGCACAAGTATATCGGCAAAAAGTGGCTCATACGTCCAGTTCAAGACATGGACCGGTGATCGCGCTCTAGCAACAATAGGTACCAACTCAGGGTCGCTGTCGATTCCTTTTCAAGCATGGCGGACATTTAAAGAGGCTTTCGCGCCCGAACTCATACAGCGTGCAGTCGCTGAAACCGGTGGCGCGACTACTATTCTAGACCCGTTCGGAGGATCAGGAACAACAGCGTTAGCGGCGCAGTTTCTTGGGGCGCACCCTACCACATGTGAAGTCAATCCGTTCCTAGCGGATCTGATCGAAGCAAAAATTACTCAGTACGACTTCGACGCACTAGTTTCAACATATGCTGAAGTCCGGCGCTCGGTCGCGAGTCTCGAAGAGACGACCTCCGATCTCGGGGCAAATTTGCCATTGACGTTCGTTGAGCCAGGAGTGAAAGGGAATTTCCTCTTCTGGAAGGACGTTGCGCGGCGTTTGCTGGCGTACCGGGCCGCTATCAATTCGATACAGGACGAAACATGCCGTCGACTGTTTCGAGTTCTGTTAGCTGGCCTTGCAGTTTCGGTGAGCAACTGCGTTGTATCAGGCAAGGGCCGCCGTTATCGCAGAAACTGGCAGGATCGGAGAGTGTCTCCGGTCCGGGTGGATGAGGCTTTCGAGGCCGCTGCAATTGGCGCCATCAAGGATATCAGACGCTTCCAAGCGAGGATGTGTCGCGACTATACTCTGCTGCGAGGTGACGCTAGGACCAGCTTGAAACAGGTCGGCGAGCAAGATCTCAGCATATTTTCTCCACCCTATCCAAATTCTTTCGACTACACTGACGTGTACAACATCGAGCTTTGGATCGGAGGTTATCTCGCTACGGCTGATGACAATCGGACGCTCAGAGCGGCGACGCTCCGAAGCCATGTACAAATACACCGTGACATGTCGATATCATCGCGTATGCCTTCACCGTTGCTGAAAGAGTCAGTTGAGAGACTGCTAGCTGTACAGGGGAAGCTTTGGAACAAACGAATACCTAACATGATCGAGGCATACTTCGATGACATGTCAGGTATTTTGAAGGTGGTTCGGGAGAAGCTCAGACCGACCGGTCGCCTTTACATGGTAGTTGGAGACAGCCGCTACGCCAACATCGATGTTCCAGTTGCGAACATTTTGTGCGAACTGACTGCCGAACTGGGATTTCACGTCATCTCCGCGGAGCCATTCCGTTCTATGAGAGCATCCCCGCAGCAAGGGGGCCAGTCGGAGCTCGCCGAAACGCTGCTGGTTTGGGGGGTCGAAGGCTAGTCTAGTTTACACCAGCTTCAGCGGCCGCAAACTCCTCCTGGGCGTCCTCCGAACTCCCGTACAAGGGGAATACGAACGCATCCACACGGTCGTCCTGGAAGTACCGTTGTCTCGCCATTACGCAAAGCCCGAGATTGAGGATATCATTCTTGTCTTTCCGCATGTCGAAGCATCCCAAAACCGAATACTTCGCCTGTTTCACTTCGCGATAGGATTTCGCTTGGCGCATTCCTTTGAGCACAGCGCGCACGTTCTTCGTTTCTGAGAAGGCAGCGCCCCCGTTTGACTTCGATTTGAGGGCCTTCAACTCGATAACGGCGGGGTACAGCGGTGACTCATTGGTAGGCGAAGGGTTCGTTATGACGATGTCGATGCGACCCAATGGGATGATTTGCTCGGTGTCCACCAGAAGCGGCCGGAAATTCGATTTCAGCTGCGCAGCCACGACCCACTGTATATGGCGTTCGGCCTCAGCCCCAGGTTCATAGCCAGGCCCATCGGCCCAAAAACCTGGTGGCCCAACCTGTGGGGTCAACAGGCTGTTTCTTCGTATATCCTCAAGAACGTCAAAAATGTCCTTGATTGTTACCGTTCGACTTTGCGCGGGAAGGTGGAGATTGATCGGCGCGACTTCTGATATCCCGCCTTCGTGGTAGCAACTCAAAGCGCGCTGTTCTGGATAAATGATGGCGATCGGGAGATGTCCAAAGCCGGCGCTCTCGAGAAGATCAATGGCCGAATCGACGGATCCTTCTGGAAGGACAATCGACCAGCCACTTGTGCCGTGCGGAGCAGTGAAAATCAGCTTGCCCTCCCAGTCAGAGGGATTTCGCAAATTGATGTCGACTATGCGTGATGCGGCGGCGTTTACTGACCGGGCGTCTTGGCGCGCTGATCTCTCAGACAGGACGAAAACTGTGGGAGAGGCGCCGGCCCCCTCAGCGCGATCCATCGATTCCAGTGCAGCCCTCCGAAGGTTGTCGAAGAACCGCAAAGTTGGATTCTCCTCCGTGGTTGAGGCCGAAAGCCCCGCCACTCCACCTTCTCGATACGCCGCTTCAGCAATGAGCTGCGCAATATCTAGTTCATCCATTCGCGCGACGACCCAAATAATTTGCGTACATGTAGAGGCGACGCGCCGGCGTGAGTTTGCTGCCCGGAAACACCTGATCGAATGAGGCGACTGCCCGTTCGGTTCTGCTGGTACCAACGATACTGTCAAGCTCAAGATAATCCTCCAAGTCGGAGGCGCTGCGTTCATAGGCAAGATCATGACTTGCAGCTTGAGCTATCTCATCGTCTGGGAGCGAGGCGAGTGCCTCCGCCAATGCATCAAGAAACTTCTGCTCCGCCGCGGAATCTTGATCGTCGCCTAGCTCGTTCGTGATCGGTTGCAGGTGCGGAGATGCGAAGCGCAATGCATACGATGCAGAAAATCTTGCGTCGCCGCCGTCCTCAACTGTGTAAGACAGCTCGCTCGGCTCCACGAGACCCATCCCTACGAGGAGATCAAGCTGCAACTGCAGGTCAGGGTAATAAGGCGGACGACCTGTGCGACCTATGCGATCTTCAAATGGTCTCAAATTCCATACCGGGCTCAGTATGTCGGCGAGATACGCGAACGCATGCAGCTTCTCCAGCGAGATTGGGGCTAATGCCGCTTGCTCCGCCGATGCGAGCAATTGAAGTAGGCGAACTCGGTGTTTGATCTGGTCAAGCGTTTCGGTCACGTGTCAAAACCCCGCAACCCGCGCTCCAAGAATGACGAGTATTCTGCATGATGCCTGCGGAGTGCGGCGTTGGGCGCAGCTGTCTTTAGCAAATTGAGAATGCGAGAGCGCCGTTCACCGATCACCGCCTCGTCGTCGGTAGCGGGGCCGACCAGCGCGGGAATCATTACTGAGCTCGTGAGATTCGATGTCACGACGATGCTGCGCCCGTCGCATGCAAAGGACCGCAGCATCTCGGCGGCTCTTGCCATGAATATCACGTCAAGGCTGGCTTCGGGTGTTTCAATGACCATCGACATTGCCCCGTCAATCGCTGCAACCTCTGAAAGAGCCATGCGATAGGCAAGATCTATGAACTCACGTTGGGACTCGGACACATCGTCTGGCGAGCTCCTAACCTGCTGCCCCTCAAATGCGGCCGCAGTCATTTCGAAACGCAGAGAAGGATACTGGAACATGCGACCGCTTTGGCTAGGCCTGTCCGAGATTGTCTTGAACGTGAGGCTGCATCGCTCCTCTAGGAATTTTTCGATGAGGGCCTGGAAGGCCGTGCTTACTTGGGCTGCCGCGTTTTCGATCCGGCCATTAACGGTGGACAACAAGCGTTCATAAATGGCCTCCGCTCCATGTCTCCTCTTCTTCTCATTCTGTTCGCGGTTGCGTAGCTCCTCAATGCTCGAGCGCAGCTTCGCTAACTCGTCAGGATCTGGAGGGAGCTGTTTTCGAAGTGCCTCTACGTCTTTCTTTCGATTGTTTATGTTAGTCGTGATGTCTCCCAGCGCTTTCAGTACACCTGCCCATTCATCACTTGTGTGCTGCTCTTCCTCGGCTAAAGCAGCACGTTGAACGGCCGCCGCCTCTAACCGACCCCGAGCCTCGTCGAAAAGTTCGGTGCTTACGGGAACGCCTAAGCCGACAGCTTTGCGAGGCGAGTCATCGAGGCTCGAGCCACACACGACGCACCGGCCTGCTTCCAAAGCCTCATGCAAATGAGCTTGGGCCGCAGGCGAATGCTGGTCGCAGGCGAGACATCTCCCTTCGGAGTACAGCTGTGTAAGAATGTATTGGGCTGTCTCGGACAGGGTTGGAAAGAGGCTACCTAGCCTTCTGAAACGAATTTCCTCAACCGCTCGTCTAGCCCCGTCTTCAAATAGTTTCGACCGTTCAAGATCACGACGCAGGGCTTTAAGACTACCATCGAGCGCTTCGGCCTGAACTTCTAGTTCAGCAAGTCTCTGAAGATCAGCGTCGAGGAGAGCCTGTTCCGCGGCGAGCCGGGCATCGACACCGGCGTGGCTGACAAGCAGGGCCTCACCGGCTCTAAGGTCCTCTTCAAGCTGGTACACTGATGCAGATATATTTCGTGCACGGCTATCAGCGCTGCTGATCTCTTGCTCCAGCTTCACCCACTCACGAGCTTCATCTGGTGTTGTGAAGAGAATGCGGTAGAACTGCCTTTGCGCTTGGTCGTCCCAGAGGATGTCACGGCGCTCCTCATTGAAGAACGTCAGGTACTTTACTGCCGTAAGGTAGTCGACGAATTGACCAGCGTCAGCCGCCAAGCAGACGCTATTCTGATAATGCGTTTCGTCGTTTCCGATCTGCATCGACTGCCCGTTCATGGACCAAGCCTGAATTCGCAGATTAGCTAATGAGCGACGAACGGAAAACTCAGTGCCACCGATGGCGTAAGTCAACTCTGCCCAAGCGTCTTTGGCCCTGTCAGCAACCCTTTGAGGAAAAAAGCTCGTTCTGGCGGGCCAGTTGATTACGTTTGCCTTCGCAGCGGAACCAAATTTTGCAGAGGCGGAATCCTTTGGGAGCTCATAGGGACCAACCAAAAGTCTGAATAGCATGTTTATAAGCGTCGTTTTCCCGAGCCCGTTAATGCCGGCCAAGATCGAGACGCCATTAGCAAAATCAAATATGATCCCGGGCTGATCAGCAGTACCTGGGTAAAGTCGGTAGTTCTGAACAACAAGCTTCTTAAGAACAGGAAGCCTGTTCATGTAGTTTCCTCCCCCCACCGCGCACTGCTGAGGTCATTCATTCTCCTTTGGGAGAAGGGCGCAATTAGAAAACTATCGGACAACGATATATCTCGTCAACGTAAGGCAAGAGGTAAAATGCTGATCCCACGCGTGGATAAACGGCCCGGAACCGCTACCCCGCAGTGATGGATCGGCAGCGGAACTGTGGCTTGTCGCCGAATCCCCTTTAAACAGGACCGACCGGATAAGGCAGCTTTGCCAAGGGAGGCCCGCCGAATGAACGGCAGGTTTCGGGTAGCGAGCGGATCAGCCGGAGCGACAACAATGGGGTCGATAGCGGAAATTCAAACTGAGACACTGCCCCCGAGCTGATCTCGACATGGCGCTCGCGGAGGAATAGCTTACTCGTGCAGAACCGGCGCAACTGCTTGGTTGCAGGCGAGAACTTACCTTTGGCCGCCTGACGTGATCTTTCGATCCCAGATTTCAGAGGTTGCCATGACGCTCATCCTGCTTGCCATCTCCGCCACGATTGTCCTCGCGGTTCTCGCTTGGAATCTCGCCCTCTATGCGCTCCCTGTCATGGTGGCGACAACGGCTTTCCAGTGGATGTATGGAGCCGATATCGGCTTCTGGACGGCGCTCCTTGTTTCGCTCGGCGCCGCCTTGGTGTCATGGATACTTGTCTTTGCGATCATCGGCTTTGCCAGGAACCCGGCGCTTCGCCTTGCCGCGCTCGCCCTCGTTGCCGTGCCATCTGCCATCGCCGGCTATGCGCTCACCTATGGCGTTGCCAAAGACGCCATCGACTCCGTGCTCCTTCTCAATCTACTCGGTGGGACCAGCGGGCTTGTCGTGGGCATTGCGGCGCTCCTCAATCTGGGCACGGCTGCCGCCGCCGTCTCCTCGCGCTGAGGTTCACGCCGCGCGCATGGAACCGCAAGGTCCACGTCGATCCAGCCGCCGGGACTCGATTGCCACAGCGTCATCGTCTCATTTCGGCGTTTGCGTCATGGTTCGACCCGGCCGCATCCCCCGGACATAATGACCTTCGGGAGCAATCACAACACCGTAGCGGACGAGCGTTTCGACCGTCCGCCTCGGCGTGGTGGATGCGGCTACAAGGTGACCTGCCTTTCCGCTTCCGGCAGCATGGACCCAGCCTGGGCCGTAAACCGTGAGTGCTGCCGTTGCCCTCACCGCAAGTTCCCCCTGCTGCGCCTCGGTTCACCAAGACCTACCCCCGAAATAGTTGCGTGGGCGGACCGAGGAGTTGGTAGCTGATGCCGCGCCACCCGCATTGGGGATAGGTCCTTTCGCCAGCGAAACGATGCGGCTGCTTGTATCTCCGGGCATTCCCGGAAAGATCATTCCCTCCTCCTGACCGATCCCCTAAGTCCGTGCTGTCTCCGCCAGCAACCCCCGCGGAACCGGCCGTGTTGGCGCGTGCCGCGCCTGCCCGCCCCACCCCGGTCCTTAAGGGTTGCCACCGCATCCAGCCGGCCTTTTCCGGGGCTCATCGGAGGGATGGTCCCTCCGGTAGAAGCAACGGAGACTAAAAATGCAGAACATCGTCATTCTCGCCGGCAACATCGGACGCGACCCCGAAACCCGCAACGTGCCTGGCGGCACCAGGGTCACCAACTTCACCCTCGCCACCTCGCGTCCGCGCTATTCGGAGGGCAAGGTCCTCCGCGACGCAGAAGGCCGGAGGGTTCAGGACACCGAATGGCACCGCGTCATCGCCTTCAACGGCCTGGGCAAGACGGTCCAGGACTATTGCCAGAAGGGCATGAAGGTTCTAGTCCGCGGCCGCATCCACTACACCCAGTGGACCGATGCCGAAGGAATCGAGCGCTACGGTGTCGAGATTATCGCCGAGACGGTGGATTTCCTCAGCCGGGGTAAGCAGGCCGAGGCGAACCAGGACAGCAACGACGACGATGACATCCCGTTCTGATCGGGACAATCGAGGCCCGGCGGCTGGACCGCCGGGCTTTTTTTGTTTCCGGGGCTTGGAGTTCGCCTAGAGTGCCGGGGGGTGACCAAGGCTTCTCACGCACACCAGTTCCGGCCCTGTATGCTCTTCTCATCATGCGGATCGGGATTATCGGCCTCTCGGTGGCGGATTTTGAACCGCTTATCGGATCAGGGTCGCGGTCTGAGGGCGTCGCTTGCGAGGCTGGTTCGGCACCTGGTCGCGGAAACCACCCCGCTCTCGATGGGCGACCTTGGTTCAGACGTTTCCTAATAAGATCAACCCATAAAGGGTCCGCTACGCGAGCTTGCGGCCTTTCCGGCTCGTGCCTGCAAGGTGATCGCGGTCACGGCTGAAACATCGGGCGCCTGTCGAGCGGGGAATGGTCCCCGCTTCCAGAGCAGGAGCCGGAAAAGTCCCTTGCAGATGCCAACGCAATGGCCTTCAACCTCGCCCGCACCCTTATGGTGACAATCGTTATCTTCCGCGCCGGGGATGGCGCAATGGGCGTGATGCCTGCCGCCGAATATGACGGCGATGGCGATACCATTGTTCGTGAACTGGGCCCGTTCGCCCTGTAAGGGGCGAACGACCATCATTATTCATCCCGTTCCATCAAGCCTTTTGCGCATCGGCCGGACGCTTGAGCAGATCGGCAGCATCGACATCGAGAACCTCGGCGAGCCGGTCCACCACGTCGATGCTCGCGCCATAGATGCAGCGCTCCAACGAGCTGATGTAGGTACGGTCCACCTCAGCCCGATGCGCCAATTCTTCCTGCGTCAGCCCTCGCGCCTGCCGCAGGGACTTCAGATTCTGCGCGAAGACTTCCCGTATTCCCATCTCCGAAAGGAAGCGTCTTGTCGAGAATTCCACTACGGAGTATTCTCGACAGGCGAAGGAAAATCCGAGGTTTCACCCACAGCAACTCCTTGCCCCGCTGACCATTGCGGATTGACCATGAAGTCTCGACGTTGGTGCCAAGCAGAGTGGGGATGAAAAGCCGGACAAGTTTCGTCACATTATTGTAATTGTTATAGATAGGGCATGGGGGTGTGATAGTTCGAAGCTATTGGCGTGACGTATAAACCCCGTTGTCTATCGGGTTTGCGGGGTGCACTTTGTCACTACGCAAATATGCTGATCTGGGATGCTTTGGATGAAGAGGCCACGGCCAGAACGGGAACCAGAGATCGCGGACGCGCCGGTGCTCTCCGACGAGCTGACCGACTACGACTATCGCCTTCTCTATGTTTATCTCCGCCTGCTCATAGCCGAGGAAAAAGGTGCCGACTGGACGGAAGTCGCGAAAACCGTTCTCAGAATCGATCCAGAGGCTGAGCCCGAGCGCGCCTATCAAGCCTACCAGGCCCATCTGGCTCGCGCGCACTGGATGGTTAGCACTGGCGGTTACGAACTACTGCGTAGCGCCCGTATAGAATAGGCCGAGCCCCTCCCAGTGCGCCTGTCATCGCCGCGACGGTGCGCCACGCCACCAGTGCCCTATGCTGTGATAGGCGACGCTGCCCTATGCCGTTCCACCCTGCCCTTGATAATCGGGCACTTCCCTGCGATCGGCGGACTAGGGGAGGAGGCAATTATGGCAATGGCTGGGGACTGGCGGTCGTCCGCGTCCACGGACTACTTCAAAACGCTCGACCTCGAACACCTCGCGTTCGAGTTCATCTCGCGCGATCCACGCTTCCGGGAGGAGCGCGCAGAGCTCGATCGCAAGGTCAAGAGCGGCCAGATCGACGCCACCGAGGCCATGCGGCGGTTGCGCGAGTCCTGGGGGTTGTCCTTTCGCGGCGCCCGACGCGCCAGTTCTTTGGGAACCGCACCTCCTGCCGAGTGTCGTGCTGATCGGACCGGCACCCCCTGGCTTCCCCGATGTACACGCAATTCCGCCCCAAAGCCTGCCTGATCTCCTCGCCCAATCCTATGACGGTGCCGGCCGCTCCATTGTGCTGCGTGACACCGAGGGCGAACTCCGAATGCGGGTGGAGGCGGATGCAGACGCGACGGGTTGGGCCTTTGTCATTCCGAACGATACCTGGCGGATAGTTCGCCTCAAAGCGTTGATGCGACTTCTGCTCAAGCTGGCCGGTCTGCCGACAGGCGCCCCAACTCCCGAACCGGCCCTAACCCCTTACCGGCTTCATCGTCTTGCCCTCTCGCTGCGCGCACTCGACGGCGAGGAAGAGGGTGCCAGCCGCCGCGAGGTTGGCGCTGTTCTCTTCACCCAGGAAGCGCGAGACATCACCTCCCATGGCTGGAAAAGTTCAGGTCTGCGCAAGAAGGTCGCCCGCCTGATCCGGCTTGGACATGCCATGCGCGACGGCGACTATCGTCATCTCCTTACCCGCTCCTTCCACCGCATTCGCTGGGGTTGATCCGGCCACATCCTCATGCCGGTTCCGGCAAGGGGGGACAAATTTCAAAGGATTTTTCGCCGCAAGGTCGGGACTCCCCCCTGGGCCGAATTCTCCGCCACGCTTGCCGTCGGTCAGCCCCGCTATCCGAAGCTGGGCTGCCAGAGCGACGGAGCCCTATCATGACCGAACCCTTGCCTCCCATTCTCCCGCGCTACCTGCGCACCCCCGACGCGGCGCGTCTGCTTGCCATCTCCCCGCGTACCCTCGAAAAGCACCGCGTCTTCGGCACCGGGCCGGTTTTCCGCAAGCTCGGTGGTCGTGTGGTGTACGCCGTCGCCGATCTTGAAGCCTGGGCCGAGGACGGCGCGCGTCGCTCGACCTCGGATCCCGGTGCCGAACGCAAGCGTTGAGGGCGGCGTCTTTCAATGGCCGTACCTGTCCGCTCCGAGACCGACCAACTCGACCTGTTCCGAGCGCGCTCCGGCGCCATCGCGCCACGCGATGCTCAGGATCTCATGGCCTGGCCGTTCTTCTCGCTCGCCAAGTCCCGGCGCATCGCGCCGATCGACTTCCGTATGGGTGAGGTGGTCATCCGGGTCGAGGCTACGGTCGAGCACGGCATGGCGACCATTTGGGATGCCGATATCCTGATCTGGGCCGCTAGCCAGATCGTCGATGCCCGCGACCGGGGCCTCGCCACGTCACGCCTCATGGTTGCGACCCCATACGAGATTCTCGCCTTCATCGGCCGCGGCGATTCCGCGCTGAGCTACGAGCGCCTCAAAGCCGCGCTCGACCGGCTTCAATCGACCACGATCGTCACCTCCATCCGGCAGATCAGCGAGCGCCGCCGCCACCGCTTCTCCTGGATCAACGAGTGGAAGGAACGGCTCGACGCAAACGGGCGCCCGCTCGGCATCGAACTCATCCTCCCAGACTGGTTTTATGCCGGTGTGCTCGACGAGGCGCTGATCCTCACAATCGACCGAGATTATTTCGCGCTGACGGGCGGCCTCGAACGCTGGCTGTACCGGCTCGCGCGCAAGCACGGCGGTCGGCAGGCGCGCGGCTGGAGCTTCGACGTCACGCACCTCTATCTCAAATCCGGCACGCTCTCGCCGCCCCGCCGCTTCCGCTTCGAGCTGCGCGGCATCGTCCGGCGGCAGCCATTGCCCGGATATCGCCTCCTGTTGTTCATTGGTGCTGACGGCGGAGAGCGGCTTGGCTTCCAACCCGATCGCGGGACGGGAGGCAGGCCATGACCGCGCGCGCCGCCTTGTGGATAACCGTGTGCAAAACTTCGGCGCGGATCCGTACTATCGGGAACGCCCAAGCCCGTACTATCAGGAACGCCCGACCCGTACTATCGGGAACGCTCACACCGCGTAAGGTCGGGATACTAAACGCGGAATCGGCCCCCTCTAACTATCCTAACATCAAGAATCTAACCTTCTTCTTGACCGGGGAAGTGTGTGGATACCGTTCGCCTCCGGCGCGCGGCAGGCTGGGCATGGCGCCGGAAAGGGGGACGCCATGACCGCGCTCCTAACGCATGTCGAGCTCACTTGGATCGAAAAGAAGATCGAGTTCTGGATCAGGTTCGGCCATCCCGCGCACAACCAGCGCCTAGACCGTCACCGCCGCCGCGCGAGCTTCGCCCCCGGCAGCGTCTTTGCCTTCGTCCGCTGGGCGGCCAACGATTACGGTACCATCATCTCGCGTATCGACATCGTCCTCGCCGTCGAACATGGGCAGGTCTATCAAACGCTCCCTTTCGTTCGGCCGGGCGGGGATATCCTGCTCAAGGTCAATGGCTGGCCCAAGGTCGAGCGCGTCCTGAAGACAATCGACGCCGTAGAGGCCATCGGCGTCGATCCGGCCGACGCGGCGACCGACTATTGGCGGTACGCCCACAATCGTATCGCCGCCGGCCTTGAACCGGACGCATACGAGCCTGCGCAGCACCGCGCTTGGCTCAAGCGCCGGGGGATCGCGCCATGACGCGCTTGGGATGGGTGATCACCACGTATCTCGCCAGCGTTGCCATTGGCGCCTCGGCCTTCGTCGATCCGCCGCCGGCGCTGATCTGGAACGCCTCGCCCAGCGTGCCGGTGGGGTTCTTCACCGTGCATCCCGCCGATCATCTGGAGATCGCCGATCTGGTCGCCGTCACGCCGCCCGAAACGCTTGCTGCGTTCCTCGCCGAGCGCGGTTATCTGCCGCGCGGCGTGCCCATGCTCAAGCGCGTCCTCGGCTTGCCCGGTCAGGAGGTTTGCCGCGACGGGCTGACCATCTCCGTCGACGGTATCGAGATGGGCGCGGCGCTGGCGCGCGACGGCGCCGGCCGCGACCTGCTGGCCTGGCGAGGCTGCCGCATTCTCGCCGACGACGAAATCTTCCTGATGAACTGGCAATCCGCCGACAGCCTCGACGGCCGATATTTCGGGCCGCTGCCCGACGCCACGATCATCGGCCGGGCGCTCCCGCTCTGGACCGACGAGGAGGGCGACGGCCGCTACGAATGGCGCCCCCCGACGCGCTGACCGTCTTTTCCACCCAGCCATCAACGGAGGTTCCAATGGCACAAATCGGACAATTCACCCGCACGGAAAGCGGCTTCTCGGGGAGGATACAGACCCCGATACTCGGCGTGGACGTGGTGTTGGTGCCGCTCGAGCGCGGCGGCAACGAGAAGGCGCCAGACTACCGCATCCATGTCACCGATGCGGCCGGTGCCGAGATCGGTGCCGGCTGGACGAGGGTGGGCGAGAAGGCCGGGGAATATGTCGCCGTGCTGATCGACGGCCTCGCCTTTGCGCAGCCCGTGCATGCCAATCTCTTCCGCTCCGGGGACGCCGCCTATACCTTGCAATGGTCGCGCCCGTCGCGGCGCGACGCGAGGGCGTGATCCCATGCGGAACCGCCCTTTCGGTCCAATCCCTTTGTTCGATCGTCAGCCGGTCAATCCCTCCGTCCCGATCGGCTACCATGCAGCCATCGCGCGCAGGGCCGGTCAAGGGCGCCCCCCGGCCGGCGCTTGCGCCTTGCCCTTGAGGGGTGCGAGCACGGTGGCGGGATTGTTGCTGGTCGGGACCGAAAGCCGTGCGGGATTTATCGTTCGGCGTGCATTCATGCTCGCCGTTGTGAGCGGTATGATCGGCATCGCGTCCGTCATGCCCGTGCAGGCCCAGGACGTTCCGGCACACCTCGAAGCGGTCGATCCCTTCGCGATCCCGATCGCCGAAGCATCGTTCCGCTTCGCCATTCCCGAGCACTGGATACGCGCCGTCATCACCGCCGAGAGCAGCAACGAGCCGTCCGCCGTCTCTCCCAAGGGCGCTATCGGGCTGATGCAGGTGATGCCGGCGACCTATGACGAGTTGCGCGAACGTTATCATCTCGGGCCCGACCCGCTGCATGTCCGTGACAACATCATTGCGGGCACCGCCTATCTGCGCGAGATGCTCGATCGGTTCGGACCGGACGGGTTTCTCGCCGCCTACAATGCCGGTCCCGGACGTTATGAGGAGTATCTGTCCGGTGCGCGCGAACTGCCGGCCGAGACGCTGGCTTACGTCGAAACTCTTGCCACCGTCATCGCCGAAGCGCACGAATCTCGCGCACATTCCGCGCTGGTCGGCGGCACCTTCGACGTGCTCGAAACCACATCCGTCGACAATCCTTCTGCATCCGCGTTGTCCGTCCCGCTGCAACGCATCGTCGATCTGACTGCGCTCCAGCCGTCAACCGGCCGTCCGTCCGATGCCGATCTTTACGCCGCACCGATCTTTGTTCCGGTCAATTCCCGTCCGGGGAGCGCCCCATGATCGGCTTCGCGGAGTATCGCATTGGGGCGCAGCCAGGGGCACAAGAGCGGAAGGGCCGGCAGGGAGGGGGCAACAAGCTGGGGTCATGGCAAGATAAAAGCCGCACGGTGCGGCACGGTCGGGGGTGCGGGAGCCAGGGGGTTTCCAAGCCAATATCGCACCGTACTGGCCGATATCGCACTGTGCGCCATCGCGATTTCGCGTTGCTTTTGAGTCCATTTCGCACCGTGCGGAGATTTCGGCCATGAGCAAGGATCGCGACTTCAAGGTTCGGCCGGGACGCATCCGCTCGCGTGCCAGCCAGAGAATGCGGCCCTTCATCGCCCAGGCGCTCGCGGCTGCCACGCGAGCCGGCGGCAGCCGCGGGCGGGGCAACGGCTTCGGGTCGTCGGGCTCCTCCAACTTCGGGCGCGGTCGCACCGCCAATGTTGTGGCCAATCGCCTCATCATGCGCCGCAGCCGGGTTGCCGTGGTCAAGGCGCGGGTTGTCCGCAACGGCGGCTCAGGGGCACGCGCCTCGCGCCATCTCGATTACCTCCGGCGCGAGGGTGTCACTCGCGACGGCAAGAAGGCAATCCTGTTCGGCCCCGAGACCGACCATGCCGACGCCGGCGACTTTGCCGAGCGCTGCGCCGACGACCGGCACCATTTCCGTTTCATCGTCTCACCCGAGGACGCGGGGGACCTGAACGACCTCAAGGGCTTTACCCGCGAGCTTATGGACCAGATGCAGAAGGACGTCGGCACCGATCTCGAATGGGTGGCGATCGATCATTGGAATACCGAGCATCCACACATCCATGTCCTCGTGCGCGGCGTAGCCGACACCGGCGAGGATCTGGTGATCTCGCGCGACTATATCCGCTCAGGGTTGCGCGACCGGGCGCGCGATCTCATCACTCAGGAACTTGGGCCCCGCACCGATCTCGACATTCGCGCCAGCCTCGAGCGGCAGACGGGAGCCGACCGCTGGACCGACCTCGACCGCCAGTTCCTGCGCGAAGGCGGTGAGAACCGCATCGTCGATCTCGCGCCCAAGCCCGGCGAGCGGCCGGACCAGTATCATGCCTTCAAGGCCGGCCGGATACGCACGCTCGAAAGCTTCGGCCTGGCTCATCCGGTCGGCGGCCAGCAATGGCAAATCGCAGAGGAAGCCGAATCCACATTACGCGAACTGGGCGAGCGCAACGACATCATCAAACGGATGCATAAGGCGCTCGCCGACCGAGGTATTGAGCGCGCCGTGTCCGACTATACGCTCGCAAGCGCGGGCGGCGACAGCCCGGTCATCGGCAGGATGGTTGATCGCGGCCTGCATGATGAACTGACCGGGGAAGCCTATGCGGTGATCGATGGCACCGACGGGCGCACTCACCATATCCGCTTCCACGATCTTTCCGCCACCGGCGACGGCGGGCTCGGCTCTATCGTCGAGCTGCGCACCTACACCGATTCCAGGGACAATGTTCGAACCGCACTGGCGGTGCGCTCGGACCTGTCTATCGCGGACCAGATCAAGTCCGATGGCGCCACCTGGCTCGACCGCCAACTCGTGCCCGGCGATCCGGCCGGGTTCGGCGGCGGCTTCGGCGCCGAGGTGCAGCAGGCGCTCGAGGCACGCACCGATCACCTGATTGAGGAGGGCCTGGCCCGGCGCGAGGGTCAGCGCATTGTCTTCGCCCGTAGTCTTCTCGCCACCTTGCGGCGCCGCGAGTTGGACGCGCTTGGGGAACGGCTGGCCGCAGAGACGGGTAGCCCGTTCCAGAAAGCGGCATCGGGAGAGTATGTGGCCGGCACCTATCGCCAGCGTTTCGCGCTCGCTTCGGGCCGCGTGGCGATGATTGACGATGGACTGGGGTTCAAGCTCGTGCCCTGGACACCATCGGTCGAGCAGCATCTCGGCAAGCACATCTCGGGCGTCGCGCGCAGCGACGGCGGCATCGATTGGAGCTTCGGACGAAAGAGAACTTTGGGTCTGAGCTAAGTCGGTTTCGACCTGGGCACGTGGGGAAGTGCCGCGCAAAGAGCATGTTCAGTGCGACATTCCGCGACATCGCACATCCTTATCGCAACAGGCTTAGTTTCGCAGTGGAATGATGTTCGTTCGGCCGAGATCGACATTCTCACATACTAAAGACACGGACGGCCCGCGCGCTACCAAGAAAAATGACCTAGGCATCAGGCGGAAACGCAGAAAAAAGGACTCGAGAACTTTGGCGGCATCGAGCGACTCGAAAGCAACGACCCACTCTGGCGGCTACGTGCCCGGCACCAGGATCGAACGCTGGCTCGATGAAAGGCTTCCGATCCTTAGGTTCTCTAAAGAGCACCTGATGGATTTCCCCACCCCAAAGAACCTCAATTACTGGTGGACCTTCGGGGGCATCCTGGCCTTCATGCTCGTGGTGCAGATCGCGACAGGCGTTGTTCTTGTCATGCACTACACTCCGAACGTGGATATGGCCTTTGCTTCGGTCGAGCAGATTCGTCGTGACGTCAACTATGGGCGCATCATCCAGGGTACCCATGCGGTGGGTGCTTCGATGTTCTTCTTTGCCGCTTATGTCCATATGTTTCGCGGCCTCTACTACGGGTCCTACAAAGCGCCGCGCGAGATTATCTGGATGCTCGGGGTGATCCTGTTCATCCTGCTTATGGCCACAGCCTTCATGGGGTATGTGCTGCCGTGGGGCCAGATGAGCCTCTGGGGTGCCACGGTGATCACCGGTATCTTCTCTGCAATCCCGATCGTAGGCGAGCCGATCCAGACGCTGCTTCTCGGCGGGTTCTCGGTCGCCAATCCGACTCTCAACCGCTTCTTCTCACTGCACTATCTGCTGCCATTTATCATCGCGGCGGTCGTCGTCCTGCACATCTGGGCGCTGCACGTTCCGGGCAATAACAACCCCACCGGGGTCGAGGTGAAAGAGAGCCGCGATGCGCTGCCCTTCCACCCCTACTATACGATGAAGGACCTTTTCGCGATCGTTGTCTTCCTGATCCCGTTCGCCTGGTTCGTGTTCTTTGCCCCTGATATCTTGGGGCATGCCGACAACTACATCCCGGCCAATCCGCAGGTTACTCCAGCCTACATCGTGCCCGAATGGTACCTTCTGCCCTTCTACACCATGCTGAGGGCAATAGATTTCAACGTCCTGTTCATCGATTCCAAGCTGGGTGGGGTCATCGTGATGTTCGGGTCGCTCTTGTTCCTGTTCGTCCTGCCGTGGCTCGACACATCCAAGGTACGCTCGGGAACGTTCCGCCCACTGTTCAAGCCGTTCTTCTGGCTGTTTGTCGTTAATTTCATCGCACTGGCTTATCTGGGCGCGCAGCCTGCCGAGGGGATCTATGTTCTCCTCGCCAAAGTGACGACGGCATACTATTTCGCCTACTTCCTCGTCATATTGCCGATCTTGGGGCGTATCGAAAAACCCGCACCCTTGCCTGCAAGTATATCGCAAAGCGTATTGGGCGAGAGAGGTAATGGGCCGAATGAAAAAGTTGCGTAAGTTCGGGCTGAGAAGTGATCTCCGAGGCGTCACTGCGCCGTGATGGCCGTACGGACCCAGAATTCCACCTACGCCAAAGAGATGAAATTCCTGAAAATGTGATCTGCTCAGGCGGGGGCATTTCCATTTCGTTAACCATAGCGAACGATTTTGTCCGGAGTACTCAGGAGTCGTCGTCGTGAGCGGTCGTGCATCATCATATCAAACGCTCGCCTGTTGGGGGGTGCTTGGCGGGCTGCTTCTCACCAATGTGCTCACATTCACGATACTCCTCAACAATGAGGACCTTAGCGATTTCTGGAACAACCGAAGTTCCGTGGTGCTGAGGGCCTATGAAGACCGCATCGCCGAGTTGAGCACGAATGTTGACCGGCTTCGATCCAGAGAAATCGCGAACTCCGGAACAGCGACTCTTAGAGGTCAGGAATTGGTTGAACGCCAGGCACAGCTGGAAGATCAGCTCTTGGCGATAGAGATGCTTGCGAAGACGGCACTGGCTCCTGAGCTGGTACCATTCCCCCAGTCGAATGAAAGCCCAGTCCTTTCGGCGACGGGTGGAGCGAGCCCTGCTGAGCAGCTTGACATTCTTGAAGCGAACTTAAGAGCAATGGAAGAAGAGATCGGAGACTCGGTGACGCTCCTTTCCGAGGTGATGGACCGATCAGTCGAGACGATCGTAGCAGAGTTGAGGCGCGTCGGCCATGAGCCGACTCTAAGCGAGTTGGCCATAGGCGGTCCATTTTTGGATGCTAGCGATTTTCCATCAAGTTCCGATACCCCTGATATGGTCGATATCCTCACTGCCATGGCTCGCTTGGAGGAAGCGCGCAGGGCCATGGACGATGTACCAATTCATCGACCGATTGAAACTACACGCATCAGCTCTAACTTCGGTCTGCGCCAAGATCCTTTCACCGGCCAATCCGCATTTCACTCCGGCATCGACTTTCCAGCTCCGACTGGCACGCCGATCCTGAGCGCGGGCCGCGGGACCGTCACTTTTGTTGGTTGGAAGGGCGACTACGGCAGAGTGGTCGAAGTAACCCACGCCTCGGGCCTGATGTCGCGCTACCCTCATCTTTCGCGAGCACTGGTTGACCAAGGGGACGAGGTAGAGGCGGATATGGTGATCGCGCTCGTCGGCTCCACTGGCCGGTCGACCGGACCCCATCTGCATTTTGAAATTCGTAATGAGAGCAGCGCAATCGATCCTTCTCCATACCTGGCTGCTGGCAGGCGTCTAGAAGTATTCGATCCGTGGTTCACGACCGCATCACGGTAATATGAGGCGGGTAATTTGTTCTCTCCATCTGCGGCAAAATTGCAGTGGCGGTCCCATAGGTAAAGAAGGTAGCAAGATGCACGTTCTCGCGGAAGGCGTCCGTCATTGAGGTTGCAGGATGGAAAAAGCCCAAGAGCTTTCTAGAAGCCGATGGCCACTTGCTACCGGTTGGAACCGCTTAGTTGCCCCGGCGAGTGCAACGTCTCCGTCGCTTCGCGCTCCACTCGAGCGTCCGTTGGTCATTCTCGCGCTATTGTTTGCTCTTTCGCTGTGGACCATATTCAATGTCGATCGTCCGATTGCGATCTGGATGCGTGCTTTCCCCGAGGAGTTGTCCGCCCTCGCTAATCACATCACACGGCTGGGTGCAGGCGTGGAAGTGCTCGTAGGCTCGGGCGCGCTGCTCATCCTTTTGGCTTTCCTGCCCAGAGCGCGGTTGCGTCGCCGGATCGTGGTGGGCGCCAACGCCGTTGTGGCAGCGGCAGGGTTTGTTTTTCTATCGGTTGCTGGCGGCGGACTCGCTGTACTGATTACGAAATACTCGATTGGCCGTGCCCGGCCCGCGGTGTCGCAAGGGGAGGATCCGCTTGACTTCCAGGTGTTCGCCCTCAACCCCGACTACGCCGCCTTTCCCTCTGGCCATGCCACGACCGCTGGCGCCATGGCCATGGCACTTGCACTGGTATTCCCCAGGTTCCGGTCGATTTTCATTTCCATCGGCATTCTGATCAGCCTATCCCGGCAATTGGTCGGCGTTCACTGGCCAAGCGACACGATAATGGGGTGGGCGGTAGGGGTCGGCTTTACCTTCTGGCTTGCCCATATCTTCGCTCGTCGCCGCTTGCTTTTCGTCTATGGCGAGGACGGCTCCCTGCGGCCAAGGCTGGCCGGCATGCCGCTCGTGTCCCTTCTGCTGAGAAACGCACGAAGAACGGCTGCGCCCGGTTAGCCCTATCCAGAGAGATGCGCCGCCACGCCCAAAATCAGGGGCCTTGGTACCAATTCGCATTGAACACAGTTTAGTCGGCTGGCGATCCGTCGGTTTCCTCATCCAGCAAGACGGCATTAGCGCCGGTGGCCGAAAGGCGAACGGTATTGTCTTCCACGATGGCCACGATGCCGCCTGGGATGTAGTGCTTGTGGCCTGCGTGCGACCCAATGTCGACGGCTTCCAACCGAATACGGTCCCCATCCACCGATGCGACCGTACCCACCGGCGCACCGTCGGCACCAAGAACTTCCATTCCAGCTTTGATGCCCGAAAGGTCGTACATCACACTTCTCCTTCAGATAATCCAAGTCTTCTTGCGGCAGTAGGCGCGAGCACGCTTGTGCACTTCTATGTTAGCAGCAAACCATATCCTGCAAAATGCCCAACCATCGTGAACAGGTGGCCGGGTGGGGTGGGTCTGACGTGGTCTAGTCACCATCAGACTTGTCGACGGCTGTCCGCACCGGCGGAAGCGATGAGAAGACGTATTCCGAGAAATTGGCAGAACGCCGCTTTGTGAGTTACAGGATGCTTGACGGCGTGAATGTTCGCGCCGCATGCAGCAATGCCAACTGCGTGAGCCGGCAGCGTGTGAAACTGCGACGGCAAGAGATCGGTAACGCCGAGCCAGTATGGTTAGCTGGCACTTACTCCGGTGATCCCCATGCCCCTCGCAATCGCATATGTCAGTCGCGTAGTTGTCGTATTTTTTGCCACCTTGGCGCTGGCAGCATGCAGTCAGTACATGGGCGACAATCGCCATAACGTTCCGCTGCCGCCAGAGCTCCTCCAACGGATGGCCGAAATCAACTCCTCGCCATCTTACCCGATGATGATACGCCTTTATAAACAGACTTCGACGCTGGAGGTTTGGAAACGAACCAGCGACGGCACATACAGACTCTTGAAGACATACGACATATGCAAATGGTCAGGGGAACTAGGGCCAAAATTCCGTGAAGGCGATCATCAATCGCCGGAGGGCTTCTACGACGTAACACCCGACTTGATGAACCCGAACTCTTCCTACTGGCTATCGTTCAACGTCGGTTTTCCGAACAAATTTGATCAGGCTTGGGAGCGCACTGGAACAAACTTGATGATTCATGGGGACTGTCTGTCAGTTGGCTGCTACGCCATGACCGACGATGGCATCAAGGAGATTTTCGCACTTGCCCGGGAAACATTCAGAGGCGGCAATCGATCCTTCCAACTACAGTTGCTGCCCTTTCCGATGACGGAAGCTAACATCCAGGCGAACGCATCGAGCCCTCATGTTGATTTTTGGCGCAATCTCAAAGAAGGCGCGGATATCTTCGACAACACAGGAATCCCGCCGACCTGGGATGTCTGCGAGAGGCGTTATGTCTTCAACGTGAATGATCCTCGCGTCTCCCCTCTTGATCCCCTGGGGCCTTGTCCAATTTCGTGATCAGCGGAGCAGAACCAAATTGGCAAACCAACACTTTGGCAAAATAATCTGCGTTTGCCCTTGCTGCTGTAGCGACTAGAGGATGTACAATTCTCCAACGACTGTTGGAGAACCAGGCATATGAACGGAAACCTTGTCGCTTATTTTCCGGCGCCAGATAGAAAAAACTACATTACAAATAGGCTCGCCGACATGTGGATTACGGCGCCGGCCAAGTCATCATTCTATCAGGATGAGCCTCCTTTAGGCGTGCAGGCGCCCGATGTCAGATAAGCCGCCGCTGGGATTGCGTCTCTTTCATTTGCTCCTTTGGGGGTTTTTCGTCGTTGCCATTCTATGGTACGTGGCCGCCCCTCTTGTGGTTCGCTTTTTAACATAGTTGCCGGAAATCATGCGTGGGGACATGGCTGCCAGACAGCAGCGGTTGGTTCCTCACCGCTGTCGGTGATGCACTCAAGTCTCACGAAGGTAGTTTCCCTCGCCTCCCGGATTCCTTTATCCTATACGTGCGAAGACCGGAAAGCGCTCGAGAAGCCAAAAAGCAAATGCGGACATCTGGCCGGTGATCATCGCCAGTCCCATAAGGATCATCACTATCCCGGCGAGGATCTGTAGCACCCGGCCCAGCCGGCGCATGTGCTTGAGCCTTGCCGCCAAGCTGTCTGCAAAGGTGGCGGTGAGCAGAAATGGCACACCAAGACCCGCCGAATAGATCGAGAGCAGCAGGATGCCACTTCCTGCCGCGTCTGACGTCGCGCTCACGGTGAGGATTGCCCCAAGGATCGGGCCAATGCAGGGCGTCCAGCCGAAGCCGAACGCCAACCCCAAGACATAGGCGCCAGCCGGCCCCCCACCTTTCAGGGCACCATGATATCGAAGATCCTGAGAGAGCCATGGCAACCCAACGAGACCGGTCGTAAAAACGCCGAACACGATGACGATCGCGCCCCCGACAATGTTGGCTTCGTAGCGCCACGAAAGCAGCAGCCTGCTGAGCGCTGTGGCGCTCGCTCCGAGCGCAATAAAAATCGTAGCAAATCCGGCGACAAAACAGAGGCTCAGGAGCAAGGCGTTCGAGCGCGCCGCTACGCCGCTACGGTCCATATTGCCTGTGATGTAGGAAACATATCCCGGCACCAGGGGAAGCACGCAGGGTGAAAGAAACGAAACCATGCCTGCAAACAGTGCCGCCAAGACCCCGATACTGGCAATCTCAAAGCCCATTTGTAGAATCGTTCTTCTGGCTCCGCATCAGATCGCTGCGGGCATCCAGGCCATCAGCGATTCGGGCATTTATAGGCTTGGAGATCATACGGAGGTTTCAGGATGTTTGGTGTCGTCGCTGCTCATGAACCGCACCAGCAGCCACAACGCGACCGCGATATACGGAAACATCGCGGGAACCCACATCACCAAGCCTGCAAGTTGCTGGTCGCTGAGTGCAGAAATTCCGAACGGGTCAGTTGTCAAAAAGTGCGGTGGATAAATAGGTCTGCGTGCAAAAACCAATATGGCGCCGAGCAGGCCCATTTGTGCCACAAACGAAAGTAGCGCGAGTATGCTCGGCCCAAATGACCGTTCCGGGCTGAAGATTTCACGCCAGAACAGCCAGGAGGGGACAAGCAAGGTGAATTGCATCAGCCAGTACGGTAGCGCGCCGCCGATCGCCCACTCATAGGCCAATGGAGCGTGCCAGATCCATAACGTGATGGCGCTGAGCACCGTCAATAGTGCAAGTGGCAGCCGGGGTCCTCGCCGCCAAGGCAGCGCAATTGCGAGCAGGGGAGCCGTCACCGAGATCAGGATGACATGATGGGCTACTCGAACGGAGAACAACGCTACGGTCAAAGCGCAGATGGGCGAGAGGAAAGCAACGCCAACCAGGACAAGCGCCCCGAAAACTGCGGCCCTTCCTGCCGAATCCCTTCTACCTTGGGTGAACCACCCAATAGCGATCAAGACCATGAGAGCGATGGCAAAGGGGTCGAAATTCCATTGCAGCCAGATACTGTCCGGCACGGGCGGCGGGCCGCAATAGGAGTCGATTGGTTCAGCAATCATGGGATTTCTAGCTCTGACAGTTTGCCGCTGCTGAGCCTTTGAGCTGGCATGCGTTCGCTGCGCACCGGCCTACCGCTTAAATCTACTATAGCTATGCTCCTCAGTCATTCTTGGGGTTGGCAAGGAGCACATATAGCAATGCCGAAACGATGATCGCTTTGCCAGCAAGCCGTTAGCGTAGAAGGCCGCGGATGGCGTTGTTGACCAGTTCTATAACAACCACGAAGGCAATGACCACGATCGTCAGTGTCGCAACCCTATCGTATTGGAACGCACGCACATACATCTGGATGTAAAAGCCGATGCCGCCCGCCCCTACGACGCCCAGGATGAGGGATTCGCGCAGGTTCATCTCGAAGCGGAATAAGGTATCCCGAAGGACGTCCGGAGCGATCTGCGGCCACGCGCCGAAACGCAGCTTTTGAAGAAAGGTCGCGCCAGCGCTCTCCAGCGCCTCGATGGGGCTTGGATCGATGCTCTCGATGGCCTCGGCATAGAATTTCGCCAGCATCCCGGTGGCATGGAAGGCAATGGCGAGTATGCCGGGCAGCGCCCCCAGCCCCACGGCACCCACCATCAGCATGGCGACGAGGATCAGTGGCACGCCACGAATGACGGCGAGGACCGTCTTGAGCGGAACGTGGACGATCGCCGGGGTCAGGTTGCGTGCTGCCAGCAGGCCAAGAACGGCTGACAGAAAAATGCAGCCCACGGTCCCCAGGATCGCGATGCGCAGCGTCTCGGCCGAGGATTCGATGACCACCGGCAGCACCGAAAGATCGGGCGGCATCATCCTGCCCAAGAACTCGGCGATTCGCCCGCCGCTCTCGGCCAGGCGCGGCAGGTCGATCTCGCTGCCGCTCCATGACCACATGACGATCAGAACGATCATGACTGAGAGCAGGAACTGCCCCCAGGCACGTTGCCTGTCGCGATCTTGCGCGCGGTCGCCCACCGCAGTTCGCCTTTGGGATCTCGTCGTCATCGCGCGGCCGCCTCGTTCTGGCCCGTTGCGCGCGCGCCATAGATGCCGGCCAGTTGGGCTTCGTTCAGCGCGTCCGGGGGGCCGTCGAAAACGATGCGCCCCTCTTCGAGCGCGATGAAGCGATCCACGTATCCTGCGACCAACCCCGGCTGATGCGAGGACAGGACCAGTGTAGTCTCCGGGCTAGTGACGGCCCGGTGCAACAGCTCGAGAACTGCGCTGGCCCTTACGGGATCGAGACTGCTGACCGGCTCGTCGGCCAGCAGCAGGTGCGGTTCCTGCGCGAGGCACCGGGCGATGGCAACCCTCTGACGCTGGCCACCGCTGAGCCGATCGACGCGGCGGTCCGCGAAAACTTCCATTCCCACATCGCGTATTGCCTGATCGGTGATCCCGAAGTCGTCTGTCCCAAACCGGCCCATGAGAGACCAGAACGGATCGGCATGGCCCAGCCTACCGTTCAGCACGTTGTCCCGCGCGGTTCCTCGCTCGACCAGCGCGAATTCCTGGAAAACGAAGCCTACGCGGCGGCGCCACGCTCGGGGCGGTTTGCGGTTCGGACCACATGGGAGGCCGAGGACCTCACACTGCCCCGACCAGCCGCGCAGCCGTCCGCCGATGAGGCGCAGGAACGTGCTCTTGCCCGCGCCGGAGGCGCCGATCAGCGCCACGCGCTGTCCCATCGGTACGTGCAACTCGGCGATCGTCAGGACCGGCCGTCCCTCGCCCGGATACCGAAAACTCAGATCCCGAAGTGTGATCGCGTCGGACTTCATGAAAGCTATCTCAGCAAACCATAGGCCCTTGCCAGCGTTCTAACCTCCTCATAGGCGGCCAGATCCGCGACGACGTAGCCGTCCGGCCCGTAGACGTATTGCAGCAGATATCGCAGCTCCGGCTCGTTCAACCTCAGCATCGCGGCAACGAAGACCTCGCGTAGGTCAGGCGCCAGGTCACCGCGCGCAATGACGCTGTGCGAGGGGATCGGCCTGGATTCGGCGATCCATGTGACCTCGAGCTGCTGGTTCGGCGTCAGCAGCATATCAGCGTACTGGCTGGCGCCCGCTGCATCGACCAGCCCGTTCGCCACGGCCTGGATCGCCTGCTGATATCCGCCCGCGAAAAGAACGCGGTCGAAGAAGGCTCCCGGGTCGTCGCCGCGCTGGAACAGGCCCACTTCCGCGAAGAGATCCAGCGGATAGTAGTAGCCCGACTCTGAAATCGGATCGGCGAAGGCGATGGTCTTGCCGCGCAGGTCCGCGAGCTCGGCGATGCCGTTATCCCTGCGCACGAACACGCGCGCGGTATAATAGGGCCGGCCGAAATAGACCTCCTGCAGGATGGCCGTGGCGCCGGCATATTCATTGGCGAGGACATAGGGCAGCGCCCCCATGAAGGAGATGTCCGCATCGCCGTTGCGCAGGGCCTCGACCGCCGCCGCGTGATCGCTGGTCACGAAGCCGCGTACCGACATGCCGAGCTCCCCGCTCAGCCATTCGGTGATGATCCGGATGTCGCCTAGAAGCTTCTCGGGGTCCTCCTGTGGGACGAAGGCAAGCGTCAGGCCGTCTTCCGCCTGCGCCCACGCCATTGCAGGTGCGAGAGACAGGGCCGCCATCGACACCAGCAGCGATCGCCGTGCGGGAGAAAAGGGACGCGGCTCAGTACATGTCGTCATCATATGCATCCCTCATCTCTTGAAAGTCGTCCCAGAGCGTTTCGGCTTCGGACCAATTGCCGGCATTGACCGCCGTCCGCATGCCGTTGAGGATATCGACGAGTTCGAAAACCTGTGCTCGTGCTGTTGAGTTGAACATCCCCGTGGCGTCGAGCGCCAGATCGAGGGCGACGGTCTCGAGCATGAGGTTTGCGTTGACCGCGTCCCGGTTTATGGCGAGCGTGTCGAAAGTAGTCGCGAAGGTCGTCAACTCCTCCCAGGCAAGCCGGAAGACCGTGTCACGATCGTCGAACGTCTGGTACGGCTCGTCGGCCGCGCCGACGGTCTGGAGGTAGGCCACGAGGTCGTCCTGCTCTTGGTCTGCGAGGCCGAGCTCGAAACGCGTGTCGAACCAGTCCACCACACTGGCAAGAGTCGGCTGTGAACCGTCATGGAAGTAGGGTGCGGTGAAGTTGATCCCCAGCAGCGTGGGCGTATCTAAATAGCCGTCCATGGCGCCGCCGTAACCTTCCGAGCCGGAGCCGATGTTGTGCGATTGCCGATCGAGGAACGCCGAGGACGGTACATGGCACGACGCGCAGGACCGCCCGTCCATCTGCGCAAACGGTCTGCGGAAGAGCTCCTCCCCGCGCAGTTCGGCGGCCGTCGCTCCGTCTGTCAGGCGACCCATCCCATCGAGCCGCGCGTTCGGTAGGAAGTCGAACTCCAGCATGTAGGCGACCAGCGCATCGAGCTGGAACGGGGTCGGCTCGGGTCCCCCGAATTCGCTGACGATCACATTGCGGGTAAATTCCGACAGGCTGGCAAAGCGGCCGTCTCGCCCATAGGGTCCAGTGAAGCGTAGGCCGCGCAAAGTTGGGATGTCGAGGCTGCCACGACGCTGGTCGTTGAAAAGGGGATTGAAGAAGGAGCCGCGTACATCGACCGCACCCGGCTGATGGCTGATTCCGGGGATGAAGAAGCTCTGGTTGATGTCACTTCGGTTGTGGCACGTCGAGCACGTGATGCCCAATGACCGGGCGGGTTCGCCAAAGATGTTCGGGCTGTCGAAGAGCATGTCCCCGAACGCGATCAAAGCCAGCTCCGCCTCGTCGATGCCGCGCTCCTCGAAGTTCAGGACCAGTCGGGGCAACGGATCCTGATCGGCGAGGCTGGATCCGGGCGGCAGCCAGGCGGCGACTTGTACCTCACCACGGGAGGCGACAACGCTTTCCGGCAGGGGGGTCAATGTCCGTCTTTCGACAAAACTAGTCGGCTCGAAGTTTGCAGCGAGATAGGCATCGATCTCCGCCCTCGCTCGCTGGAAGGTCTCTTCGTCTGTGCCGATCACGTTGGCTCCCATGATGCCGGTCGTGCCGATCGCGCTCATCAGCTCGAGCCAGGCAAAGCCAAGGCGCCGGGCCGCTTCACGATCAGCCTCTTCGATGAACGATGCGAAGGCCCTGTAGTAGGCTTGCGCCTCCAGCGCCTTCTGCTGGGCCCTTCCCGGATCGGCTAGAGCCGCCGCGGTCTCGGCGAGCGCTGCTCTCGCGAGCCAGGAGACGGCTCGCGTTGATGCTTCGTAGAGAGCCTGACGGTTTTCCGAAGCGATAGCGTCGACGATCGCAACGTTCATATCTGCTGGCAAACCGTCAAAATAGGTACTGGCCGGTCGTTGGACGGCAGCGGCCGGATGCGGTTCCTCATAGGCTCTTCGGATCTCGTCCCACGGCGCTGGCACGAGATCTGCCATGAACAGCATGGTGCGATAAGCGGCGGCGGCAGGATGCCAGGGTTCCTCGGTGACGACCGTCGAGAAGGCCGTAGGCGCCCACAGCACCATGACCAGAAAGACTGCACTCCGCGACCTTCGAAAGACCCCGAGCATGATTGACTCCGCACAATTCCAATTTGCGAGTAATAATGCTATTGCGAAGCATTTGCAATAAGGATTGCTGTGTTGGTCCGGTTGTGCCTGTTGTCACGGTTACCGTGGCACTCGAAACCGCAGTCTATGCGAATCCTCGGCTATAGGAGGCTTGCAACCGTGATCTCGCCCGCTGCGGTCACGCTAACCCTGATCGGATATGCGGCAGAATCCGTTGTAGAGATCGTCGTGGTCGACCAATTGGAGCCGATCGCCCATTTACGTTGAAAGCCAGTCCGCCAGCCAACCCATCACAGTCACCGGAGCTTAATGGGAATGAAGTCGAAATGGCAGCTCTTTGGCCGAGGACAATTACCCTTTTACGACGACAAGACGGTCGGAGAACATCAATAGATGGCTATTCGCTTCGCAGTTGCTCCAGGATTTTGGCTTCTTCTGACGAAAGGCTTGGAGCGCCAGTTCGGATGTTTCGGCGCCTGGCAGCCAAAACGGCAAGCATGATAAAACTTGCCACCAATAAGATCGGCGTTGCTACCCACAGAAAGATGGTGTGACCAGCGAAAACCGGATTGAGCAGCACGAACTCACCATACCGCGCCACGACGAAATCATAGACCTCGGTGTCGGAATCCCCTGAGACCAGACGTTCACGTACGATTAGTCGCAAATCTCGGGCAAGGGGTGCATCCGAATCATCGATCGACTGGTTCTGACACACAAGGCAACGCAGATTGCTCGAGATGGCGCGGGCACGCTGTTCGAGGACCGGGTTGGCCAATACTTCGTCCGGCTGCACGGCTGGGACGGCTACGGGGGTTAGAAGCGCTCCGAGGGTTCCTATGAGAATGATCAACTTCCTCATGGGCGCGCCTCTACCGGCTTAGTCCTATTCCTGGCCACCGCAGGCGCCCCGATGCGCAGCCTCCGGTCGGTCAACGAGAGAAAACCCGCACCTGCCATGAAGAGCGTGCCCAGCCAGATCAAAAGGACAAACGGTTTGTGCCAAAGACGCACGACCCGGCCATCAGTACCGAAACGTTCTCCGAATTGAACGTACATTTGGCTCAACCCATATGTGCGGATTCCTGCCTCGGTGGTTGGCGTGCCGCTGACCGGATAGATCCGTCGCTCCGACGTTACCTCCCTCACTCCATCCCAGGGCGAGCGGATAGCGAAAGAACCGCGTTCGGCGGTGAAGTTCGGCCCGCCTACCTGGGTTTCACCCTGATAGGTCACCGAGTATCCAGAAATCTCGATGGTCTCGCCCGCACGCATTGATGTGACGATTTCAGTCTGGAACGCCGTGGCACAGACGATGCCGATGACCGATACTCCCACGCCGAAATGAGCGATTGCCGTCGACCAAGCCGTTCGCGGCAGACCTTTGAGACGTGCCCAGCTCTGTCTCGGTGCAACCCGGCCGGCCGCGATGCGATCGGCGATTTCGGCAATCGCGCCGACCATCACCCAAATGCCAATTCCGAGGCCAATCGGTGCGAGTGTTACAGGAAACCCCAGAAAGGCGAAGACGAGAAGAGCCAGCACCAGCGTGACCACTATGGCCGCAATGAGCCGCTGCCCAACCGCAACCAGATCACCGCGTTTCCAGGCAAGGAACGGCCCGAATGGGATCAGCAGCAGCAGCGGCACCATCAGCGCCCCGAAAGTCAGATCAAAAAACGGTGCTCCAACCGTGATGCGGGCGCCCGTAAAGGATTCTAGAACAAGAGGATAGAGCGTACCGATCAAAACACCTGTCGTTGCAGCAGCAAGGAAGACATTGTTCAGGATCAGCGCGCCTTCCCGACTGATTGGGGCAAAGAGGCCGCCGTGACGAAGTGAGGAAGCGCGCAGGGCAAAAAGCGTGAATGCCCCACCGATCAATGCGGCAAGCATCGCAAGAATGACTGTGCCGCGCGTGGGATCGGAAGCGAAGGCATGAACCGAGGTGAGAATGCCCGAGCGCACGAGGAAGGTGCCGAGCAGCGATAGCGAGAAGGTGACGATAGCCAGAAAGATTGTCCAGATCTTGAGCGCGTTGCGCTTTTCCATAACGACCGCCGAATGCAGCAGCGCGGTTCCCGCCAGCCACGGCATGAAGCTGGCGTTCTCCACCGGGTCCCAGAACCACCAGCCGCCCCAGCCGAGCTCGTAATAGGCCCAGTATGAGCCCATGGCGATACCGAGGGTGAGGAAAGCCCAACTCGCCAGCGTCCACGGTCGCACCCAGCGCGCCCACGCCGCGTCGATACGGCCTGAGATTAGCGCTGCGACGGCAAAGGAAAAGCAGATCGAGAACCCAACATAGCCCAGGTAGAGCAGCGGCGGATGCATTGCGAGGCCGATATCCTGAAGGATCGGGTTGAGCTCGGTTCCGTCGAGCGGCGCCGGATCGAGGCGCCAGAACGGGTTCGAGGTGAAGATCACGAAGGCCGAGAACGCCGCTACCATTAGCCCCTGGTTTGCCAAGACCAAGGTTCTGAGCTCGTTGGGAAGATTGCGTCCGAACGCAGCCACAGCAGACCCAAAAAGTGTGAGCGTCAGGACGAACAGCAGCATGGAGCCTTCGTGATTGCCCCATGTGCTGGTAAATTTGTAGAGCATCGGTTGGAGGGAGTTGGAGTGCTGTACGGCCAGCCGCAACGAGAAATCATCGCTCATGAAGGCTTGAACGAGCGCCGCGAAGGAAAACCCGACGAGACCGAATTGCAGAAGTGCTGCATGCTTCACGAAGCGTTGCGCCATTTCGTTGCCGCGCCAGAACGCAAAGCCGATTCCGGCCTGAGCGGCCGCAATCACGAAGGCGAGTATGAGTGCCAGATGCCCCAACTCGATCGTCATTTCCTATTCCTCCCCTGACCCACAATCGGCAATAGCTGAAACCCAACACCGCACGGTGGCAGGAATCGTCTGGCGCATCCTTTGGAGATCATTGTCATTTCTATTCTACCAACCCCAGATCCCGGCCGAAGTCCTTGAGCGCAAGACGATCCTGACCCGAAAGTACGGCCAGACCGCGCTGGAGATCCGATCTGGCTGCATCCGGGCCGTCCAGTTGATTGCGGGAACGCACCAACTGCATCCATTCGGCGAGGTTGCCCCCGGCGGTGTCGAGCCGGGTAGCCAACCCGTCGACCATGCCTCGTACGGCCTCAATGGTCTGGCCTTCCTGCCCGATGTCTTCGCCGCGTGTTCCCGCTTGCGCGGCGGCCAAGCCCGAGCGTGCGGTTTCAACCCAGGCCTCCTCGCCGGTTGCGATGGCCAGCAACTCGTCCCATAAGGCAACGGCCTCGCTATATTGACCCGAACGCGTCAACTCTCCCGCGAGATAAAACCGCGAGCGGACATGGAGCGGATCCGTGCTCATTGCGCTTTCAAGGAGCGCCAGCGTTTCTTCGCCGAAAGCTCCATCGTCGCCGAGAATCAGCGCTTCAGCGAGATTGGTTTGTCGGTCCGCCGTCGGCGGTTCGAGCGCCAGAAGACGGCGCCAGGCATTTGCCGCTTCCCCGTACCTGCCCTGATCCATGTAGATCGGCGCCAGAACCAACCAGCCGCGCACATCGTCGGGGGTTTCCGCCATTCGGGCCTCGACGGTGGCAATGGCAGCCTCAATATCGATGGCTGCAGCCTGAACGGGCGTTTCGCGCCCGACCAAAGGCGCGTTTGGAAGGTCGGCGCGACCTACCCAAGCATAAATCCCTAAAGCAACGAGTGCGATGGTCGGAAGGGTCGTCCAAATGGCCAGTTTGCCGCTTCGGGCTCTTGTGCTGCCAACATGATCCTTTTCCTGGCGGAGTACTTCGCGCGCGAGTTCGGCACGAGCTGCGGTCGCTTCATCAGCAGAAATCCTCCCAGTTTCATAATCGCGGTCTATCCCATCGAGCTGGTCACGGAAGAAGGCACGCATTGCATCCAGCGTCGCGCCCTTTTGCGGAGATGCAGGTCTCTTTCTTAGGCTCGGAGCCAGCACCGCGATGCTGCCGAGAACACCTAGAACTGCAAATGTCCAAAACAAATTCGCGCTCAAGTACGCCTCTCGGAACGGCTTCGGGTCATTGCGTGACCTGCGAAAACAGTGGCAAAATATCGTTCTGGATTGTCTGGTCGGTCAGGACCCCTATGTGCTTGTAGATGATAGTTCCCTCTGCATCGACTACAAACGTCTCTGGCACGCCGTAGACGCCCCATTCGATCGCAACGCGGCCGTCCACGTCAGCGCCGGTTCTCGTAAAGGGGTCGCCCAAGGCGTTGAGCCATTGGTCAGCGGCGGATGGATTGTCTTTGTAGTTAATCCCGTACACCGTGACCTGCCCCTCTTCTTTAAGCCGCATCAACAAAGGATGCTCTTCACGACAGGGCGCGCACCAAGACGCAAAGACATTTACCAAGCTCATCTCTCCGACCAAATCCTGGCTGGACAGACCGAACTCCCGCCCTGCAACAGGGGGTAGTGAGAAGGCCGGCACGGACTGCCCTATCAAAGCTGACGGAAGAGCAACCGGATCACGAGTCAGGCCCCAGCCGAACACAAGGACGAGAGCAGCCACGAACGCCAGCGGCACAAAGAGATACAGCGACCTGCTGCGTCTCGAGTCTGCCGCATTGTGCTCTCTCGAGATTTCCGAAGTGGGTGCCATTGATACGATCCAAAGAACCTAAAATAAGGCGCGTCACGAGCATCTTGCCTCCTAGAGCCGCTATAGGTTCAAGCAGAAAGTTAAGGTCTTTTTGCCGCATAGCCAAAATTTTTGGCTTCCACTCGCACTCTAGGCTGTAATTAAGATTTAATCATTTCAGCCACATTATGAGGCAGGCGATTTGACGAAGGCGATGAAGTTGGGAGCGAGTTTGTCGTAGTGACGAAGAAGCTCTCGATACTCCAGCGCTGCCGATAAGCAATTTTGTCTTGCCGGTGCTCATATTTGCGGTGGCGACGTGCTGGGATGTCCGGTTCGCAGCCTTCATCAAGAATGCGGTCATGCAGATGGTTGGTATCTTAGGCGCAGTCGGCGAGAACCTTGCCCTAGGGTCGAGACTCGCTCATAGCCAGTATGCGACTGCCGCTGCGAGCATGACGGCAGATAGATAGTTCCGGGCAAGCTTGTCGTATCGGGTTGCGACGCGGCGGAAGTCCTTGAGGCGGCAGAACATGGCCTCGACACGCCAGCGGTCTTTGTAGCGTTTCTCGTCGTGTTTGATTTTGCGCTTGCGGTTCTTGCGGCCAGGAATGACCGGGATCGTCTTCTGGTTGTGCAGAGTGGAACGAAGGCGGTTGGCATCATAGCCCCGGTCAGCAATGACCCTCTTCATGCCCATCGTGTGGGGGATGGGCAGATCGGCCCCCTTCATGTCCGAGGCATTGCCGGGCGTCAGGATGAGGCGGATCGGTCTGCCGATAACGTCGACGAGCGCATGGATCTTGGTGGTCCGGCCACCACGCGAGATGCCAATGGCATTGGCTCGCGCCCCCCCTTTTCCCCCGCCTGCACAGCGATGGGCTTTGATATAGCTGCTGTCGATCTGGGCGGTTTCCGCAATCCAGCCCTGTTCGGTCAGAGCCGCGAGAATGCGTGTCCATACGCCGCGGCGACTCCAGCGGTTCCAGCGATTGTAGACTGTTGTCGAGGGGCCATACTCGGCAGGACAATCAGCCCAGCGTCCGCCGCACTTAAGCGCGGCGATACGCCGCCCTGTCTAGGCATTCGAGCTTGACCGCATGCAAAAGGCTTGGTTTTCAATCGACGTTTTGCTGACGGCTGTCCCGCCTGTGTGAGTATCCTCACAACAGACCGTTTGCTTCATCCGATTCAACCATGTTACGCTTAGATGCGAATGACTAGCAGTTGCAAAAAGTGTGCGCTTTGGATAAATTGCCCCCTCCCTTAACGAAAGCTTGGCGGACCGAAGGTGGCGATCCCTCACTCGTGGATGTTTACCGAAGCGTGCCAGTGTCGCATAAATCTTCGACATGGCGGCGCGCTGCAGCGTTTTTTGGGCCAGGCTACCTTGTAGCTGTCGGATACATGGATCCTGGCAATTGGGCCACTTCACTGGCGGGCGGCTCGCGCTTTGGCTACACGCTTCTGGTGGTTGCGCTGGTTTCCAACATAATGGCAATCATTCTGCAATCGCTCTGCGCTCGGCTGGCAATCGGTTCGGGGCGCGATTTGGCCCGAGCCTGTCGTGATGCCTTCCCGCGTCCAGTGGGCTTCGTATTGTGGATGATGGCAGAAATTGCCATCATCGCCACCGATATTGCGGAAGTCATCGGTACGGCAATCGGACTCAACCTTCTGTTCGGTATCCCGCTTGAGCTTGGCGTGGTGGTTACCGCGATCGATGTCTTCCTCATTCTTTATTTGCAGAAACTGGGCTTCCGGTGGGTCGAGGCCTTCGTCATCGCACTGCTCGCGGTGATCGCGGCATGTTTCATGATTCAGATTGGATTGGCTGACCCCAATTGGGGGGAAGTGATCCGCGGCTTTGCGCCGACAACCGAGATCGTGACGAATCCGGAGATGCTTTATCTGGCGCTCGGTATTCTCGGTGCCACTGTCATGCCGCACAATCTCTACCTGCACTCGGCTATCGTACAGACTAGAGCCTATGGTGAAAGCCTATCTGAAAAGCGCGAGGCCCTAAAGTTTGCTACAATCGACTCAACGGTGGCTCTGATGTTTGCCCTGTTGGTCAATGCCGCAATCCTGATTTTGGCTGCTGCCACATTTCATACGGCGGGACGTACCGAAATCGCCGAGATCGGTGAAGCCCACGCGCTGCTTGCTCCTATGCTGGGCGCGGCCATCGCGCCGACACTATTTGCCGTGGCGTTGCTATGCTCTGGCATTAATTCCACAGTGACCGCGACATTATCCGGTCAGATCGTCATGGAAGGCTTTCTGCGCGTCAGAATTGCGCCTTGGTTGCGCAGGCTCATTACCAGACTAATCGCGATTCTTCCCGCCGCTCTTGTAACTATTTGGTACGGCGAAAGTGGTACCGCTCAATTGTTGATCCTCAGCCAGGTGGTTCTAAGTCTGCAATTGTCTTTCGCCGTGGTGCCTCTCGTAATGTTCACCGCGGATCGCACAAAAATGGGTGAAATGGTAGCGCCCTTTTGGCTAATTATAATTTCTGCCCTCATAGCAATCATCATCGCTGCGCTCAATATAAAGCTACTGTGGGACTTTGCCATTGGGGGATAAACCCGAACTTTCATACTTTTAATGGTAACCGTCCCTGAGCTAGTGGGATGAACTGCCTTCCCACCGAGACGCAGCTAATGTGCGCGCATTGGTGGAGAAGAAGGAGCATTCTGACGGATATCGCGGTTCTTGGGATTGATCTGGGCAAGACGGTTTGCAGCCTTGCGGGGCTGGATCGCAGCGGCGCTGTCATTTTCCGCAAACGCGTTCAACGGTTCAGGCTGCTGGATTTCCTGGCGGAGCTACCGGGCTGTATTGTCGCGATGGAGGCCTGCGGAGGTGCACATCACATCGGACGCTTCTGCCTCCAACATGGACATGAGCCCCGATTGACGTCGCCGCTGTTTGTCCGGCCTTACGTGAAGGTTCACAAGAATGACGATTGCGATGCGGAGGCGATCGCGAAAACCGCCACCCGACCAACCATGTCGTTACCGCTAAAGTCTTGTGACGCTCCTTGGAAATTGTATAGGGTCAAGGAGGCTTTCATGGGAAAGGCGGCGTTCTCGGCGTCGGCGGCAAACCGACGCATTGGCTACCGAGTATGAGTGTGTAGAAGACAAAGAGACAGATTTCGGGGCTGGCGGAAATGGGCCTTACGCGCGCAATCGTTGGAGAAGTCATGAAAGCGCTGGTGGTGCTGGCGTTGGTTTTTCTGTCGTTCTCCCATCAAACAGCCGCTTTTCCGAAGCTTTTGGTTGATGGACCTGCCGTGTCGGTTACGGATCTATCACTTTGCAGCCAGGGCCATGACAGTGCGACTTCGAACCATCCGTCATGCCACGCCTGCCAAGTTGCACCGGCCGATTTACCACTGCCGCCCTGTGAGGTGTTACCGGCCTTCGCTGTCGATGACGTGGACTACAGGCCGCTAAGGCTGTCCAACCTCGTCACCCAGCCTAACGATCTATTGCCCGAGACACGAGCCCCGCCCGCGCACGTCTGACCTCGCAGTTTATCAGAACACCGCAAATATCCGGTTGGACAAGGCCACGGATTTGGCAGCTCGCTTGGTCCAGGATGCCGGGAGCGCCTTCGTCCCGAATGTTGCTCGACCGTGGCATGCTTCCCCATCTGACCGGCGCTGGAACGCAAGGCGAAGGAATGCCTGCAAACCCAACGCCCATGCGGTGAATTAGCCGTAACCAACTCGAGATCGGAAACGCAATGAAACCGAACCTGAAAGGCGTAGTCTTGGTCGTATGTGCCAGCCTGCTGTCTGTGCCGGCTGGCGCTCAGGAGACCTCATCTTCTCCCGACCTGGCGACAGCCAGCGATATGCTCGAAATTTCGGATATATTCGCTCGGGCTACCCCGCCCAATGCACCTACGGGTGCAGTCTATTTTTCACTCGTCAATTTGGGTGAACAGCCCGACCGATTGATTGCCGGCACGACGCCAATGGCGCAAGACGTACAGTTTCACTCCATGATGAAGGAAGGTGACGTAATGCAAATGCGTCAACTCGTTGATGGTGTAGAAATAGCTCCGGGCGAGATGCAGACGTTCTCGCCGGGTGCCCTGCATGTCATGCTCATCGGACTGCAACAACCATTGGTCGAGGGAGACACGTTCTCGCTTACCCTTGAATTCGAGCATGCAGGACCGGTAGAGCTCGACGTGCCGATTGCCGGCATTGGAGCACGGTCTGCGCCAGGCGGCGCCAACCCGCTTTCCAGCGAGGGGCCGGTGGATCATGACCGTTTGCAAAGCAGGTTAAACAAGTCCAATCGGTCGAGACAATAAAAGATGGCAAGCAACATCCTGAGATCCATTCGTCGTGTCCTTTGGGGAATGGTGCTTTTGGCAACGGCGGTCGGAGGCTGGATCTGGTACAGTTCCCTGTCCGCGCCAGCGCGTCCTTCCGTTGCCCAACGATTGGCCGATAGCGGGGATGGGCAGTATGGCGCGGGTGATTATCAATTGGTGACGCATAGAGGCCAAGTCATCGATGATTCCATATTCCTTGGAAAATCATCACTGGTCTTTTTTGGCTTCACCCATTGCCCGGACGTTTGCCCCACCACCCTGAGCGATATGCAATACTGGCTCTCTAGGCTGGGTGAGGATGCTGATAAAATTCAGGTATTCTTCGTAACCACCGATCCCGAACGCGATACGGTCGACGTCATGGCGGAATATGTGAGTTGGTTTTCCGACGATATCACCGGACTGACCGGTGACGCCGACGAGATGGCTGAAATGACCGCCGCCTGGGGCGTCTATACTCGGAAAGTGCCGATCGATGGGGGCGGATACAATGTGGATCATACCGCATCAGTGTTCATGCTGGACAGGGATGGCCGTTTTTTCGGGACGATCGCCTACGAAGAAGACCGGGAGATCGCCTTTACCAAGGTCAGGCGCCTTGCCGATGAAGGGTGATGTTCAGCAGTCTAGGCCCTCACGACACGAGCGTCGGCTGATCGGCCAAGCGCCTTTGTCTTACGATCGCCGGCCAGACAAGATTGGAGCGGCCGCAAATGAATGAAACCAAAGACAACACGCAAGGGAGCCACCGGCAGGACACCTGGATATGGCTGTTCGTTGCCTGGTTGCTTGCGCTGGCCGCAACGCTAGGCGCGATATTCATCGGTGAGGTTATGGGGCAGACACCCTGTGTCCTCTGCTGGTATCAACGCATCTTCATGTTCCCCCTGACGTTCGTTCTGGGGCTGGCCTGCATTGCGGTCGAGACGCGAGCCGCGAAATACGGCTTGGTATTGGCCGTGCCTGGCGGCCTTATTGCAGGATGGCATGTCATGCTGTTTTACGGCGTGATTTCCGAAGCGATAGCGCCGTGCACTCAAGGCGTTTCGTGTGCTGATGCGGAGATGACGATATCAGGTATTCCACTTCCTCTTCTTTCCCTACTGACATTCACAGCGATTGCAGCGCTCACCATCAGAGCCGCACTGCATAAGGAGAACTCATGAACAGACGCGCATTGGTCATTGGAACGTCAGTCGTCGCGGTGGCGGCAATGGCGGGTGGAACCTATCTTTATAACGTCAACATGGCGAGGCAGGCCGTTATGTTGGCCAATGAGAACACCGACATATTGGTGCGGCCGACTTCTCCGTCAATTGGCCCGGACGACGCGCGGGTGACGATCGTCGAATTTCTCGACCCCGCCTGTGAAGCCTGTCGCGCGTTCTATCCGGTGGTGAAACAGATTCTCGACGAAAATCCCGAGGACGTAAGGCTTGTCGTACGCTACGCGCCCTTCCACGACGGCTCCGAGGAGGCCGTTGCGATTCTGGAAGCGGCTCGCGTACAGGATCTCTATATTCCCGTAATGGAAGCGGTCTTTGCAAGCCAGCCTATGTGGGCCGCCCATGGAAACCCCAACATGGCACTTGCCTGGTCGGCCGCCGAGGGAGCGGGGCTCGACCTGGAGCGGGCTCGCTCCGAAATGCGCTCGCCGGCGATTGTAGCCCTGATCAATCAAGATAAGGCTGATGTGGAGCAGCTCGAGATCCAGCAAACCCCCACATTTTACATCAACGGCCAACCGTTGACCGAATACGACTTCGATCGGTTCGATGAACAGGTTCACGAAGCGCTGGGCAATTGATCGACGCGCTGAAGAGGGCGTTCTCCTTCGGGGTATGCCGGCGTGGCCAGTTCGGTTCTTAACGTCCTGGAGTGGAAGAGCCGTCCTCTTCAGTGTGCACCGCCATCATTTTGATAGGTCGTCCGCGATGTCGGCAGGGCTGGATTCTTGCAAAGACCTCCATTCTCGTGGAGTTCGGAAGCAGGTGAACGGAAACCGGACAGGATGAATTTAGATGCCTGTGCAGGAAGGCGATGGACTGTCACAGTCGTGTAACCCAAGGCAATCTGCCACAAGCGTTTTCTTCATGTTCATCCAACTGCCGTCAGGATGTCACCGATATGCAACCAGGGCTTACTACGTGCTGCAAAGATGGCTTCCCATGGATACTGGCGGGTCATTTAACCGTTTAACGCTCCGTAATGCAGCACTGAGGAATTCACGGTGCTGCTCAAGAAGGTATTGCTCGGCGCGGCAGCGCTTTCTCTCGGCTATGGGACGGTCACACAGGCCCAGGCTCAACAGGCCCAAAATGTCATCTACCTCGTCGCCGATGGCGCCGGGTTTAATACATATCTCTCGACCAACTTCCGCCGACCACGACCACCTTTTGCTGGGAGGTGACTCCGACACCGTGGCCATCTCCGATCCGACCTCGAACGGCGTTGGTGCTCTGCCCGATGCGCTGTTCCAGACTGGCGGGCACTCCAACCGTCTCATCCCGGTATTCGCCAAGGGACCGGGCTCGAATCTACTCGGTATCCAAGCGGACCAGGAAGACCCGCGCTATGGCGCCTATCTTGATCAGGCCGAGCTGTTCCGGGTATTCGTCGGCGCGACAACGCCGCAACCGTAAAGGTCGCGCCTGAAACGCATCCCCGGTCACTGGTTGCCTCCGGGGCTCGGGATGCGTCTATCCTCTATCAATTTTGGTCGGCAGTGGCCGACATTTTTGATAGCCACAGCGGTATTATCCCAGTCCGTGCCGAATATTGACCGACATTCTTCAGACCTGATTTGAAAAGATTGCGAAGGCAACGCAACGTCTTTCTTCCGTACTTGACCAGCTTCGGGCGCATAGCGACTGTGTCGCAGTTTCCTTTTCTGCGATCGCAGCCTAAAACAGTTGCGTTGATGCGTCTCCTAGGAATGTGGGCGTGATTCTTTCCATTCTTGTCTGACCGGGTGCTCAAGATGGCTTCCCAGCGCAATCGCAATATCGTCGTACTTATCATTTTGCTGGTCGCCGTCAGCGGCGTTTTTGCATTGTCGCTCTCTCACATTCCAAGAGAAATCTCGGCGTCCCGGGGTGCCGCTTCCGGCGCTTTGAATTAACCTTCACTCGCTGAACCAACGCCGTTGGCCGAGCCCGTGGCCACCAGGTTGTCGATGTTCTCAACAATGAGCGTGAATGCGCCCATTTCGGCTGGCGTCAGCGATCGGTTCGTGGGGAGCTGTGCTTCCAGCGCATTGAGAAGCCGCCCGTTAACGCTCAGTTCGAAGTGCAGGTGGTTGCCGGTCGATTGGCCCGTCGTCCCGACATATCCGATCACATCGCCTTGCCGGACAACCACGCCGGGCTCGATATCATCGGCGATACGGCTCATATGAGAATATGACGTAACGTAACCGTTTTCATGCGTGAGTTGGACGTGCCGGCCGTAGCCACCATTCCATTGTGCCATGGTGACCTGCCCATCTGCGGACGCATAGATGGGCGTGCCAGCGGGCGCGGCAAGGTCCACGCCCTCATGCCCCAAAAGCTCCCCGGTTATCGGGTGCGTGCGCATTCCCATGGGAGAGGTCAACCGGCCACCACCTTCGAGTGGTCTTCGCAAGAACATGGGCCCCCAAGATTGCCCGTTTCGGTCCAGATAGGCCATCGTCCCATCCTGGTCCACGAACTGAAACAGTTCGCTGCGGCGCGGGCCGTCCGATAGGGCAAGGTATAGCAATTGGTTCTTACCATCGTCATCCAATGCGGCCAGGATTTCGATCGCACTACCGGGGGTAATGCGCTCGGTGAGGTCTGTTTGATCTTCAAGAGCCAGGATCACGCTTTCCACAATAGGATCATCGAGCCCGTTTCTGCGACCCAGTTCCCAGATGGATTGATAGAGTGACGGCAGTTGCGCTGTGACCACCTGTTCGACGTTCTCTTCCGGCATCGCGATTTCGGGGGGCTCGCTGGCGAGCACGAAACGTCCATCGTCCGTGCGTGCACTTGTAAAAGTATGTGTGTCCCGATTTGTTGCCGCCTCATGGCGATAGATGCTGACGCGCATTGGGATTGCCACCACGCTCTGCTGTGCGCCGGAATAATAGAGGATGCGCAAACGGGAAAGTGCCGGTAGCGTGTCCAGTCCGTAGACTGTCTTCGCCCATCTCGTAATTGATGCAATGTCGGTTGCTGCAAATCCGTTCTCCTCAAGCAACGTTGAGAGTGGGCGGTCTTCGTCGAGCTTGAGTAACCGTTCTGACCATCCAGCGGGCTGAGCCGATTTAGGAACCACGGTTATGTTCTCGGGTTCGGAGGAAACGATCCGTCCCGGATCATTTGGCGGAACGGCCAGAACGCCGTTGGACGGTGCATAGCTGGAAATGTCGGAGAACGACTTCAGCACGGGCAAGGCAGAGCCGGAAATAGCAAAAGCGGCGGCATCCCGATCGGTAAGACCGAGGGATGGAGGAGCAGAGAAATCAAGCGGTACCATAGACAAAGCAACTTCAGATTGCACCGGTTCACCGTAAAGCTCGGATGCTATACTGTGCTCTTCCTGGACAGGGGCAGCCTTTCGGCTAAGCAATACGTTTATTTCAGGGACGTCCGAGGAAACGATAGTCGTCGAGGCCGCAAGTGCAGAGCTGAACCAAACGAACGTTTGATTGCGCAGTTGGGTTTGCGTCCCACGCTGTTCCTGTACGGCCCGTTGGAAGGTAATCAGATCGCGATCGGTAGACACAGACGGTCTGACGCGATTGGTTTTTCCCTCAATAGAGGACTGTGACGGCACCTTTGCTGCGGGCCTTAGGGCTTCAAAAGGGGTTGAGAAAGAATCTCGACCATCGAAGGCAACAAAGACCGCGGCATTCATGAGCAAAAAGCAGGAAAATCCGGCGATCGCTATCGAGATAACCGCTTTGGTATTCATGTCGCCAAGCGTATCGAACCGTGCTTTCAATCGGTCGATTGAAAGTGGTGGTTCATCGACGAAACCCAGGCGTAAAAAATGGGCTTGCCTCATTGCTGGAATCTTCGATGCTCGAGCCGTCGGATTCTTCAACGGTTGGCTTCTTTCTGTCCCCGGCTCACTGCCGAGCTACCTGGAAAATAGTGGCTGCCGGGATGTGACCGACGTTGTAATCTGTCCCGGCTTTGCGTGGATGCCGGTCATCACAAGACTCTGCGTTTCAGGAAACGACGATCGGCGAGCCCCATTTCACCCTGTCGGCGAGATGAATGACGTCGTGATGCAATAGCCGAACGCATCCGGACGAGACAGCCCGGCCGATGGTCCAGGCTTCGCCAGTGCCATGAATGCGGTAAAGCGTGTCGCGGTTGCCCTGATGAATATAGAGGGCGCGTGCGCCCAACGGATTGTCCAGTCCCGGGGGCTGGCCGTTGCTCCATTTTTCGAGCTCAGGCTGCCGCTCAATCATTTCCTGGGGAGGCGTCCAGACCGGCCACTCCCGCGAATAGGCGATGCGCCCACGCCCCGACCATGCGAACCCCGCCCGCCCCAATCCGGCACCGTATCGCATGGCAGTGCCACCATCTTCAACGTGATAGAGGTAGTATGTCGCGGTGTCTACGACGATTGTTCCCGGTTCCTCCGGGGTCGGATAACCGACACGCCGACGGTAAAAGCGCTGGTCCAGATACCGCAGATCGACTGGAGGAACTGGAAATTTTTCCTCGGGAAGCGACGCATACATTGCGACCACTTCAGGCAATATCGGCGGAGGAAGAGTCGCCTGCGGTTGCAGTGTATCGTTTTTGGAGGTCGAACAACCAGCTAAGGACAATGCCATGAGGCTGGATGCACCCGCCAGAAAATGGCGGCGTGAGAGAGAGATAGAAGTGGCCATCGTGATCCGCTCTTGGGTTTCAGGTAGTGCATCGCCTCGACCGGAGTCGCAGCGATGATCAACGAGAAAGAATGCAGTGCCAGGTCTGCGATAGGCGGAGCCAGGCTCAAAAGGCCTTTGCCAACGCCTATTGGATCAGATGCGCGGAGGGGGGTCGTCGAGCGTACGTAACCAAAAATAGTTGGACTTCGGCGGATGAATGAGGGGCCAAATTTGTCGTGGCTGCGGTCTGCTGGAAGTGAAAGAGGTTGCGGTCCGGATTCCACAATGCGGACAATTGGCAGAAACGCTCGGGGTCTGATCCGCCTGACGAGGTTCGAGGGCTTTAACGGATGACGAAGAGAGAGGCGTGTTTACAATCTCAGCGCTCGCCGATACCGGGTTCACAACGCTCCCGGTCTCATCACCGTGAGCTACGACGAACCATGCTACAATTAACATGACTGTCCCAAACCCTAGAACCAGCAAAGCAATACGACTAACCATAAAGCATTGATGCAACGTCGATCATGGCATGATCAAGGCATCACCCTTATAAATTATTGGTATCAAAACACGACATTGCATATCTGGCATGTCTGCCTGGCCGAGATGAAGCGAATGGGCCAGCGCAAGATTCAATCATCCAGTTTCTTCAACCGTCAGTGCCATGATAACTGCATTGAGCGTGATCCGCGAGCGTTTCGATTACACGGCAAGTGGCGATGCGACCATGTGATCCTTCTTCGACCATGCGCAACAATTCCGCCTCGAGCAGCGTAAGATTTTTAATTTTGTTTCGTACCTCTGCTAACCGTTCACGTGCGATCATATCCGCATCGGCGCAGGGGCGCGCAGGATCATCCTGAAGCTGCAATAACGCCCGAATCGCTTCAATATCGAACCCCAATTCTCGCGAATGCCGGATGAATTTCATCCTGTCGATATCGGCGGAGTCGTATCGACGCCGATTGCTCTGGCTGCGCCCAACAGCGGGCAACAACCCAATCTGTTCGTAATAGCGGATGGTTGGCACCTTGATGCCGCTGACCTTGGCGGCACGCCCAATGGGAATTCCGTCCTGCATCTGCCTCTCCTCTAACTTCTGGAGTTCTAACTGCCGATCGTGGCGGGGAAAAGGGAACGGGAACACTAACCTCAATGAGAGTTTGCAACTATACGCCCGGCCCCATTTTTTGTTTCTGAAGGTAGATCAAGATATCCGTGAACGTGCAACCAATCATGGAGAATGTAGCGTAATCCGTCTTGCCGAGTCTGTATGGATACGGGAGGCTTTTCGATGAAGATTTTGAACGCTTCAGCCAATTCGGGAGGTATACGGACGGTGATCTTGTCTTTCATGTGGAATTCCTTTAGCGAAAATTTTGGAGTGGTGCGGATATGTCGAGTTGGCGCTCAACACTCTTAGCGAGTGATTGCGGCAGCACCCAGGATGCGGCCCGGCATGCCGTTATCCTTTTCCTGCACGATGAGTGCGAAACCGTCGTTGTCGGCGCCGAGCGTCTCGGGCACCGGAATGCGTATTTCCGCCCCGCCCGTC
Organism: Pelagibacterium sp.; assembly: GCF_965249125.1. Lineage (GTDB taxonomy): Bacteria > Pseudomonadota > Alphaproteobacteria > Rhizobiales > Devosiaceae > Pelagibacterium. Next base: position 145,609 of record NZ_OZ252217.1, read on the forward strand.
GAATCCCACATTCCGATAGGCCGTCGGGATGTGACGATTTGAGAATAAGACAGGCGTTGACCGATGTTGTCGCCACTTTCGATATCGACCTGGGCGCTGGCCCGGAAGGTTACTAGCCAGATGACCCCTTCGCCGGGGTCTGAACGAGCGCCGACCCTGACGATAACGACGTCAGTGGATTCGGCCTCAATGTCCAAAGGAAGCTCTAGGTCGGCACCGTCCAGGCTACTCAATATATCTTCGAAGTCCGAGCCGGCTATGCCGCGCTCGCCATTGATAATCATCTGTGGCGTATAGATTCTTCGCGTACCTGCCGCCTTGGCGTATGCTCTTTGTAATTCGTTATTGTCTGTTGAAGCGAACGTGTCAGTCCAGCCCGTGTAGTCCCAATAGTTCACGTGATAGGAAAGAGCGATGACATCGGCGCTTATTCGAGACAAATTTCGGTCGGCGCTCGGGCAAGGGGGACAACCCTGACTTGTAAAGAGCTCGACAACGGCGCGAGGCCGGTCTCGTATTTCCAAAGAGAGCACAGGGCTGGCCGTTGATAAGCTCATTGTGGCCACACACCCGCGCGCAGCGAGCCTGACGAATTTGGATATGGGTATGCGCATAACTTTCGTTTGTAAGAATAAGGCTGTCACACAGCCACTCAATTCGTAGTGAGAATTATGCTGGAAGCCGGTCAATGGTGCTCGCGATGATTTCCCTTGTTCCTTTAGTAACTAGAGAATGCAGATTGTGCTTTGTGACTGACGAGACGTCGCCGCCCGCGTAATCCCAAAATATCCGTCCTGGCGTCACCAATGGTCGCTCGCGTGGAGAATTCACCAAAGCGCACCTTCCCGGAGAACCAGACATGAGTAGAGAATCAGATATGTTGAATACGTCCCCCAGCAAGAATCCTCGTGATGAAGATGGTCACGATCATGCACAGGTGATGACCGCCTCGAACGAGCGGCGCATCCGTCTTGTCCTCATTTTCACCGCCAGCTATGCGATCGTGCAGGCTGTCGGCGGTTGGTTCTCCGGTTCACTGGCGTTGATCGCCGATGCCGGCCACATGGTCTCGGATTCGGCCGCACTGCTCCTGGCCCTGATCGCCTACCGCATCGCGCGGCGCGCAGCGGACGCCACGCGGACCTACGGGTTTCACCGCGTGAGGGTGCTCGCGGCACTTGCCAACGGAGCGACGCTGCTCTTGCTCGTCGCATGGATAGCCTGGGAAGCGGTGCAGCGTATCAATGCTCCTGTTGAGATTCTGGCGGGGCCGATGCTGATCGTCGCCGTGATTGGCCTTGGCGTGAATGTGGCTGGAGCTCTGATTCTCTGGTCGGGGAACAGGGGAGATGGCAATCTCAGGGGCGCTTTCCTGCATGTCATCGGCGACCTTCTCGGCTCGGTTGGCGCCATCGCCGCCGCGATCGGGATCATGCTGACGGGTTGGACCATCTTGGACCCCATCCTCTCGGTGCTGGTGGCGATGCTCGTGGTCCGCTCCGCGTGGAGCCTTATCTCGGACTCGATCCGTGTTCTGTTGCAGGCCGTCCCCCGGGGCGTGGATGCGGTTGAAGCGGAGCGCGGTCTTGCGAGCCTCCCCGGGGTGGCGGAGGCGGGACATTTTCACGCCTGGACACTGACCGACGAATCCAGCGTTGCCACAGTCCACGTCAGCCCGGCAGAGGGAACGGATCCGCTCAGCCTGCCCCAGATCGTCTCGGGCTGGCTCAAGGAGCGACATGCGATCGACCATGTCACCGTCCAGGTGGACCCGCCCGGAAAACTCGACCCCGGACACCACTGAATCGAGTTTGCCGGATATCCGGAGTCTTGCACGGGGCTGACGCCCAGCCGATTCGAAGCGCCAGCAAAGAGGGTGAAAAATTCGCTTGCTCCTATAGTGGCTAGAGGATGCAAGCTGGTCGTCAGATGATGACCAGGAGCCTACCGAAATGACTCGCGAACACCGCCAAACCCGCTATCGCGTCGCTGGAATGGATTGCGCCAGTTGCGCAGCCAAGATCGATACGGCGGTTCGCCGCATGCCTGGCATCGAGGATGTAAAGGTCTCCGTCATGGCCGGAACCATGACGACCACGGACAATGGCAGCGCCGACCTTGACGCGATACGTTCCAAAGTCGAAAGCCTGGGCTACAAAGCGAATAGGGTGGCGGATGCAGGCCTGGAGAGCCGAGGATCCGGTGTTCCGGCGAACGACCATGAGCATTGCAGCCACGACGGCCACCATCATGACCATGACCATAGTCACGACCACGACGACCACGGTCATGGTCAAGAAGATCGAACCGGCGCAGTGCAGAAAAACGCGAAGGCTTCAACCGGCGCGCATGGCCATGACCACGGCGCGTTGGACGGTCCCTGGTGGAAAACCTCCAAGGCTCAATTGACCATCATATGCGGCCTCGCCCTTGGTGCCGCATTCCTAGCCGGTCAGATGCTTCCGCAGACCCAGCCCTGGGGCTTCATCATCGCGATGTTCGTAGGGCTCATACCCATCGCGCGCCGCGCCTACATGGGTGCGATCAATGGCAGCCCGTTCTCCATAGAGACCTTGATGACGGTCGCGGCCATCGGCGCGGTCATTATCGGAGCCACCGAAGAAGCGGCCGTGGTCGTCCTGCTTTTCCTTGTTGGAGAACTGCTCGAGGGCATCGCTGCCAGCCGCGCCCGCGCCAGTATCACGGCGCTGGCCGATCTCATGCCCAAAACCGCACTGCTCGAAGTGGATGGCGAGACCCGTACCGTGCCTTCCGACAGCTTGTCCGTTGGAGCGGTCATTCTGGTGCGGCCCGGCGATCGCATTTCCGCCGACGGGGAGGTGATCTCCGGGGATAGCGCCGTCAACGAGGCGCCGGTTACGGGAGAATCCGTGCCAAAGCGTAAGGAGGCTGGCGACATGGTCTATGCCGGCACGGTCAACGGCGAGGGTGTGTTGCGCATCCGCGTCACCGCGACCAGCGCTGACAACACCATCGCGCGAGTGATCGCGTTGGTCGAGGAAGCTCAGGAATCAAAAGCGCCCACCGAGCGCTTCATTGACCGGTTCTCCAAATACTACACCCCGGGCGTGATGGTGTTCGCACTCCTCGTCGCCATCCTGCCGCCACTGGTTGCGGGCGAGGATTGGGGCACATGGGTTTATCGTGGATTAGCGGTTCTTCTCATCGGTTGTCCGTGCGCTCTCGTCATCTCGACGCCCGCTGCGATCGCCGCCGGACTTTCGGCGGGGGCGCGGCGCGGCCTGCTGATGAAGGGCGGCGCCGTCCTCGAAAGCCTGAGAAAGATTGACCTTGTTGCCTTCGACAAGACCGGCACCCTGACCGAGGGCAAACCGCAGGTGACCGACATCGTCGGCATCGGCCGGGATGAACGGGAAGTGTTGCGGCTTGCAGCTGCGCTCGAGGCGGGATCGAGCCATCCGCTGGCCGTGGCCATCCTCGCGCGGGCCGATGTGGAGGTTGTCCCCATCCGGCCTGCCGACGATGCCGGCGCGGTCGGCGGCAAGGGTGTGGTTGGGTCGCTGGATGGCGTTGAGCTGTTCTTGGGCTCGCCGCGGGCGGCACGAGAGCGCACCGAGCTGGGTGCAGAGCTCGACGGCAAGATCGCGGCGCTCAATGACGCGGGCAAGACCGTCTCGGTTCTTCTCGCCGGCGGAGAAATCGCCGGGCTGATCGCCATGCGCGACGAGCCGCGCGAAGATGCTCGGGCGGGTATAGGACGGCTCAAGGAGCTTGGGGCGGACGCTCTCATGTTGACCGGCGACAACACGCGAACTGCAAGCGCCATCGCCGCCTCGCTCGGCATGGAGGCGCGGGCTGAGCTGCTACCGCAGGACAAGCAGAGGATCGTGGGCGAGCTGCGCGGCACTGGTCGCGTCGTCGCCAAGGTGGGAGACGGCATCAACGATGCACCCGCGCTGGCCGCAGCCGATATCGGCATCGCCATGGGCGGGGGTACCGATGTGGCGCTAGAGACGGCCGATGCCGCTATCCTGCACGGCCGCGTGACGGACGTGGCCAACATGATCGGGCTGTCGCGCGCGACCATGAGCAACATTTTCCAGAACATCACGATCGCGTTGGGACTCAAGGCGGTGTTCCTGGTGACAACAGTGCTCGGCATCACCGGCCTTTGGCCAGCGATCTTGGCTGACACCGGCGCCACGGTCCTTGTCACCGCAAACGCCATGCGCCTGCTCGTATGGCGGGGAATCGGACGCGAGGCCTAATGAAGTTCCCCGTCGCATTATACCTCGTGCCTGGCCTTGTTGGACTGGATCTCGCAGCGAAAATCTGGGCGCTGGGCGCGTTGGAAGCTTCGGATCCGGCAATCTTCCTGGTGCCCGGCCTCTCACTGAAGCTTGCGTTCAATTCGGGTGTGTCGTTCGGCTTTTTTTCCGGTTCGCCGGTCTTGGTGCTACTCGTGACGACCGTGCTTGTCCTGGCTTTGACGGTCTGGTTTTTCCGCACATCGTCTTCGCTCGACGCGCTTGCCTTGGGCTGCATCATCGCCGGTGCGGTTTCCAACTTGGCGGATCGGGGCGTCCATGGCGCTGTAACGGATTTCCTTGCGTGGGGGCCACGCGCCTCTCCATTTTTTGTCAACAATCTGGCCGATATCTGGATCACGGCAGGCGTCTTGATATTGTTTGGAGGGCCATTGCTCCGCTCTCTCGGATCAACGCGGCCGAAAACTGCAAAATGATGTCACAAGTCAATCTCGTGAGTATCGCTTTGGCAGGCATTGATCATATGGTGCCGCTCACGTTTGGCGTCGTTTGCATCAACGACGCTGCCGGCCGTTTTGTAGCGGATTGGCACGGCGATCTTGTCGTGGTGTCCGCTTTGCGAGAAGCAAGAGCCCCCAAGGGCTGCCTGATCCTTGCTTCCGCTAGGGCCGCGTGATGCTTGATCAGCGCGCCAGTGTCCTCGATACCGACGTATTGGTGATCGGCGCGGGTCAGGCTGGGTTGGCTGCTGGATATCACCTGACGCGGAACGGGGTAAAGTTCGTCATCGCCGAGCGCGAGGGACGCGCGGGCGCGAGCTGGCTGCGCCGGTACAAGTCGCTCACCCTGTTCACCCCGCGTCGGCTTGACGAGCTGCCAGGATTGTCACTTAAAGGGGAGGCTGGCGGTTATCCAACACGCGATGAGTTCGCGGCGTATCTGGATGCTTATGCCAAAGCCTATCACCTGCCGATCCGATACGGTTTTCCCATAACAAGGCTAGAGCGGTTTGATGGTGGCCGGTTCCTTGCCACCGGGCCCGGACCAGAGCTCATTTCGGTTCGCGCGGTTGTTGTTGCGACAGGCGGGTTCCAGGTCCCGGTGGTGCCGGCCCTATCGAGCCGATTGGAGCGCAGCGTCGTTCAACTCACGCCTGAAACGTATCGAAATCTTGGGAGCATTGCGCAAGGCCCGGTTCTTGTCATCGGTGACGGCGCCTCTGGCCGCGACATTGCGGCTGAACGGAGTCTCCTTCACACCGTCCTGCTCTCTGGCGGTCGCCGCCGTCGGTTGTTGCCTGAACGGATCTTGGGGGTGAGCATCTGGACTTGGCTGGCAGTAACCGGGTTGCTGAGAGCACCTGCTGAATCGCTGTTGGGGCGTAAGATGCGGGAAGCCGATCCTTTTCCCAACCGCAGCCGAAGCGACCGACACCTCCTGGACAGGGGCGTGGCCCGAAAGGCCCGGCTGATCAGGGTGCACGGAAATCGTGCCATCTTTGCGGACGGCTCCTCGGCTGACGTGGGAGCCGTAATTTGGTGCATGGGCTATCGGGATGAATTCGGCTGGCTGGCGATCGAAGAGGCGAAGGATACCTCGGGGAACGTGAAACACGATAAGGGCCATAGTCCCGTGGCTGGCCTGTTTTATGTCGGAAGGCCGTGGCAACGCAATCGGGTCTCCGGTCTGGTGCTCGGCGTTGGTGAGGATGCCCGGCTCATCGTTGAGGCTGCCCTGAGATTGTGTGGGCGCTCATAACTTGCGAGTAAAGATGCAATGGAACAAGAAAAAACGGAAGAAAACAAAACGCGTAGGTCATCTCGACCCCTGGTCCTGGGGACGGGACTTGTCGCGGCGGTGACGGGCCTAGCCGCAGCAGTCTGGATCAGCAATGGCACGTCAGCGTCCAGTTGCCCCGTGAGGGCAGAAGCGGCTCAGTCAATCGATGAAGTGGCCCGGGGTGAACTGGCTGCGCTCATGGCCTCCACCCAATGGCGTGACTATTCCGACATCGCCTTTCAGGATGCCGACGGTAACCCTATCACTCTGGAGAACTTTGCCGGAAAGAAGCTGTTGATCAATTTCTGGGCGACATGGTGCGCACCATGCCGGGAGGAAATGCTATATCTCGACGCCCTCGAGGCGTCCTATGGTGGCGACGATTTCGAAGTCGTTGCTATTAGCCTCGACATGGGGAGCGACGGTCCGGCCGCCGCTAGGCTTTTTCTCGATGAAATTGGTGCGGATTACCTGAAGCTCTTTGCCGATCCCAGTTACAGGCTCTTTGAAAGCCTGCGCAATGACGGGGTGACCCTGGGTCTCCCGGCTACTGTCCTGGTTGATGAAGAAGGTTGCGAACTGGCCGTTCTGCAAGGCTCGGCCAATTGGGATAGTCCTGATGGCCGCAGGGTCATCGAGACGCTGCTGGAGATATGAACCCGTGACGACCTTTACCGGCCAATCTCATTCGACATTCAACACTCCCCCTCGGCCACGCAATCGGGTGACCTCCGGATATCCGTTTGTTTAAAACCGTTAAGATTTCCAAGCTATCCTGGTTACCATGTTTGGTTCCGCGCGCGTACTCGTTGCTTTCATTGCAGTTGCTGCCGTAGCGCTGAGCCTTTTCATCGCTCAGGGAGGACAAGCGCTCTCCCACAGCAGCCAGTTTCCGCTCGCCACGGAAATCTTGATGGAGACCGCTTCCGTCTCTCATGACGGGCGCCACGAACAATCCAGCCATGATCATCCCGCCGGCTGGCACGAGCGGCATCACCATTCGAGTTCTGAAGATCATTCGCACGGCTATGGCTTAACAGCCTCTCAGCAACTGGCATTTCTCCTTACCGGTCAACGCGGCCAACATCCTGCGAATGCGGTCGGCCTCGGCAAAGCCCAGTATGAGCTGAAACGTCCACCACGAATTCCCGCTTAAGCGAAGAAGCGGGTTCTGGGCGGTCGCGCCGTCACTCTGCTTCTTCCTGAAGTGTGGCCGTGTTCCGGCCCTGGTCTCAGTAAAAGCGGAAATCACTATGTGGCTGGACATGCCCTCTGTGCGCGTATCGTTCGCGCGACTCCATAAAAGCATTGCTCATAGCTATGGAAGAATGTGGCGCGACGGCTGGGTAGAGCGGCTGTCTCAGGGCATTGCTCTGGTTTCGATTATCGCGCTGGTGGCGTTCGTCTCGGGCTGTGCGACAAATTACTATCCTATGAAAGGGGATAGCAGGCCTCATCCCGGTGTCGCGCGCGCGCATACGCTGCCCATTCATGGGATAGACGTGTCTCGACACCAAGGTGAAATCGACTGGCAAGCCGTAGCGCGAGCGGGCACTCGCTTTGCGTTCATAAAGGCAACGGACGGCGGGGACTACCTGGATCCGCTGTTTCAACAAAATTGGCGGCTCTCGCGCGAAGCGGGAATACCTCGCGCCGCCTATCACTTTATGTACTGGTGCAGGCCTGCGGACGAGCAGGTCGCGTGGTTTGCTGCGAACGTGCCGCCAGATCCCGACGCCTTACCCCCTGTCCTCGACCTTGAATGGAACAACGGTTCTCAATGTCGGCCGACGCTTTCACGCGACGAGGTTCTGGAAAAAGTGCGCATCATGTTGGCCGGTATGGAGGCACACACCGGTAAGGTACCGATAATCTACACCGATATCAATTTTCATCGCGATATCCTTGAAGGCGTGCAGCTCGACAACCCGATGTGGCTTCGTTCCGTCGCAGCCGAACCGCGTGAACGCTACCGCGACCGCCCTTTCACGTTCTGGCAGTACACCCAGACAGGAACCGTCCCAGGCGTCCGAGGAGATGTCGACCGCAACGCTTGGTATGGCAGCGAAGCGGAGTGGATCCAGTTCTTTTTGACCGGGTGCGATCCGCGCTCGTTTCAAAGACTTGCGGCCCAAGGGCGATGCGCAGCAAGCAGATGATTAGGCTTTGGGCGCCTGCAATCGCCGGGGTGTTGGAGCCTCACATGCCGCAGAAGCTTCATATCGACAGCGCGCTTTCGATGAATTTGCGAGACGTGCATTGCCCCGGGTTGCAGCTTGGCATCACGTTTGTCGAGCGTGGGCGCAGTCATGTCGTCAAATGCCATTTGGCGATTGATTGGCAGAAATGTGCGTTCTCCCGCAATTTTGGTCTAACCCTATTCAGCAAGTATTTTTGCGATCGGCTTTCTGCTCCTGCGCTCGCTCGCAAGTTCGGCTTGAAATACTCTCTGGCTCAGTTGTCCTGTTCAGACTTGCAATTGAATGTGGAGCGAGCTGTGTCAGGCACCAAGATCCTTTGGGGGCAGCTCATTGCCGTTTTTGGCATTGTGCTCATATTTCTTTGGGCCGGTACCCAATGGGTGGCGTTCCGTCTGGGTTTCCAGGCACAACTGGGTGAGCCGTGGTTCGATATCTGGGGTTTGCCGGTCTACATGCCGCCCGCCTTGCTCTGGTGGTGGTATTTCTTTGATGCCTATGCGCCCGGCATCTTCTTCGAGGGTGGGTTGATCGCCGCAGCAGGCGGCATCGTCGCAATCTGTATAGCCGTGTTAATGTCGGTCTGGCGCGCCAGAGAGGCCGAGAATGCCGAAACCTTCGGCTCCGCGCGCTGGGCAAAACCCGAAGATGTGAAGGCTGCGCGCCTACTCAACCCCGATGGTGTCGTGCTGGGCCAGTACCGACACGACTACCTCCGGCACGACGGGCCGGAGCATATTCTCTGCTTTGCGCCGACGCGGAGCGGAAAAGGGGTGGGGCTTGTGATCCCCACCCTGTTGACCTGGCCCGGCTCTGCCATTGTGCACGATATCAAAGGGGAAAATTGGACGCTGACCGCGGGTTTCCGCGCTGGGTTCGGACGTGTTCTGATGTTCGATCCAACCAATCCCATCTCGGCCGCATACAACCCATTGCTAGAAGTGCGGCGCGGGGAATGGGAAGTCCGCGACGTCCAAAACATAGCGGATATTCTGGTCGATCCCGAAGGCAGCATGGAGAAAAGAAACCACTGGGAAAAGACAAGCCATTCGTTGCTGGTTGGTGCCATCCTGCATGTGCTCTACGCGGAACGTGACAAGACATTGGCGGGGGTGGCGTCCTTTCTGTCCGATCCACGGCGGCCCATCGAATCCACTTTAGCCGCCATGATGACGACACCCCATCTTGGCAAGGGCAAAGTGCACCCGGTCGTCGCCAGTGCTGCGCGAGAGTTGCTCAACAAATCCGACAACGAGCGCTCAGGGGTCTTGAGCACGGCCATGAGCTTTCTCGGGCTCTATCGCGATCCTATTGTCGCAAAAGTCACTTCGACCTACGACTGGCGCATAGCCGATCTGGTTTCTGGCGAACAGCCAGCCACGCTCTATCTGGTTGTGCCTCCCTCGGATATCGCTCGCACCAAGCCTCTAATCCGACTCATTCTCAACCAGATTGGTCGGCGATTGACCGAGGACCTGTCTGGGGTAGCGGAACGTCAACGGCTGCTCTTGCTGTTGGATGAATTTCCGGCGCTGGGGCGGCTCGATTTTTTTGAAAGCGCGCTCGCCTTTATGGCGGGGTATTCGATCAAGGCGTTCCTGATTGCTCAGAGCCTCAATCAAATAGAAAAGGCCTATGGTGCAAACAACGCCATTCTCGACAATTGCCACGTTAGGGTTAGCTTCGCGACCAACGATGAGCGCACTGCCAAGAGGGTTTCCGACGCGCTAGGCACGGCCACAGAGATGCGGGCGATGAAGAACTATGCCGGACATCGCCTAGCACCCTGGTTGGGCCATCTGATGGTATCCCGCTCGGAAACCGCGCGGCCTCTGCTTACGCCGGGGGAGATCATGCAACTCCCTCCCGACGAAGAAATCGTTATGTTGGCCGGCACACCGCCGATACGCGCGCGCAAGGCGAAGTACTACGCCGACGAGCGCTTGATGGCCCGCGTGCTGCCGGCGCCCAATTCGGTGCCTGATACCGGAGCAGAGAAACCGCATGATTGGTTGGCTCAATCCCTGGCTCCTGCGACGGACGGTATAAGCATCGTTGACCAGACGCAGGCCGAAACAGAGGAAATCGATCCAGCAGCGACCATCCGTCAAGACCCCGGACCGCGCTCGCCCGAGGAAGTCGTTCCAGTACCACAGCGCCCGCACAACGAGTTCGAACCGGACGCAGCCACGGTAGAGCGAGATGCTACCGCTGCCCGCAACCGAGCCCTAACCCAGACCATGCGGCAGGCCGCGCGCCAAGTCGATATGAACCCCGATGACGGAATGGGATTCTGAGCATGTCACGTCCAGAGAAAAAGCAGAAGCTCACCGTCTATCTAGATCCCGATCTGATGGCCGCGCTCGCTGACCTATCATCGCGCCGCAAGCACTCCCTTTCTCTAGTTGCCGAGGCAGCCGTCGCCTCTTTCCTTTCTCCGGACGCCGAGCAGCGGCGCGAAGCGGCTTTTGCAAAGCGGCTCGATCGTCTCGACCGCCGCATCGGTCGCCTGGAGCGTGACGTTTCCATCTCGAATGAAGCCTTCGCTCTGTTCATGCGCTCTTGGCTCGCTGCTACCCCGCCGTCGCCCGATGCTGCTCAGCCGCCCGCCCGCGCTCAGGCTGCCAGCCGCTACGATCAGTTCCTGGAAGCACTCGGTCGTAGGCTCGCGAGCGGGCAAACAGTCCAGCAAGAAATCGCCGATGACATACGTACACCTTCAGGAGGCGAACACCATGAGCGGTCGTAGCGAGATCTATTCCCTCCTTGGTCGACGGCTCTGCCTATGATCATATCTCTCCGCCATCTTTACTATATGAGCCTCGTTGCCCGGACCGGGAGTTTTCGCAGCGCAGCCGAAGCTGCGGGGGTAAGCCAGCCCGTTATCTCCGACCAAATAGCCGCCATCGAGAGTCACTATGGCGTCAAGCTGTTCGAGCGCCGTCAGGCCGGCGCCCGCCCCTCGACGCTCGGCTGGGACTACATACAATCGGCCGACCGCATCCTGTGCGAGTTCGAAAGGATGGAGGAACGAGTGAAGTCGGGCGCTGAGGGCCACTACGGTACCCTATCGGTCGGGTACTACAAATCCCTGGCGAACGGCGCCCTGCGTGCCGCGTTCAGGTCCATGATCCGGTACTACCCAGACGTCCGCCTCGTTCCGGTCGTCGCAGGTCTCGACGATCTGGAGCGCGTGGTGCGCAATGGCGCCCTCGATCTCGCGGTTTTGGCGACCGAAGCGGGCGGCTATGATGATCTTCGGCTCCTGCCGCTCTGGTCCGACCGTGTAGTGGCGGCATTGCCGGAGCACCATCCGCTCACCGAGAGAGACCACCTCTACTGGACCGATCTCCTCGGTGCGAAGTTCCTGTTCAGCCGCCACGATCCAGGTCCCGATCTCGCCGACATGCTGACCGCCAAGTTGGCGTCGCCTGGCAGGCGTCCCGAAATCGACATCATGGAGGTCAATCGCGAGGATGTGTTGAACTTCGTCGGCATAGGCGCCGGGGTCAGCCTGCAATGCGAGTCTGCGATTGTTCCCGGAATCGGCGTTGCGTTCCGCGAGGTACGGGAGGGGACAATGGTCTCGCGCGTCGGTTATTCCGCCTGCTGGCGCGAGGACAACGACAATCCGGCTCTCAATGTCTTTCTCGAAATCCTGCGCAATGGCAGCCGGCACGAGTTGGACGGATAGGGGCCTATCCCGGCCAGCGCCGAATCGCCACCTGTTGAACATTGCGAAAAGGCGACGTCAAACTGTCTATCGCTAGGGTGGCCGCAGATATCGATCTACGCCCACGCAAGTATTTTTTCGCTCCCCTATGACCGCCCATAGTCCGCTATTGCACGCCTCCATTTTCCGGTTTTCTTGATTGACCCGTTGCCGTCCGCATGGGTCGCGGACGGACTGAACGGGGCCGATCATGGGCAATCCAGTTTCCGCCATCTCCGCTTCTTCGCGCGGCGCACGCATGCTGCGCACCGCCCTCGGACCAGTCATCGGCGGACTGCTGTCCGATCCAGCCGTCATCGAAGTTCTGCTCAACCCCGATGGCCGCATATGGGTGGACCGGCTCCGCGAGGGCCTTGCCGATAGCGGTGCGACGATGCTGCCCGAGGACGGCGAACGCATTGTCCGGCTGGTCGCGCACCATGTCGGTGCCGAGGTCCATCCGGGCGCGCCGCGCGTTTCGGCCGAGCTGCCGACCGGCGAGCGCTTCGAAGGCTTGCTGCCCCCCGTAGTCACGGCGCCCAGCTTTGCGATCCGCAAGCCCGCCATCGCCGTGTTTACGCTCGACCACTATGCGGCCACCGGCATCATGTCCGAGGAACAGGCCGCCTTCCTGCGCAGGGCTGTCCGGCAGCGCCGAAACATCATCGTCGCCGGCGGAACGTCCACCGGAAAAACCACCCTGGTCAACGCGCTCCTCGCCGAAGTCGCCAAAAGCGAGGACCGCGTGGTGCTGATCGAGGACACGCGGGAACTCCAATGTCCCGCTCCCAATTTGATCGCGCTGCGCACCAAGGACGGCGTGGCCTCGCTCACCGACTTGGTACGCTCCGCCCTCCGCCTACGCCCCGACCGGATTCCGATCGGTGAGGTGCGCGGACCCGAGGCCCTGGACCTGCTCAAGGCATGGTCCACGGGCCATCCCGGCGGCATCGGTACGCTGCATGCCGGATCGGTGCAGGGCGCGCTTCGCCGCCTCGAGCAATTGATCGCCGAGGCCGTGGTCACGGTGCCGCTCGCGCTGATCGCCGAAACCGTCGACGTCGTTGCCGTCCTGGCCGGACACGGCCCCGCGCGAAAGCTGGTCGAACTCGGCTTCGTCGCCGGGCTCGATGCGGCCAGCAACGACTACCTCATCGTCCCCGCTGTCGATTCCAAATCCTCCCGCTCCCCGCAGAAAGGACTTCTGCCATGAACCACGCCCGTCCGGCGCGTCCTTTGCGCGCGTTTCTTTTCCGGTCCTCGCTCGCCTTCGCCCTCACGGCGCTGATGCTGGCCCCAGCCTATGCCGCGGGGTCCTCCATGCCCTGGGAGGGACCACTTCAAACCATTTTGGAGAGCATTGAGGGTCCCGTGGCCAAAATATTTGCCGTGGTCATCATCATCCTCACCGGCATCGGCCTTGCTTTCGGCGACACTTCGGGCGGCATCCGCCGGTTCATCCAGATCGTCTTCGGTCTGAGCATCGCTTTCGCGGCCAGCTCATTCTTTCTCTCCTTCTTCTCCTTCGGCGGCGGCATTGTGGTGTCGGGCAGCGTGGCGGTGATCTGATGGACTCCACCGTGCCCATCGCCGGCTATTTTTTGCCCGTGCATCGCGCCGTCACCGAACAGATCCTCCTGGGCGGCGTGCCGCGTGCGATTGCGATCACCAACGGGACGTTGGCCGCAGCGATCGGGCTGGGACTTCAGCTCTGGGTCCCTGGTCTGGTGCTCTTCGTCCTCGGTCATTCGGTGGCGCTCTGGGCGACGCGCCGCGACGCCCAATTCGTCGACGTCGCGCGCAGGCACCTGCGCTACCCCGGCTATCTTCGTGTGTGAGGAGAGATCGCGATGCTTAATCTCGCCGAATACCGCCGCAAGGGGCGCCTGCTTTCGGACTATCTGCCTTGGGCTGCCTTGATCGCCCCGGGCGTGGTCTTGAACAAGGACGGATCGCTCCAGCGCACCGCCCGTTTCCGGGGTCCCGATCTTGACAGCGCCACCCCCGCCGAGCTGGTCGGTACGACCGGACGGCTCAACAATGCGCTGAGGCGCCTCGGCTCGGGCTGGGCGCTGTTCTTCGAGGCGCAGCGGCATCCGGCCGGCGACTATCCCGAGAGCCTGTTCCCTGATCCGGCCTCGGCGCTGCTCGACGCCGAGCGCAAGGCCCAATTCGAGGAAGCAGGCGTGTTGTTCGAGAGCAGCTATTTCCTCACCTTCGTCTGGCTGCCACCCGCCGAGGAAGCCTCCCGAGCCGAAAGCTGGCTCTATGAGGGCAAGTCCAAGTCCGGCATTGATGCTCACGACCTCCTGCACGGCTTCATCGACCGAACCGACCGCGTGATCGGCCTGCTCGACACTTTCATGCGCGAGCTGGCCTGGCTCGATGACGGCGAGACGCTGACCTATCTGCACTCGACGATATCGACCAATCGCCAGAAGGTGCGGGTGCCGGATGTCCCTATGCATCTCGACGCGCTTCTGGCCGATCAGCCGCTTGTGGGCGGCCTCGAGCCGCGCCTAGGCGACCATTTCATTCGCACTCTCACCATCATGGGATTTCCCGCCGCGACCTTTCCCGGAATATTGGACGACCTCAATCGCCTAGCCTTCCTCTATCGCTGGTCGACCCGTGCCATTCTCCTGGACAAGACCGATGCCACACGGCTGCTGACTAAGATCCGCCGCCACTGGTTCGCCAAGCGCAAGTCAATCGGCGCGATCATCAAGGAGATCGTCACCAACGAGCCCGCCGCGCTGCTCGACAGCGATGCCGCCAACAAGGCGATGGATGCCGATTTAGCGCTCCAGGAATTGGGGTCGGACGAAATCGGCGAGGCGCTGGTTACCGCGACCATCACCGTCTGGGATGCCGATCCCACCATCGCCGCTGAAAAGCTGATGCTGGTCGAGAAGCTCGTGCAGGGTCACGACTTCACCGCCATCCCCGAAACCCTCAACGGCATCGAAGCCTGGCTCGGCTCGATCCCCGGTCAATGCTACGCCAATGTGCGCCAGCCACCGATCTCGACGTTGAATTTGTCGCACATGATCCCTTTCTCGGCGGTCTGGGCGGGGCCGGACGCGGACAACCACTTCAACGCGCCGCCCTTGTTCTTCGGCAAGATCGACGGCGCCACGCCCTTCCGCTACGCGCTCCATGTCGGCGACGTCGGACATACTCTTGTGGTCGGCCCTACCGGGGCGGGCAAGAGCGTGCTTCTGGCGCTGATGGCCGCGCAATTCCGCCGCTACGAAGGCAGCCAGGTATTCGGTTTCGATTTCGGCGGTTCGATCCGGGCGGCCTGTCTCGCGATGGGCGGCGAGTGGTTTGACCTTGGCGGCACGCTCTCGGAGGATCCCGACGATCTGGTCGCGCTACAACCGCTCGCCCGCATCGACGAGGACGCTGAACGCGCCTGGGCTGCCGAATGGATCGCCGCCATCTTTCGCCGCGAGGGCGTGAGCGTCACTCCCCAAGTCAAGGAGCTTGTCTGGACTGCCTTGGGATCACTGGCGACCGCGCCGGTCGAGGAGCGTACCATCACCGGGCTGGCGGTCCTACTCCAATCGAATGACCTCAAACTGGCGCTCAAGCCGTATTGCGTCGGTGGACCCTGGGGGCGGCTGCTCGATGCCGAGGCCGAACATTTCGGCGACACCCCTGTTGTGGCATTTGAGACGGAAGGGCTGCTCGAGACAGGAGCCGCGCCCGCCGCGCTGGCTTACCTGTTCCACCGCATCACCCGTCGCCTCGACGGCCGGCCGACCCTCATCATCATCGACGAAGGCTGGTTGGCACTGGATGACGAGGGCTTTTCCGCCCAGCTCATCCAGTGGCTGATCACCATGCGCAAGCTCAACGCGAGCGTCGTCTTCTCCACCCAGTCGCTCAGCCAGATTGAGGGCAGCGCCCACGCCATTAAGATCGTCGAGAGCTGTCCCACGCGTATCCTACTGCCCAACGATCGCGCGCTGGAGCCCAAGATCGCAGGCATCTATCGCAGCTTTGGGCTCAATGATCGTCAGATCGAAATCGTGTCCCGATCTGCGCCGAAGCGCGACTATTACATGCAAACGAGGCGTGGAAACCGGCTGTTCGAGCTGGGTCTTGGCCCGATCGGTCTTGCGCTTTGCGCAGCCTCCGACCGCAGCGATCAACCGCTGATCGCCAGCATCTATGCCAAGCACGGTCGCGACGGCTTCCTTGCCGCCTGGCTCGAAGCGCGCGGGCTCACCTGGGCTGCCGAGCTGATCCCCAATCTCATCAACCGTGTCCCAGGTCCGAAGGAGGACAAAGATGACCGATGACCCCCGCATCGTCACGACCGCGCGCGGGACGCGCGTGCTGCTGCCCGAGACGGAAGGGCACGACACTCTCGACATTCCCGCGCTCGACGCGGCCCTGACGCTCGACATCGCCGCTCATAAGCGCCGCCGCCGTATCGACGGCATCCGGTCAGTCCTGCTTCGTGCCGGGGCAATCGCCGCCCTTGTTGCCGCGACCGCCGGGAGCATCGCTATCCTCGCGCCTGCACCGGCCCACGCCTTCATCTTCGGCCCAAGCATCGTCTTCGATCCGACCAATTACGGCGAGAACGTCCTGTCGGCCGCGCGCGCGTTGGAGCAGATCAACAATCAGATCCTCTCGCTCCAGAACGAAGCACAGATGTTGCTCAACCAGGCGCGCAACCTGACCTCGCTTCCGACCTCGCTGCTCTCCGACATCCAGGCCAATCACACCCGCATGCAAATGCTGCTGCGGCAGGCCGAGCGGCTCGCCTACGACGTGCAGTCCATCGAACAGGTGTTCCAGCAATCCTATTCCGGCTTCGCCGCCGGCCAGACCGATGCGCAACTCGTGGACATCGCCCGTTCGCGCTGGCAGGATTCCGTGCAAGCCTTCGAGCACGCCTTGCAGGTCGGCGCCGGTGCCGTCGGCAATATAGAAGAGAGCCAGGCCCAGACCGGGCGGCTGGTCGATGCCAGCCAGTCGGCGGTGGGTGCCTTGCAGGCCGTCCAGGCCGGCAACCAGCTCATCGCTGTTCAATCGCAGCAATTGGCCGATCTGACCGCGCTCCTCGCCTCGCAGGGCCGGGCCGACGCCATCGAGCAGGCGCGGCATGCCGCCGAATACGAGCAGGCTCAGGAGCAGTTCTCGCGCTTCATGGCGGGCACGTCATATCAGCCCCAGACCGTGCGCATGTTCGGAAACTGACCATGCGCCTACACCCCGAAGACAGCACGCTCGCACGGCTGGTTCTCATCGTCGGTTTCGTCACAGGCATCGCCGTGGCGACTCTGATCATGCACGAGCGCGCGGCAGAGCAGAGCATCGAGGGCGAGCTAGCCCGTTCATTGCCTGCTGCCGGTGATCCCGAGCTGATCCGCTGCCGCGACCTCGGCACAGCGGCGGCCGAGGACGAAAGCTGCCTTGCGGCCTGGTCCGAGGAGCAGCGCCGCTTCTTCGGGACAACCCAGACACCGCCATCGGTTCCGCCCGCTCTGCCCCCTGCCGGCGGGACCGAAGAGGAAGCGGTTGATGCACAAGCCGCAGGGATGGAGGCCCAATGAACAACACCGGCGTCATCGATCGCTTCCTCGACACGTTCACGACCTACATCGACAGCGGGTTCGGCCTGCTAGGTGGGGAGGTCGCGTTTCTCACCGCAACTCTGATCGTGATCGACATCACGCTCGCAGGCCTGTTCTGGGCTTGGGGCGCCGACGAGGACGTCATCCAGCGCCTAGCGCGCAAGACTCTCTATATCGGGTTTTTCGCCTTCATCATCGGCAACTTCAACAGCCTTGCCCAGATCGTCTTCCAGAGCTTTTCCGGGCTCGGGCTCCTGGCGGGCGGTTCGCAGATCACCGCCGACCAGCTCCTGCGGCCCGGTGCGATTGCCCAGACCGGCCTCGACGCCGCGCAACCGCTGCTCGACTCCGCGAGCCAACTCCTCGGCTTTCCTGCCGTCTTTTTCAATCTCGTGCAGATCGTCGTGTTGCTCATGGCCTGGATCATCGTGCTCATCGCCTTCTTCGTTCTCAGCGTGCAGGTATTTGTCACCCTGATAGAGTTCAAATTGACGACCCTGGCTGGGTTCATTCTCATCCCTTTCGCGCTGTTCAACAAAACAGCCTTCCTCGCCGAAAAAGTCTTAGGCAACATCGTTGCCTCGGGCGTCAAAATCCTCGTCTTGGCGGTCATCGTCGGCATCGGCTCGGGCCTTTTCGGCGAGTTCACGCAAGGGTTCGGTGGCGACCAGCCCACCATCACCGATGCTATGGCGCTGGTCCTCGCCGCACTCGCCCTGATGGGCCTTTCCATTTTCGGCCCCGGCATCGCTACCGGCCTTGTCTCGGGCGCCCCGCAGCTCGGTGCGGGATCGGCCGTCGGCACAGGCCTCGCCGTGGCCGGCATCGGCGCCGCCGGCGTCATGGGCGGCCGCGCGCTTGCCGGCGCCGTTCCGGGTGCTGCGCGCGGAGCCGCGATGGTCGGGGGCGCAGCATCCACTGCCTATTCCATAGGCGCTGAAACTACCGGCAAAACCGGTAGCGCAGCAATTCCCGCTGGTGCAGGCGGCATGATCGGCGCGGGTAGCGCGCTCGCTGGCCAAGGTCTACGAGCGATGGAGCGACGGGCTCTTGGCGCCCTGCGCACGAGCGCTGACACCGGCGCTGCCGCGGTGCGCCGAGCCGCCGGACAGACTGTTCCCGACGGTGCCGGTTTCGTCGACTCCGGCGATGGCCAGTCGTCCTCACAACCCGAATGGGCCGCTCGTATGCGCAGGTCCCAGACCATGAGCCACGGCGCCACTACTGCGGCCCATGTTATCCGGTCCGGCGATCAGGGCGGTGGCGGCTCTTCCGTTTCCCTCCAGCAGGACGACCGCCGATGATATCGCTCTTCCGACGTCCCCAATCCCACTACGGCGAAACGCCCGAACCTGAGACACCATATCAAAAGGCCGGCCAGGTCTGGGACGAGCGGCTCGGCACCTTCCGCGTGCAGGCCAAGAATTGGAGACTGATGGCATTTGGATGCCTGTTGCTCACCCTCGGCTTTGCCGCTGCGCTGGTTTGGCAATCAACACGCGGTACCGTTGTGCCTTGGGTGGTCGAGGTTGACCAACACGGCGAGGCCCGCACCGTGGCGCCCGCCATCGCCGACTATGATCCCACCGACGCGCAGATCGCTTGGCAGTTGGCGCGATTCATCGAGCAGGTCCGCTCGATATCGGCCGACGCCGTGGTCGTGCGGGAAAACTGGCTCGACGCTTACAACTATACCACCGATCGTGGCGCCATGGCGCTCAATGACTTCGCCCGCTCGAGCAACCCCTTCGAGCGTGTCGGTCGCGAGCAGGTCGCCGTCGAGGTGTCGAGCGTCATACGTGCCTCGGAGAGTTCATTCCGCATCGCTTGGACAGAGCGCCTTTACGAAAATGGTCAGCTCGCTCGCACCGAGCGCTGGACCGCCATCCTCACTACGATCATTCGCCAGCCCCGCACCGCCGATGCCCTGCGCGCCAACCCGCTGGGCCTTTACGTCAACGCCATCAACTGGTCGAGGGAACTCGGACAATGACTATCGCAAACGCCTCTCACCTCAAAAAATCCGCTCCCCTGCTGGCTGCTTTAGCCGTTACCCTAGCACTGACGGGCTGCGCCACAAACCGCACCTATATCCCGCCCGAGATCGACTATGATGATATGGCCCCGGCAGTGCTCACTGTCGATCCGCCAGCGCCCGTACAGGTGGTCGAGCTCCCGACACCTCTCCCGTTGCCCGGTCAGCTTCGTCCACTCGATGGGGAACGCGAGCCTGATGATCGTGATCCGGCCGATCGTGTGCTCGACGCCAATGAGGAAGCGCGCATGGAGCCAACCCAGGACGGTTACATCAACGCCGTGCAGGTCTATCCATACTCTGCTGGCGCGCTCTATCAGGTGTACGCTGCCCCCGGCCAGGTGACGGATATCGCCCTGCAACCCGGCGAATCTCTGGTCGGCGCCGGTCCGGTCGCCCTTGGCGACACCGTGCGCTGGATTGTGGGTGACACGGAGAGCGGGGCGGGGGACGCAAGGCAAATCCACATTCTCGTAAAACCGACGAGGCCGGATCTGCTCACTAACTTGATCATCAACACCGACCGGCGCACCTATCTGGTCGAGCTCAATTCGACTGAAACCGCCTACATGGCGCAGGTGTCGTGGCAATATCCCCAAGATCAACTCATCGCCCTGCGCCAGCAGAATACCCAGGCACAGGCCCGGACGCCGATCGCCGAGAGCGTCGATATCGCCAGCCTCAACTTCCGCTACGCCATCGAGGGCGACAGCGCGCCGTGGCGACCGTTGCGCGCCTTCGACGACAGCCAAAGGGTGTATATTGAATTTCCGTCAGGCATCGCGCAAGGAAACTTGCCGCCGCTGTTCACCATTGGCCCAGCCGGTGGCACCGATCTGGTCAACTACCGCGTGCGCAACAACTATATGATCGTCGACCGGCTGTTCGCCGCCGCCGAACTTCGTCTCGGCGATGGCAATAGCCAACGCATCGTCCGTATCGTTCGCACCGATGGACGTCAGCCATGAGCGAAGCGCCGGACATTCGAGCCGAGCTGCGCTTGCAGCCCGAGAAGCCGAAGGTGACGCGACTCTCTCGCCGTGTCATCATCGGCCTTGCCGGTGTGTCGGGGATAGCGGTGCTCGGCGCGCTCATCTGGGCGCTCGATACCAATCGCCGGAGCGCTGATCCGGAGCAGGAACTCTTCAGTATCGACAACCGGCCGACCGCCGAGGGTCTGAACACGCTGCCGTCCGACTACGCGGGCACTCCCCAGCTCGGCCCGCCGCTGCCCGGCGATCTCGGCCGCGCTATCCTTGAAACTCAGGATCGCGGCCAGCCCGTCGTGATGCCATCCTTCCAGCCTCCAGAAATTGATCGCGAGGAGCAGGCACGCCTTGCCGAGATCGAATCCGCAAGACTGAGCCAGTTGTTTGTCGGCTCCAATACAGCGGTGGGCGCGGGGAGTCTGCCATCGCTTCCGCAGCTCACCATGCCCGAGCTGATCGCGCCGGTCGGCGCCGCGTCCCCGCTGCCGCTAGACGCCGGCGCCGCGCAGAACATGCAGGACCGCAAGCTCGACTTCCTCACCGGCGAGGTTGATACGCGCGCCGTCAGCGACCAGCAGCTCATGCTGCCGGCTTCGCCCTATCTGGTGCAGGCCGGTGCGATCATTCCGGCGGCGCTCATCACCGGGATTCGATCCGATCTGCCCGGCCAGATCACGGCCCAGGTGACGAGCCCGGTCTATGACACGCCGACTGGCAGCTTCCTGCTCATCCCGCAAGGCGCGCGCCTGATCGGTCGCTACGACAGTCAGATCGCTTTCGGGCAATCCCGTGTGCTCTTGGTGTGGGACAGGCTAATCCTGCCCAATGGCCGCTCGATCCTGCTCGACAGCCAGCCTGGCACCGACACGATGGGCTTCGCGGGACTGGAGGATGAGGTGGACTATCACTGGGGCCGCATCTTCCAGGCAGCAGCGCTTTCGACCTTGCTCGGAATCGGCACCAATCTCGGATCGTCGAGCGAGGAAAGCGAGATCGCCGCCGCCATCCGAGAGAGCGCCCAGGGCACGGCACAGGACGTCGGCCAGCAGATCGTGCAGCGTCAGATCAACATTCAGCCGACCTTGACGATCCGGCCCGGCTTCCCGGTTCGGATTCTGGTCAACCGCGATCTCGTGCTTGAACCCTATCAGGGATAAGGAGACACTCGTGAGCAAGCTCAAGCTCGGCCCTATCGTTGACGAGAAGCCCGTCAAGCTCACCGTAGAACTGCCCGCCGCCGTGCATCGCGATCTGGTCGCCTATGCCGAAGTCCTGGGGCGCGAGACAGGTCAGGACGTCCCTGAACCGGCAAAGCTCATTGGTCCGATGATCCAGAAGTTCATGGCTACGGACCGAGCGTTTGCGAGGGCGAGAAGGTAAACGCGCTGGAGCGGCTCTTTCCGCATCCGGCAGAATGGCGCCGCGCGCAATCAAGACCCCGCTGCGGCGATTGATGCAGCAACATCCGAAATCGCGCGGAAGAGGACCAACGGATCATCCTTTGAAGGGACGAATCCTCGCCGCGTCCAGAATGCGGCCGCATCACTATCGACCGCGTTGACGATCAACGCACGTCCGCCGACAAGCGACGCCGCCGCGACACAGCGCTGAAGCGCGTGCTTGACGAGGCCGGTGCCGATGCCGCGGCCACGCCAACCTTCATCAGTTGCGAGCTGGCCGAGCAGCAGACAGGGAACAGGGTCGGGAGGTTGGCCGGTGCGAATGGAACGAGGGAGCCGCGACGGCACGATGGCCGTCGGTGCCAGGCCGTAATAGCCCACGACCCGCTTGTCCTCATGCACCACGATAACCGCCGTGAACCCCTTTTCCTGGTTCGATAACGCCCGTGTCTTCAGCCACCGATCGAGCGCGGGCTTACCACATGAAAATGCTGATACGTTATGCGATGAATTGAGCGGCTCGGGACGGGAAAGCGGCAAGCCTCACTCCCCGGTCTTCGTTTCGTTCTGCTCCCAGGGCGAGGGACGGCGCAGCAACTCCACCATCTCGGGAACCGCCGTCGCGGGACCGGAAAGGGCCTCGATGAAGGCATCGAATCCCTCTGGGCTCATGCGGATCGGCACCGCCTCCATAAGCACATCCTCCGCCGCCCGTACGGCCGCCTCACGTACGAAATCCGTGCGCGAACGCCCACGCAGCGTTGCGGCGCGATCAATGATGGCGATATCCGTCTCTGGCAACCGCATTGAAAGCGGATGATCCTTGCGTTCGGCAATGGGTGGCATGGCGCTACTCCTTCCCGCCAAAGATAAGAGATTGTAGCGCATATTGCAATACAGAACGAGCCGGCTGCACAGATCCCATTCGGGCCAAATTGCGACCCGGATCGAGTCCGCGCCAACCATCACCCAAGCGCCTCGGCGAGGCGGCTTGCGATCTTGGTCGCGGCGGCCTTGATCGGGTCATTCGCCAAATGCGCGTACCGCGCCGTCGTTTGTATCTGCGTATGGCCTAACAGCTTCCCGATCATCGAAAGGCCCTCGCCCACGACCAACCCGCCGGAGGCGAAGGTGTGGCGCAGATCGTGGATGCGGACATCCTCGAGCTCGGCGAGCTTGCGTATGCGTCGCCAAGGCCGTTGCATGTCCGTGAGATATGCGCCGGGCTTCTTGCCGACGATGACGAACGGGTTGCCGGCCATCTTCGGCACCTTCTTGAACACGTCGATTGCGGCCTCGCCCAGATAGACCGACTTCGCTCCGGTCTTGCTGTCGGGAAGCCGGATTTCCAACTCATCAAGATCGACCCAGGCCCACTTCAGCTTCTGGATTTCCGACAAGCGGCAGCCTGTCAGGAGCAGAAGGCGAAACGCGGCCACGGCATGCGCGCTTTCGGAGCCGTCCTGTTCAACCTGACTGAGCACCTTGCCGAGCCGCGCCAACTCGTTCCCGGACAGGAAACGGGTCCGCTTGCGCTCGGGAAAATGGGCAACGTCGTCGCACGGGTTGGAGTGCTTATCGCGGACGCCCCAGACCTCAGCGAGGTTCATCATCTTGGAGAGCACCCCCACGGTGCGGTTGGCCTGGTAGGGAATATGCGACATGCCGCCATGCAACTCCGCCACATCGGCCGTCGTGACGCTGCGCACACGTTGCTTGCCAAAGAACGGGTTGATGAACAGCTCGACCGAGCGCTTGTATTCATATTGTGTCGATGGCTTGCACCTGACCGCGACGTGCTCTTTCAGGAACCGCTCGCCGAGCGCTGCCATCGTCAACGACTGGCGTTCCCGGTCGCGCGCTGCGGCAGGATCGCCATCACCGCCCCGAACACTGCCGAGCATGCGCAGCGCCTCCTTCCGCGCCTCATCCGCGGTGAC
The DNA here is from genome assembly GCF_965249125.1 of Pelagibacterium sp. Taxonomy (GTDB): domain Bacteria; phylum Pseudomonadota; class Alphaproteobacteria; order Rhizobiales; family Devosiaceae; genus Pelagibacterium. The sequence continues at coordinate 169,506 of NZ_OZ252217.1, forward strand.
CGGCCCGAACTGGCCGATCATCACGCGACGGGTGCGGCCGTGACGCCGATATTGAATGAGGAAATAGCGGTGGCCGCTGGGCATGACCCGAACGCCGAAACCTGGCAGATCGTTGTCGAAGACGATATAGTCCTTGTCGCGCCCGGTCAGCTTATCGACCGTCCGCTTCGTCAGCTTTTCCTTGGACATGGCGTTTCATCCTGGCCTTCATTCGATGGATTGCCGGGATTTTGTGGAAGCATACTGGAAGCAGCAGGCGGAAAATCACGGCGTAGGGGATCGAAGTCGATGTTAGGCGGGATGAAGGGGAAATCAAGCGTTTTCAGAGGCTTGTCATAGTAGTTCGAAAGAATACAAGCTGCATCGTAGATGGTCGTAACTATCGTTTTATTTCTCATAACCTGAAGGTCGCAGGTTCAAATCCTGCCCCCGCAACCAACAAAAAGCCCGCTAAACCGTAATGGTTGGCGGGCTTTTGTTTTGCCGTGCGATGGCTGTTGGGGGCGGCAGATATCGACTTTATGGCGGCGCGATCGGTCACATGATCGAGCGTTTAGAGCCGGCCGGCCTCGATGATCCGTTGCAGGAATTTGCGGGTGCGCGGGTGCTGGGGGTTCGAGAACAGGGTTTTGGGTTCGGCCTCCTCCACGATACGGCCGCCATCGAGAAAGCAGACGCGGTCGGCGACGTCGCGGGCGAAGCCCATCTCGTGGGTGACGATGACCATTGTCATGCCATCGGATTTGAGCTTGCGGATGATGGCGAGAACCTCGCCGACCAGTTCGGGATCGAGCGCGGCGGTCACCTCGTCAAGCAGCATGACTTCGGGCCGGGTGGCAAGGGCCCGCACGATGGCCACGCGCTGCTGCTGGCCGCCAGAGAGCTGCTCGGGATAGGCGTTTTCGAACTCGGTCATGCCAAAGGCACCGAGCAGTTCGCGGGCGGTTGCCATGGCCTCGGGCTTTGGCGTTCCGTGGACCTTGAGGGGGGCGAGGGTGATGTTTTCCATCACGCTCATATGGGGAAAGAGATTGTAGGACTGAAAGACGATGCCGATCCTGCGATAGACCCCGTTGCGGCCCCAGGAGGGGTCATCGAGCGATATCCCGTCGAGCGCGACGGTGCCGTGATCGAACTCGGTGAGCCGGTTGATGCAGCGCAAAAGGGTCGATTTGCCCGAACCGGACGCGCCGATCAGGCATACCACCTCATGGGGGGCGACGGCGAGATTGATGTCGTCGAGGACGAGGGTCTCGCCATAATATTTGGTGAGCCCGGAGATGGTGATGCGGTCTTTATTCACATGGCCCCCTGAAGGCGGCGCTGGCGGTCTTTTTTCGAGATGTAGTCGGTAAGCCGGGCCATGGGGATGGTCGCGACCAGAAACAGCAGCGCGGCGGCGATCAGCGACGAATAGTTGAAGGTCTGGGCGGTGTAGATCTGGGCCTCGCGCACCGCATCGCGCACGCCGATGACCGAAAGCAGGGCCACGTCTTTTTGCAGGGCGACGGCGAGGTTCAAAAGCACGGGCATGACGTTGCGAATGGCCTGGGGCAGGATGGCGTAGCGCATGGTCTGCCATTGGGAAAGGCCGAGGGCGGTGGCGGCGGCGCGCTGGCCGTCATGGACGGCCTCGATGCCGGAGCGATAGATTTCGGCCGAATAGGCGGCGTAGGAGATGACCATGGCCGTGGCGCCCCAAAACAGCGCCGAATTGGGCAGGCCGGGCAGATTGAGCGCCGGAATGCCGAAGCCGAAGATCAGGACGAGCAGCAGGACCGGCAGGCCGCGGAACAGGTCGATATAGACGATTGTGAACACCCGGAGCGGGGCAAACCAGGGACCGGTGAGCGAGCGGAAAAGGGCCAGAACGAGCCCCCATGCCATTATGGCGAACAGGCAGATCGCCCAGACCTGGAGGTTGAGCCAGAAGCCGCGCAACACCTGCGGGAAGGATATCGCCATGGCATTGAGATCGAAAAACTGCCGCGCGATACGCGGCCATTGTTCGGCCGAGGTCACGACATAGGCGATGGCGCCGAAAACGACGGCGACCATGACGATCGAGATGGTGGCGGGCAGATAGCGGTCGCGCGCGCTCAGCTTCTTTCTTGCCGGGGGAAGAGGCCGACGCGGCTCCGGTTCCGAAGCCGCGTCGATATCGGTGCCTTGCGGCGGTAGTCCAGAGGTCATTCGGTGATAACCGGCAGGTCGGGATCGGCGATCAGGTACTGGGCGACCAGGGCGTCGATGACGCCTTCGGATTTGAGTTCGGCAATGGCCTCATTGACCCATTCGACAAGATCATTGCCCTGTTCGAAGATCAGGCCGTGACCATAATCGTTCTCGTCGGGGGTGAGGATCGCGGCGATGGTGGCGTCGGGCACCTGGACGGCGGTGAGATAGAGCGCGGTGGGCAGTTCGGTGGCCACGGCGTCGATCTGGTTGCCCTGCAGGGCCTGAAACAGGCCGACCTGGTCGTTATAGACGGCGGGTTCGGTGACACCGATGATCTGTTCGACATAGTCGAGATCGGTGGTGCCGATCATCACGCCCCAGCGCACCTCGCGCAGATCGGCAAAGCTGGTCGCCTGTTCGACGGCAGAGCCGGGCATGGCGACCACGGCCTTTTGCGGCTGGTAATAGACGTCCGAGAAGGTGGCGATCTGGGCGCGATCCTCGGTGACCGAGATCTGCTGGATGCCGAAATCATAGTCCTTGGCGCCGGGCGCTATGGCCTGATCGAAGGTTTCGCGCACCCACACGACATCGTCGGGCGCAAAGCCCATCTTTTCGGCCAGGGCATAAACGAAAGCACTTTCAAAACCCTCGCCATTGGAGGGGTCGTTGTCCATCATCCAGGGCGGAAAGACCGGATCGGAGGTCGCGACGGTGAGTTGGCCGGGCGTAAACAGGCGCGGATCGTCAGGTGTTTTGTCCTGAGCGTGAGCCACGCCAACACCGAGCGCCGTGGCGAGCGATGCCGCAACGGCCAGGCCGCGTAGCAGTGAGATTTTTACCGACATGATCGAAGACCTCCAGCGTCCAAGGGAGAATGCGAGGTTGCGATATTATCGGGCGTACGTGGGCGCGCAAGAGGTGTCCCTGTCCATGCGGGCCGCAAAACCCGTTCCGGACCAGCTAATTTTTTGCCGCAAAAGCGTTTTTTTGCCTTGCCGGGGGTGGACGTGACGCATTGGCGCCGTAATCATTGCGGCTATTGACTTTTATACCTCCGCGGCCGGTCCGGCCGGCTGCCATACATTTTTAGATCGGGTCATTTGGGGATGATCGACTGGATTTATCCGCTGCTCCTCGTGGGCGCGGCGCTCATCGTTGTTTCGGTTTTTACCAGTCTCGTCGCCTTCCGCTTCGGGGCACCCTTGCTGCTGCTGTTTCTGGGCATCGGGCTGGGCGCGGGCAGCGACGGGCTGGGAATCGAGTTCTCCGACGTCAATACCGCCTATTTCGTGGGCTCACTGGCGCTGGCGGTCATTCTTTTTGATTCCGGGTTCGGCACCTCGCTCAAAGCGTTCCGGCAGGCGGCGGCGCCGTCCATTGTCCTAGCCACAGTCGGGGTGCTGCTGACCACGGCGATCGTGGGCATGGCGGCGCGGCTGTTGTTCGGGTTCGGGTGGGCCGAGGGGCTTTTGATGGGGGCCATCGTCTCCTCGACCGACGCGGCGGCGGTGTTCTTTCTGTTGCGTGTGGGCGGCATCACCATTCGCGACAAGGTGCGTTCGACCCTCGAAGTGGAATCGGGATCGAACGATCCGATGGCGATCTTTCTGACCATCATGTTCGTGGAACTTCTGGCCTCGGGATCGGGGATCACCGGGTTCACCCACGAATTCATCGTGGGATTCGGATTGCAGATGGGGCTCGGGGTGACGCTGGGCATTGCGGGGGGCGCGGCGATCGTCTTCATCATCAACCGGGTGGAACTGGAGGGCGCGCTCTATCCCATCATCGTTCTGGGCATGGCGGTGCTGCTGTTTGCCCTTACCGGGCTGCTGGGGGGATCGGGCGCTCTTGCTGCCTATGTGGCGGGGCTGGTGGCGGGCAATCGCCGGGTGCGGGCGCGCGCGACGCTGGTGCGCTTCCAGGACGGAATGACCTGGCTGGCCCAGATCGTGATGTTCCTCATCCTGGGGCTTCTGGCCAGCCCGTCGCAGTTTGGCGATGTGGCGCTGCCCGCCGTGGCGCTGGCGCTGTTCCTGATGTTCGTCGCCCGGCCGGTGGCGGTGTGGTTGTGCCTTCTGGCCTTCCAGTATCAGCGCGACGAAATCGCGTTCATTTCGTGGGTGGGCCTGCGCGGCGCGGTGTCGATCCTTCTGGCCATCCTGCCGCTCATCGCGCTGCTCGAAAACGGCGCGGTGCTGTTCAATACGGCCTTCATAATCGTTCTGACCTCGCTTTTGGTGCAGGGCTGGACCATCCGGCCCATGGCGCAATGGCTCGGGCTGATCGTGCCGCCGCGCATCGGGCCGGTCGAGCGCGTGGGGCTCGAATTGCCGGGCAGCGCGCATCACGAGTTGATCGTCTATCACGTCGTCGAGGGCAGTCCGGTGGCCGAGGGCGAAAGGCTGCCGCGCTGGGCGCGCCCGTCGCTGATCGTGCGGGAGGGCCAATCGATGCGCTTCCAGTTTGCCGGGCGGATCAAGGCCGGGGACTATGTCTATATGTTCATCGCGCCGCGCTATACGCGGCTGCTGGACAGGCTGTTTGCCAGCCCCACCAAGGTGGAGGCGGACGACAAGGATTTCTTTGGCGAATTCCGGATCAATCCCGAGCGCCCGCTGACGGCGCTCAAGGACGCCTATGACGCGCAGATCGGCCCCAATATTTCGCTGGAAAAGACCATTGGCGAGTATATGCGCGAGCGGCTGGGCGGGACCGCCGAGATCGGCGATCGGGTGGCCATAGGGGCGCTGGAACTGATCGTGCGCGAAGTGAATATCGAGGGGGAGGTTTCCGAGGCCGGACTTGCCATCGACCAGGATGCGCAAAAGGCTCGCGTGCCCGTGTTCATGAGCGGACGGGAACTCAGGGCGTTCGTTCGAGCCAAGCTCGATGAGCGGCGTGCCAAAAAGAACAGCCGAAAGGCGGGAGAACAGCCGGCGGCCGATCCCTCTCAGGATTGATCGAGCGCCTTGTAAGCGCGCCGGTGCCAGATGAGCGGCGCACGGTCGGGGTAGGAGCGGGTATGGGTCACGATGCCCGCATAGAGGGTGTGGGTGTCCATAATTATCGAGCCGGCCAAAACGCAATCGAGACTGGTGACGGCGCCGGCAAGGAGCGGCTGGCCGGAGGGCCAATGATCCCAATCGGCGGTCGAGAACCGATCCTGCGGCCCCCAGCCGGCAAAGGCGTCGGCCACGGCTTGCTGATCCTGCGCGAGCACAGAAAGCGAAAACCGGCCCGCAGCGTCAATGGTCTGTGCCAGTTCGGTATCGCGGGTGATCGAGACCATCACGGCGGGCGGTTCGGCACTGAGCGAGAGCATGGCGGTCACCGTGCGCCCGTGGCGCTCATCGCCGTGGCGGGCGGTGACGACGGTGATGGCGGCGGCGAGCGTGCTCATGGCGCCGGCAAACTGGGAGGCGGGCACCGCATCGGGGGCGGCCGGATGGTCCGCCAGAGCGAGAGCGAGAGCCGGACTGGCCGGCGGAATATTGATGTTCGGTCTGGTCATTTCAGGGCAGTTTCGGGCCGGTCGGTGTGAAGAAACCGGCGGGGCTTGATCTTGCGGCCCGGTCTCTGTATTTTCCAAGTAAGTGCTTTCTAAATGTCGCTCAGCAGCCATGTCAAGCAGCAAACCGGTGATTGAAAATTCTCCATCATTGCCCGAGACGGGAAACTGGTCTCCGCGCAATGCGGCTGAACGCGTCCTGTTCCATCTCAAGATGCACGGGGAAAAAACCGCTGCCGAACTGGGCCGGGCGCTTGGAACCTCGGGGGAAGCGGCGCGCCAGCAATTGGTGCGGCTGTCCGAGGAGGGGCTTGTCGAAAGCTGGAGCCAGTCGCGCGGGGTGGGGCGGCCATCCCAGTTCTGGCGGCTGACGGGAGCCGGGCAGTCGCGGTTTCCCGATACCCATGCGGCGCTGACCGTCGAGCTTTTGGGCATCGTTGGCGACACGTTCGGCCCCGACGTGCTCTCGCGGATCATCGACACGCGCGAGGAACGCACCAAAGCGGTCTATCACTCAGCGATGAGCGATGCGGGAGGGCTGGGCGAACGGGTGGCGCGGCTGGCCGATCTGCGCTCGGCCGAGGGGTACATGGCCGATTGGGAGGCCGATGGCGAGGGCGGGTATATGCTTTATGAAAACCATTGCCCGATCTGCGCGGCGGCGACGGCATGCCAGAATTTCTGCCGGGCCGAACTGGCGGTGTTCCGCGACGTGCTGGGACCCGATGCGAGGGTGGAGCGCACCGACCACATCGTTTTGGGCGCGCGCCGGTGCGCGTATCGGATATCGGCGGCCCGCGCCTGAACGATCAATCGTTCGGCATTATCGAATAATGAATGAACCATAGTCCGGATTATCCGAACCGGCGGGCCGACTATATTGGTCTCCAACACAGCCCTTAGGGGCGCTTTGTTTGTCGTGCTGTCGAACCGAAAAAGTCTGCAACTTTTTCTGACAACACTTTGGCGATTGGAGATTTGACAATGCTCGACCAGATCAGGGGCCTGCATCACGTGACGTCGATGTCGCGCGACGGGAATGCCAACAATTCCTTCTTTACCGATACGCTCGGCCTGCGCCGGGTGAAAAAGACGGTCAATTTCGACGAGCCCTCGGTCTATCACCTCTATTATGGCGATGAGGCGGGAACGCCGGGATCGGTGATGACCTATTTCCCGTTTCCCCACATCATCCGTGGGCGTCCGGGTACGGGAGAAGTGGGTGAGACCGTGTTTTCGGTTCCCGAGGGCAGCCTTTCGTTCTGGAAGGAGCGGTTCGCCGAAAAGGGCGTTGGCGGGGTGGTTTCCGAAGAAGCGTTCGGGGAAAACCGGTTGCGGTTCACTGCAGTCGATGGCGACAGTTTCGCGCTGGTGGAAGCCAAAGGCGACCGGCGGGCGCCGTGGACCGGCGGAGCGGTGGCCGGCGACGCGGCGATCCGGGGCTTTGCCGGGGCCAAATTGCGGCTCGGCGACAGCGGGGCGACCGAAGAACTGCTCAAATTCATGGGGTACGAGCACGCCGATACCTCCAAGGGCATCAAGCGCTTCGTGATCCCTGGCGGCAATGGCGCCGACGTCATCGATCTCCAGACGCTGCCCAACATGCCAAGAGGCGATCTGGGGGCGGGATCGGTGCACCACATCGCGTTCGCCGTCGATGACCGGGAGGCGCAAAAGGCGGTGCGCCAGGCGCTGCTCGACACGGGATATCAGGTGACCCCGGTGATCGATCGCGATTATTTCTATGCGATCTATTTCCGCACGCCGGGCGGGGTGCTGTTCGAGATCGCGACCAACGAGCCCGGTTTCGACAAGGACGAGGATACGGCCCATCTTGGCGAGGCGCTCAAGCTGCCGGCCCAGCACGAACATCTGCGGGCCTGGCTGGAAACCCATCTGCCCGAAATAAAGGATTGAGCGATGAGCGAAGCCTATTTCATCAAAGAGCAGGCCGGGCAGGGTCCGGCGGCTCCCACCTTCGTGCTTTTGCATGGCACGGGGGGCGACGAGAACCAGTTCTTCAATCTGGGGCGGCAATTGTTGCCCCAGGCCCGGCTGGTCGCCATCAGGGGTGATGTTTCGGAAGGCGGGGCGCTGCGCTATTTCAGGCGGACCGGGGAGGGCGTTTATGACATGGACGACCTTGCGGCCCGGACCGAGAAAATGGCGGGCTTTCTGGCGGGGCTGGCATCGGAAGGCCCGTTGATCGGGCTGGGCTATTCCAATGGCGCCAATATCCTGGCCTCGGTGATGATGGCCCATCCCGAACTGTTCGAGGCGGCGGTGCTCATGCATCCGCTGATCCCGTGGAAACCCGAGCCCGTCGAAGGGCTGGCCGAACGCCGCGTTTTGATAACGGCAGGACGGCGCGACCCGATCTGCCCGGCCCCGCTCACCCAGGCCCTGGGCGACTGGTTCACAGGGCAGGGGGCGACGGCCGAGATTGCCTGGCACGAGGGCGGTCACGAAATCGTGCAGTCCGAACTGGCCGCGATTGCCGGGTTTGTCGAGCGCTACAGGGACGGTTAACAGGGTATAAACCACTGTCCCGATACGGTTTTGAGTGCCGGCGCATGCGTGCGCCGGCATTTTTTGGGGGTAGAGCGAGCGATGGTGAGATCGCTTATTGGCCAATTGGCGGGACCGAGCCTGCGCACACGGGTGCTTTGGCTGGTGCTTGCCGCGCTGGTGCTTGTGGGGCTGGCGGGCTGGCTGGCCATTAACCGCATCATCGATTCCCTGACGCTGCAGTTCGGCACGATGATTGCCGAGAGGCAGGTCCAGTATGATCGCTATCGCGGGATGGCGGCGCTGGGGCGGGAGATTTCGCTTGCCGAAACCCTGAGCCGTTCGCCGGTCATGCTAGACTGGTTCGTCAATGAGCAGGACGAAGAGCTCATGGCGCATGGGCTGGCCGAGATGGAGCACTACCGCGCGGCGTTTACCGACAAAAGCATTTTCCTGGTCGTGAATGCCTCGGGCAATTACTATTTCAACGACGCCCAGAACAGCTATGGCGACGATCCCTACAGCTACACGCTGCGGCCGTCGCTGGAACGCGACGCCTGGTATTACGCGACGCGGGCCAGGCGCGAAGGCTGCCATCTCAACGTCAATATCGATGACGTGCTCAAGCTCACCAAGGTGTGGATCAACTGCCTTGTCTCAAGGGACGGGGAGGTGCTCGGCATGGTGGGCACGGGGCTCGATCTTTCGGCCTTCATCCGGGAGGTCGTGGATATCTCCCAACCCGGTGTCGATTCCATTTTTGTGGACCAGGGTGGCGCCGTACAGGCGCACCGGGATGCTTCGCTTGTCGATTTTCGCTCGATCACCAAGGATATAGCTGAAAAGACGACGGTCTTTTCGCTGGTCGACGATCTCGAGGACATGGCGCTGCTGCGCGCGATGATGAACGGTGCCATGGAAACGCCCGACCAGATCCGTACCGCAACGCTGACCATGGGCGGCATGCCCAAGCTGGTGGGCGTGGGCTATCTCGACCATATCGGATGGTACAACATCACGGTGATGGACCTTCAAACCATCATCGACCGGCGCATCTTCCTGCCGGTGGGGCTGGCCGCCATCGCGATATTGCTGGGGGTGGGACTGGCGCTGAGCTGGATTTTCCGCATCGTGGTGCTCAGAAGGCTCGAAAAGGTCGAGGCGGGGCTGGTGGCCCTGCGCCAAGGCAAACGGGCGGTAATGAAACCCGACCGCAGCGCCGATGAAATCGGCAGGCTTTCGCGCACGCTTATCGAAATGTCCGACACGATAACCGAAGCGCGGCTCAGCCTTGAAAGCCAGGTGCGCGAGCGCACCGAACAGCTCCAATCACTGGTCAATCTGGACGCGCTGACCAAAATCTGCAATCGCCGCGGTTTCGAGGAAAAATTCATCGTCCAGCGTCGCCGGGAGGACAATGCGGACCGCGTCAACGGGCTGATGCTGATCGATATCGACAATTTCAAGACCGTCAACGACACGGCCGGCCATTCGGCGGGCGACCAGGTGGTCATCGAAGTCGCGCGCCGGCTGACCGCCGCGCTGAGGCGGGTGGACGTCTGTGCGCGGTGGGGCGGGGACGAGTTCATCATCCTGGTGCGCGATTGCTCGCCGCAGGCCCTGTCCCAGATCGCCAATGCCCTTACCGAAATGATGCGGCAAATGCCGGTCGTCCTTTCGCACGGAGAGCCTCTGCCGGTCACCATCAGCATCGGCGCCGTGCTGGTTCTTGCCGACGACAGTCTCGAGATCGCCACCGAAATGGCCGACGCTGCGCTCTACAGGGCCAAGGAAGAGGGGCGTGACAGGGTGGTGCTGTTCGAGCGCGAGATGGATCTGGGCGAAAAAGTCAATGAGGACGCGCCCGACGCGCCATCGGCCACCGAGACGGCCGATAGCGAGAGCGTCTAGACGCGTTTTTCAACCGCAAATCCGTTTCCAGTCTCGGCCGACCCGCTTCCAGAGAATTTCAGCGCTTCTTCGAATCGCTCCAATTGCTCTAAGTCCTTGTTTTGTCGCGCTTCCGAACCGGATAAGTGGTGCCCACTTATCCTGGAAGCGCTCTAGAGCCGTTCAGGATTTGATTGAATCAAATCCTTGTCTCTAAACCCTTGTTTTGTCGCGTGTCCGAACCGATAAAGTGGTATCCACTTTATCTGGACACGCTCTAGGCCAGCAAATCGTCCCAATCGGGGTGGCGGCGGAACTGGACGGCCACATAGGGGCATTGCGGGACGATCTTGAAATTGTCGGCGCGCGCATCGGCGACAGCGCGCTTGACCAGTTGCAGGGCAATACCGCGGCCCTCGAAAGCGCGCGGAACGCCGGTGTGGGTTATGATAATGGACCGGTCGGGCCGGCGCAGATAGGTCATTTCGGCCTGTGCGCCGCCGTCCAGATCGGCCCAATAGCGCCCATGGTCGCCGTTCACTTTGTGCTGGATGTCGAGATCGATGGCCATGAGTGTTCCTTGTAAGCGCCTTTTGTGAACGTAGCGCGGCACAGATGGTTGCGGTTGACGGCAAGCGCAAGGCCCTGCACCCTCCTGACCGAAATCAAGGAGTTGCCATGAGCGAGCCCATCCATCACATGATCGAGCGCGGTCCGCGCCCGGTCGCTCCGTTTTCCCATGCCGTCGAGGCCGATGGCTGGGTGTTTGTCACCGGACAGATGCCCACCGATCCCGATGCTCCCGATGCGCCGCTGCCCGAGGGAATCGTGGCGCAGACGCGCCGGGTGATGGACAATCTGGCAATCGTTCTGGGCGGGATCGGGCTGTCGCTCGAAAATATCACGATGGCGCGCATCTATCTCACCGCCTTCGAGCGCGACTACGCGGACATGAATGCCACCTACCAATCGTATTTCGAGGCCGGAAAACTCCCGGCCCGGACGACCATCGGGGTGACCGGGCTGGCGGTTGGGGCCTTAGTCGAGATCGACCTGATCGCCCGCCGTTAAGTTAGGTGAGGGTGGCCTGCAAATGGCAATCTTCTGCGCTTCCGGTGCTCACGTACCCGACGGTACGCTCCGCTCATAGCCCGCGAGCTTAAGCTCGACGGGCGTTCTTCCCTAATGAAGGTTCACTGGACCTTCATTAGCCGGTCATCACTCTCAAAGATCACCATATTCGCTGGCGCGGACCTTCGGTTCGGCTCACCCTGACCTAACTCTCCACACACGCTACGCTAGCAGAATACGCAGGCGGTTGCCGGCGGGGTCGTGGGTTTGGATGCCGGTTTCGATGGTTTCGACAACCGATCCGGCGCTGGTCAGGCGGTCGCGGATTTCATCGAGTGTCTTATCGTCGGGGACGACGATTTCGAACCAGCGCAGTCCGGCTGCCCCGGCCGGTGGCATCGAGGGGTTGCGGCCGGCCCAGATGTTGAAGGCAAGGATGTGGGGGGCATAATCGAGATTGACGTCGCCCATGCCGTAACGGCGCGAGAGAAGCTGGCCGGCAAAGCCGATCTGGTCGCGGTAAAAACCCATGGCGGTATCGAGATCGTCGACATGGACATGGACGTGTCCGATGCGGGTGCCCTCGGGCATGGGAGCGAAGGGGGTGTCGTCGCCATCGAGCTCGGCCAGAAGGCCCGGCACGTCGATGGGCTCGCGGCCCGAATGGGGCTTACCGTCGGGGGTTGCCGCCATCAGTTCGTCATGCTCGACGAATCTGCCGCGCCAAGGGGTCTCGTAGGTGATCTCAATGCCGTTGCCGTCGAAATCCCACAGATAGAGCGCTTCGGAGACCAGATGGTCGGTGGGCGAGACGCGAACGCGGGCGGCAAGCGCCCGGTTGAGGGCACGAGCGAAATCGCGGCGGGTGGGGACGTGGATGGCGACGTGGTAGAGCCCGACAGTGTGGGGCGCAACCGGCCCGGTGGCGCCGGTTTCGAGCACGACGAGCACGGTGCCGCCGGCGCCCAGTTCGAGGCGGTCGGGCGTCTGGCTTATCAGTGTCAGTCCGATAACGTCGCGCCAGATGGAAAGGGCGCGTTCGGGATCGGTGACAGCGATGTGGATCTGTCCCAGACGGGTCTGGGTGGGAACCAGAAGCGGGGTGGCGACGCTGGGTTTGGTATCGAGCATTTGCGTTATCTCCGTGGGCGGACACGCGGCCCGCATGGGCAATCGATCATTGCCACCAAGATAACGCCGACGAGCGTTCTGATTAAGTGGACGGAACGCGACGGATTGTTGCCAAATCGCGAATGATGCCGGATTGGGCTGAGCCGCGACCGGCCGCGCGGGAGACGAAAAGTTCGGGATGACGGTCGGCCAGGGCCTCGGTCTCGCTGATCATGCCATCGAGATGGACATGCATGGCGCGGGCCGCCCGGTCGCCCTTGCCGGCCTTTATCTCGGCCACGATATGGGCATGCTCCTCGATCCCGACGGCAATGCGGCGGATTGTATTGGTCATCTGCCGGGCGCGGTCGAGATTGTTGCGGGCGGTATCAACGACCGCCTTCATGCGCCGATAGTCCAGGGCGTTCAAAAGCTCGTCGTGAAACTGCAGATCGAGGCGGTGGAAGGTTTCACGATCCTCGTTGCGGGCGCTTTCGCGCTGGGCCTGGATATTGGCTTCCAGCTTTTCGGTGAAACCGGGCGGGCGGCGGGTGGCCAGCATGCGAACGGCCTCGCCTTCGAGGGCCTTGCGGATGAAGATGTATTCCTTGATGGCGCCGAGCGAGAGGAAGGAAACGACGGTGCCGCGCTGGGGAAGGATATCGAGCAGCCCTTCGGATTCCAGCCTTGCAAAGGCTTCGGCGACCGGGGACCGCGAGACGCCCAGCCGCGCACAGATCTGGGCCTTGTCGAGCATTGTGCCTGGCGGCAGGCGGAGTTCGATGATTGCTGAGCGCAATTGCGCGGCCACCTGGGCGGCCATGGAACCGCGCGGCAGTTCAGCCGAATTGGAAAGGAAGGAATAGGTCGTTTCGGCGGTATCCATTCGGCCCGTCGTCAAATCGGCATTGGCTGGAACTATAGCAGTTTTGTTGAAACTGGCCAGCAAAACCGAAACCCTGCTTGGTCCCTGTTGCCATTGGACAATTTGAGGCGTTCAATTGCAAAAACGCCAAGAACAATGCACCGTTTCACTCCAACGACGCATTGTTCCTGGTTTTGATTTTGTCGCGTTCGCGAACCGGATAAGTGGGTTCCATCCCCGATCGGGGTCGAGGACATGCTTATTCTGGAAACGCTCATAAGGAGGCTCCCGATGACCCTGACATCCGCGCTCACCGACCGGCTCAAGGAACCACGGCTGATTGCAGCCGGGGGCTTTATCAACGGCAAATGGAACACGGTCTCTTCGCGCGGGAAGGTGTTTCGGGTGGCCAATCCGGCAACGGGCGAGGTGCTGGCCCAGATCCCGGACCTTTCGACCCACGCAACGCGCGAGGCTATCGATGCCGCCCATGCCGCACAGCCGGGCTGGGCGGGGAAATCGGCAAAACAACGCGCCGACCTGCTCAAAAAGCTCCATAAGCTGATGGTGGAAAACGCAGATGACCTGGCCACCATCCTGACGCTGGAAATGGGCAAGCCCTGGACCGAAGCGCGCGGGGAGGTTCTTTACGGCGCGAGCTTTATCGAGTGGTTCGCCGAGGAAGCGCGCCGCGTCTATGGCGATACGATCCCCGGACACACCGCCAACACCAGAATCAGCGTCATCAAGCAGCCGGTGGGCGTTGTGGGGGTCATAACGCCCTGGAATTTCCCCAACGCGATGCTGGCGCGCAAGCTGGCCCCGGCGCTGGCGGCGGGATGCACGGTGGTCTCCAAACCCGCTTCGGAAACGCCGCTTTCGGCCCTGGCGATCGCGCGGCTGATGGAATGGGCAGGATTTCCCGCCGGGGTGCTCAACATCGTGCCGGGCACCGATTCGGCGGCCATCGGCCAGGAGCTGTGCGCCAATCCCAAGGTCGCCAAGATCAGCTTTACCGGCTCGACCAATGTGGGAAAGATCCTGATGCGCCAATGCGCCGACGGCATCAAGCGCATGAGCATGGAGTTGGGCGGGAACGCGCCGTTCATCGTTTTCGACGACGCCGATGTGGATGCGGCGGTGGAGGGGGCCATGGCGTCCAAGTTCCGCAATGCGGGCCAGACCTGCGTGTGCGCCAACCGGGTCTATGTGCAGGCGGGTATCCACGATCAATTCGTTGCCCGGCTCACCGACAAGATGGCCGCGCTCAAGGTTGGCAACGGCATGGAAAAGGGGGTCGAACTGGGTCCCCTCATTACCGACAAGGCGGTCGGCAAGGTCGAGGAACTGGTGGGCGATGCGCGCGAAAAGGGCGCCGACGTGATCATGGGCGGAGCCGCCACCGGGGAGCGGACCTTTTATCCGCCCACCCTTCTGGTGGGGGCAACCAGGGAGATGCGGCTGGCGCGCGAGGAAATCTTTGGACCGGTGGCGCCGGTCTTTAAATTCGAGACCGTCGAGGAGGCTATCGAATTGGCCAATGCCACCGAGTTCGGGCTGGCGGCCTATTTCTATGGCAAGGACATCTCGAAGGTGACCAGGGTCGCCGAGGCGCTCGAGTACGGGATCGTGGGGATCAATACGGGGATGATCTCGACCGAGGTGGCGCCGTTCGGCGGGGTCAAGCAATCGGGATTTGGCCGGGAAGGCTCCAAATACGGCATCGAGGATTATCTCAACATCAAATATCTGTGCCTTGCCGTGTAACCCCCAACGGTAACCGGCCCGACTTGGCGCTTACCGCCCGTTAGAACCTGTTGGCTATCGTCTGCCCCGGTTGGGGCGTGGAGACGATTCGGCGATGCGGGCGAGAGCAAATTTCGGGCGGGCACGGTTTACGGCGCGGCCGCGGCGGCGAGCGCCGATGGTGCTTGAGCCGCTGGTGGCGCTGATCGCGGTCGCGGCGCTGGGCTGGGTGGCGATCGAGCGGGGCTATGTCGAAATCCCCGGTTTGGAGGCGTCCCAGGCGAGGTCGGACTACGAGACCGTCGGTGACCACTTTTCGCTGTGCGCGGGGAGCGGGGGAACCTGCGTGATCGATGGGGATACGATCCGCATCAAGGGGCAATCGATAAGGATTGCCGATATCGATACGCCCGAAGTGCGCGATTATGGCTGCCCGGACGAAAAGGCGCTGGGTGACAGGGCGACGCTGCGCATGCTCGAACTGGTCAACCAGGGCGGGTTTACCATGGCTTTGTGGGACCAGCGTGACGAGGACATGTACGGGCGCAAGCTGCGCGTGCTCGAACGCGACGGGCAGTCGCTGGGCATGATGCTGGTCGCCGAAGGATTGGCGCGCCCATGGGGTGGCGCGCGCCAAGGCTGGTGCGGCTAGGTTTCAGTAATGGGGCGGAGGGGGTTCGGCCTTGCCGGTGCGGGCGAGCTGTTCGACGGCGGCGATCTGGTCGTCGATCATGGCAAGCTGGCGCTTGAGCCTGTCGATTTCGCGCCACTGGCCGGTGATCACGGTATTGAGCTCGTCGATGGTCTTATCGTGGTGAGCCAGGCGCTCCTCGAGGGCGATGAGCCGCTGTTCGTGGTTTTCGGCCATTGTGGCGTCGTCCTCAGTCGATGGTCAGAACCCCGGCGTCGGTGGGCTTGAAGCCGCAGGAAAGGTAGAAATCGCGCAGATGAGGCTCGAAGTCCACATGGACTTTCTGCAATCCGCGCTTGCGGGCGACCTGGAGGGCCGCTTCGACCATGGACTGGCCGATGCCGTGGTCGCGGAATTCGGGGTGGACGCACACATCGACAAGAAAACCGTGGATGCCGCCATCCCAGGCCATGTTGCTGAAACCGATGATGCGATCCCCCAGATAGGCACCGACATGGGTGAGGCTGCGGGTGAGGATGGACTGGAAGTCGGAAACGCCGTCGATCTCCCAGGTGGCGCGCCACAGGTCTGACAATTCACGCTGGCTTGGGAACGGATCAATTCGTACGTCGACAACGTCCATGAGAATTCCTTAATGCTAAAAAGGGGAAAATATCAGCATCACAATGCCCCGCTGCCCCCAAAGGTTGCAGGGAAAGGGATGGCGCCATCGGTTGGAACTTTAGTTGCATAAACATCTGCCCATGATCTTGGCGAATGCCCGAAGGTTCGTGTAGACAAGCCGGGCCTTGAGACGGGGAGGACGCGATGTTCGTGGTTGCAGGGGAAAGCCTTATCGATCTCGTTGCCAGGCCGCACGAGGCGGGCACGCCGATGGAAATGAGCGCCCATGAGGGCGGGTCACCCTACAATTGCGCCATCGCGCTGGCCCGGCTGGGACAGAAATCGGGGTTCTTGTGCCCGATCTCAAAGGACAGTTTCGGCGATCTGCTCCTGGGGCCGCTCAATGGTGCCGGGGTCGTTCCGCTGATTAAGGAGCGCTCGGACTGCAACACGACGCTGGCGGTGGTGACGCGCAATTCGAAAGGGCTGCCGGCCTATGCCTTTTACCGCAAGGGGACGGCGGAGCGCGACATTTCGCGCGACAAGCTGCTGGCGGCGCTGCCCGAAACCATCGATGTGTTCCAGATCGGGGGTTTTTTGCCGATCGAGGCAGAGGATGCGGAAATCTGGCTCGATGTGGTCAGGCAGGTGGCGGCGCGCGGCGCCGTCCTGTCCATCGACCCCAATGTGCGCCCTTCGCTGATTTCCGATTTCGCCGGGTACACCGAACGGCTCGGCGCGTTTCTGGATCTGGCCCATATCGTAAAGGTGTCCGACGAGGATCTTGCGACGCTCGATGGTTCGATGAGCATCGAGGCGCATGCGCGGAGCCTTCTGGCCCGGGCCAATGTGGAACTGGTGGTGGTGACTTTGGGCGAGGACGGATCGCGGGCCTTTACCGCATCGGCCGAAGCCGCGGCGCCCGTGCATCGCCCGGAGGTGTTCGGCGATACGGTGGGGGCGGGGGACAGCCTGATGGCAGGCGTGCTTGCCGCGCTCGCCGACCGCAATTGCCTGGCGGTGGGGCGGCTGGGGACGCTCGATGGGAACGCGCTGGGCGAGGTGCTGCGGTTCGGCGCGGTGACCGCGGGGCTCAATTGCGGCTTTGTGGGGTGTAATCCGCCAAGCCGCGCCGAGGTCGAAGCTGTGCTCAAAAGCATCTGACCGGCATATTGCCGCCCGATTGTTGCAACAGGTTCAAACCCAATAGGCCGACAAGGACCATTGCCATGAAAACGCTGGTGGCCGCTCTCGTTGTCCTTGCGCTCGGGGCTCCGCCCGTCATGGCGCAGGCGATCAGCGAATACACGCAATACGACCTCGATGCCGATTGCAATCTGATTGCCCGCGCGCCGGACAATGAGGGCGAGTGGGCCGATTTCGTGTGCACGGGGCACGCGGGATATCCGTTCGTTCTGCGCTCGTCGGACGGACGGGACAGCGTGACATACGGCTTTGCCACGGAATCGGGCATGGCGACCTTCGCGCCGTTCAACTACGCCAATGAGACGGTGGAATGGCGGGTGCGGCTCGACCGGAACACCGAGCGGCCCGTGGCGGCGATCCAGCGCTGGTTCATCGCCGACGAGATGGGCGACTGGACGCGGCAGCTTCTTGTGGTCTCCAAGGTCGGCCAGCCCGATGGCGGCGGGGCATGCGCCATGGCCTATGTGGCCGCTACCGAAGGCGCCAATGAACGGGCGCGGCGGCTGGCCGACGAACTGGTGGACGGTTTTGAATGCGGCAACACCGCTCCGACGATCGAGGACGAGGTCAGGGAGATCGTAGGCGAACGGTAGCTCCTGCATCTTTTTGAGGAACAGGTGTCGGCGCGGGCTGACCCCGTGCGTCCTTGAGGTCAAGCGTTTGGCGATTGTCCTTGGACACGGCTGGACGTAATGTCGCACCTCGAACGATCCGGACACCGGCCATGACCCCCTTTCATCAGATCCTGGGCAACAATCTGGTTGCCAACATCACGAACTTTACAGTGTGGTTCGCGATCACCTTCTGGATTTTCATCGAGACCCAGTCGGTGTTCGCGACGGGCATGATCGCCGGGATCTATCTGGTGTTCACCGCGGCTTTCGGGTTCTGGCTGGGCTCGATCGTCGACCACAATTCCAAGCGCATAGCGATGATGGGATCGAGCCTTGTCTCGTTCCTGTTCTATATCGCCGCGCTTGGCATGCTGCTCGTCGAGCCCGAGGGGGCGTTCGCAGATCCGTTCGGGCCTTATCTTTGGGGGTTCGTCCTGCTGGTCATGCTGGGCGTGATCGCGGGCAATATCCGGTCCATTGCGCTGCCGACGCTGGTGACCATCATGATCCCCGAGGACGAACGCGACAAGGCGAACGGGCTGGTGGGGATGGTGACCGGCATCGGGTTTTTGACCACATCGGTGATTTCGGGATTTCTTGTCGCCTGGGGCGGCATGTGGCTCACGCTCATCCTGGCGCTGGCCGCCACCGTGCTGGTCTTTGTCCATCTTGGCTTCCTGCGCGTCAATGAGGGCCGGCCCGTGCCCGTCGAAGGGGAGGTCCTGCCGCCGCGCACGGTCGATATCGCGGGCACCATCGCGATCATAGCGGGGGTGCCGGGGCTGTTCGCCCTGATCTTTTTTGCCACGTTCAACAATTTCCTGGGCGGCATTTTCATGGCGCTGCTCGATGCCTATGGGCTCTCGCTGGTTTCGGTCGAGATCTGGGGATTGCTGTTCGGGGTGCTCTCGACAGCGTTCATCGCAAGCGGGCTTCTGATATCGCGCGTCGGATTGGGCAAAAATCCCCTGCGCACGCTGTTGCTTGTCAATCTCATCACCTGGTCGGTGTGCTGCGTTTTCACGCTGCAATCTTCGATCTGGCTGCTGACCGCGGGGTGTTTCATCTGGATGTTCATGGCGCCCTTTGCCGAGGCGGCCGAGCACACGACGCTGCAAAAAGTCGTTCCGCTGGAGCGGCAGGGGCGGGTGTTCGGGTTTGCCCAATCGGTCGAGCAGGCGGCATCGCCGCTGACGGCGTTCCTGATCGGGCCCTATACCCAGTTCGTTGTGATCCCTTTCATGACCGACGGGCAGGGGGCGCAATCGATCGGAGGCTGGTTCGGTACGGGCCCCGATCGCGGCATCGCGCTGGTCTTTACGGTGGCCGGGCTGATCGGCGTTGTGGTGACGGTGCTGGCGCTCAATTCGCGGCCCTATAGACAGCTTTCGGCGTTTTATGCCGGAGCGCCGGACAGCACAGAGGTCGCTGATGGACCAAAGCCGGCTTAGGGCTGGATGCGCGAGATCCGTCGGTCGGCGCTCATGGTGAGGGCCAGCGCGACGAAGGCGAAGACCAGCATGGCCAGGGCAATGAAGTGGGCTTCGGTCCAGCGGAGCTGTTCGACATAATCGAAAATGGCGATCGAGAGCACCTTGGTGCGGCCGGCGATATTGCCGCCGATCATCATGACGACGCCGAACTCGCCCACCGTGTGGGCAAAGCCGAGCACGATCGCTGTCAAATATCCCGGCCGGGCGAGGGGCACCGCGACGCGCAGGAAGGTCTGGGCCGGGCCGGCGCCGAGCGTATGGGCCGCCTCGATGGGCTCGTTGCCGATGGCGATAAAGGCGTTGCGCAGGGGCTGGACAACAAAGGGCAGCGAATAGAACACCGAACCGATGACCAGGCCGGGAAAGGAAAAGGCCAGCGTGCGGGCGCCCCACAAGCCCGCCAGCCAGCCGCCCGGACCGTTGGCCCCCAGAAAGATCAGCATGTAAAATCCGATCACCGTGGGCGGCAGGACCAGCGGCAGGGCGACGAGCGCGTTTATGGCGATCGTCCAGCGCGATTTCGAGCGGGCGAGCCACCAGGCGATGGGGGTGCCGACGATAACAAGCACAAGAGTGGTGACCGCGGCCAGCGCCAGGGTCAGCTGGATGGCCGGCCAGATTTCGAGCAGGAGCGTCATCTGTCCGAAATCCCGTAGCCATAGGATGCTATGATGGTCCGGGCGGTGCCCGAGCCAAGAAAATCGAGGAACGCGGACGCCGTTTCATTGTCGGGGTTGAGCAGCACCGCATCCTGGGTGATGGGGGTATAAAGATCTTCCTCGACAACCCAGCGTGAGCCATCGGTGCGCCCGGCAATCTGAGAAAGCGCGACGAAGCCGAGTTCGGCGTTTGCTGTATCGACGAACTGGTAGGTTTGGGAAATGTTCTGGCCGATGACCAGCCTGCCCGAGAGCGCCTCGGTGAGCCCGAGCGCCTCGATGACCTCAACGGCTGCTGCGCCGTAAGGGGCGGCGGCGGGCTCGGCTATTGCGAGATGGATGAAATCGCCCTCAAGGCTTTGCGGGCCGGTGGCCAGATCGGGGAGGGTGGAAAACAGCACCAGTTTTCCCATTGCGTAGGTGAAATCGCTGCCCGCCATAGCCAAACCTTCGTCGAGCAATCTTGCGGGCGTTGCGGCGTCGGCGGACAGGAACGCATCGAAGGGAGCGCCCTGGGTGATCTGGGCGTAGAGCTGGCCGGTGGCGCCGAACGAGAAGGCGATTTCGCTGCCGGTTTCCTGTGCGAAGGCGGCGCCAAGCTCTTCAGCGGCGGCTGTGAAATTGGCGGCCACCGCAATCTGTGCGTCCTGGGCGGTGGCGGGGCTTGAAAGGGCAAGCCCGGCGAGCACGACAATGGGCAGGAAGCGCATGGGGTCGCTCGATATGTTTATTTGTACATATCGCTATGTGGCATGAAGCGGGTGCAAAACGCAATGGCAGGGGTCAAGGCTGTTTGCGACCGGTGAGGGCGCGCAGAGCCTCGACGTCGGGGCCGATTGCGGTGGCGGCTTTTTCCTGCATGGCGCGGTAGCGGGCGAGGATTTGATGGCCCGCTTCGGTCAAATGGGCGCCGCCCTGGGCCGTGCCGCCGCGGCTGGTTTCGACAAGCGGGGTCCCTGCGCCATCGTTGAGCGCCTGAACGAGGCTCCAGGCGCGCTTGTAGCTCATGGACATGGCCTTGCCGGCGGCGCTGATCGAGCCGGTCCTGTCGATGCCTTCGAGCAGGTCGGCCCGGCCGGGCCCGATGTAGAAATTTTCATCGAGAACGATGCGCAGATGGCACAGGCCGGAGGCAGGGACGGGCCGTTTCATTTATGCAGCGAGGTCGGCCGCTTGCCGAGCAAGGGATTCGATCCTGTCGAAATCGCCGGCGGTTATGGCATCGGCGGGGATGACCCACGATCCACCCACGCAGATGACGTTGGAAAGGCCGAGATAGATTTTCGCCTTTTCGATATCGATGCCGCCGGTGGGGCAGAAAGTGATGTCGGGCAGGGGCGAGGCGAAAGCCTTGAGGACGGGCGCGCCGCCCATGGCCTCTGCGGGGAAGAATTTGAGGTAGGTGTAGCCCATCAGGGAAGCGGCCATGGCCTCGGTGGGCGAGGCGATGCCGGGAAGGAGCGGGATCGAGATGTCTTCGGCCGCTTCGAGCAGGGCGATTGGCGCGCCCGGTGAGACCATGAACTGGCAGCCGGCATCGCGGGACGCCTTCATGTCCTTTTTGCGGCGCACTGTGCCCGAGCCGACCACCGCGCCTTCGACCTTGGCCATTTCTTCCATCACCTTGAGGGCATTGGGGGTGCGCAAGGTCACTTCAAGATTGGGCAATCCACCGGCCACCAGCGCCTCGGCGAGATTGCGGGCGGTCGAGACATCGTCATGGATGATGACGGGCACCACGGGCGCTGCCGAAAGGATGGATTTGAGCTTTGCTGCGTCCTGGGCCATGCGATCTCCAACCAAAGTCTTGTGCGATATGCGTGCTCTAGCACGGGCTTTATTGAATTGGGAACCAAAACTCCCTAAGTGAACCTCCGCGGGTCGCTTGCGGCCATGTCGATGCAGGCGGGGGAGCCCGAACATGATCCAGCAGATCAACGCCCTGACACCGATCGAAGAGGCGCGGGCCGTTCTGGCCGCCGATTTCGATCTGAAATTTTCCAAGGCAATCGAAACCGAGACACGTCCGGTTTTCGAGAAGGTCAAGGATCGCATTCCCGAGATCGAATGGCCGTTCTATGCGCCGCTGATCTTTCAGATCAATAAATTGAAGCGCGAAAAGAACGCGGTGATCCTGGCGCATAATTACCAGACGCCGCAGATCTTTTATGGCGTCGCCGATATCGTTGGCGACAGTTTGCAGCTGGCGATCGAGGCCACCAAGGTCGAGGCCGAAACGATCGTGCAGTGCGGCGTGCACTTCATGGCCGAGACCTCCAAACTGCTCAATCCTTCAAAGCGCGTGCTGATCCCCGACAGCCGGGCGGGCTGCTCGCTGGCTTCCTCGATCACCGCCGACGACGTTCTGGCCATGCGGGCGCAATATCCCGGCGTGCCGGTGGTGACCTATGTGAACTCCTCGGCGGCGGTGAAAGCGGTGACCGACGTGTGCTGCACGTCATCGAATGCGCTCCAGATCGTCGAAGCGGTCGAGGGGGACACTGTGATGATGATTCCCGACCAGTATCTGGCGCAGAACACTGCGAAAAAGACCAAAAAGAAGATCGTCACCTGGGCCGGGGCCTGCGAGGTGCACGAGACCTTTACCGCCGACGACATCGCCGAATTGCGGGCTGCCTATCCGGGCGCCAAGATCATCGCGCATCCCGAATGCCCGCCCGAAGTGATCGACGCCGTCGATTTCGCCGGCTCGACTTCGGGAATGATCGACTGGGTCAAGACCGAGCGGCCCGCCAAGGTGGTGATGGTCACCGAATGTTCGATGAGCGACAATGTGGCGGCGGAAACCGAAGGCGTGGCCTTTTTGCGCGGCTGCAACATCTGCCCGCACATGAAGCGCATCAACCTCGAAAATATTCTCTGGAGCCTGCATACGGGGACCGAGGAAGTGACGATCGCAGAGGATCTGATGGAACCGGCGCGGGCGGCGGTCGAGCGGATGATCGAATTTTCGCGGCCTAAGAATTAGCGCCGGTCCTCGGGGGAATTTTCTTGGACATTTTCGATAACGTCTTCAACGCCGAAGGCGTGGTGATTGTGGGGGCGGGGCTGGCGGGGCTGTTTTGTGCGCTCAAGCTGGCGCCGCGGCCGGTGACCGTGCTTTCGCCCATGCCGCTGGGGTCGGGGGCCTCTTCGGCCTGGGCGCAGGGCGGGGTGGCGGCGGCGGTTGGGGACGGCGACAGCGCGCGGGCTCATGCTGCGGACACCGAAATGGCCGGGGCGGGAATCGTCGATCATGGGGTTGCCGAATCGGTGACGGGGGAAGCGGCGGCGCGGATCGAGGACCTGGCGAGCTGGGGCACCCCGTTCGACCGCGATGGATTGGGGCAGTTTATCCTGTCGCGCGAGGCGGCCCATTCGGCCAACAGGGTTGTGCGGGTTTCGGGCGACAGGGCCGGGCACGCCATAATGCAGGCGATTATCGCAAAGGTGCGGGCGACGCCCTCGATCCGGGTGGTCGAGGGGATCACCGCCGTTGATCTTGCCCACGCGGACGGGCGGATCGTCGGGGTGTTCTGCCGCCGGCTGGGGGATCGCTATGTGGAGCCGGTTTTCATCCGGGCGCGGGCCACGGTCCTGGCAGCGGGAGGTTTGGGCGGGCTTTATGCGGTGACCACCAATCCGCCTTCGGTGCGCGGGCATGCCATGGGCATGGCGGCGCGGGCCGGGGCGGTGATCGCCGATCCTGAATTCGTGCAGTTCCACCCAACCGCGATTTTGACCGGACGCGATCCGGCGCCGCTGGCCACCGAGGCCCTGCGCGGAGAAGGGGCGACCCTTGTCAACGATGCCGGCGAGCGGTTCATGACCGATATTCACCCCGACGCCGAACTGGCACCGCGCGATATCGTGGCGCGGGCCAATTTCCGGCAGATCAAGGCGGGGCGGGAAGTGTTTCTCGATACGCGGGCCGCGCTGGGGGAAAAAATTGTTACCGCCTATCCGACCGTCGCCGAATATTGCCGCATGGCGGGGATCGATCCGGTCGCCGAGCCGATCCCGGTAACGCCGGCGGCCCATTATCATATGGGCGGGGTCAAGGTGGACGAGGACGGACGATCCTCGCTTCCCGGGCTCTGGGTGTGCGGGGAGGCGTCGTGCACGGGGCTGCATGGGGCCAACCGGCTGGCCTCGAACTCGCTGCTCGAAGCCATCGTTTACGGCGCGCGGATTGCCGAGGACATTTCAGGGCTCGAGCCGCTGCGCTCGGTGCTGCCGCCCTTCGAGGGGATCGCCTGGGATGCTCAAAAGGGCGCGCGGGCCGAGGATGTGCTGCGCAACCTCAAGGCGGTGAAAGATCTGCGGGCGATCATGAGCAATGATGTCGGGGTGGAGCGCAACGCCGACGGGCTCAGGCGGGCGCTGCGCGGGCTCCTGGAGCTTGAAAACACGGCCTTGGAAGTGACGCGGGCCTATCTCAACATGGTGACATCGGCGACACTGGTTGCGGCGGCAGCCCTTAAACGCACTGAAAGCCGGGGCGGGCATTTCCGGACCGATTTTCCGCAAACCAGCGATTCCTGGCAGATCCATACCGAAATGACGCTGGCAGAAGCGCGGGCGATCCGGGCAGAGGCGTAAGCGCTGCGGTCAATACGGTTCAGGCAGGGCGCGCATAGCGCTGGCTGGCCCGCTCGCGCGCCTTGGCGGCAACGATTTCGCGGTTTTTGGGCGGCGCACTGGTGTCCATGGCGGCAAGCAGTTTGCGCACTGATTTTTCGATCTCTTCGACCGCTTCATGAAACGCGGCCTGGTTGGCCTGCGAGGGTTTGGTGGTTCCGGAAATCTTGCGCACGAACTGCAGCGCGGCGTCATGCATCTCGTTGCGGGTGGCGGGCGGTTCGAAGTTGAACAGCGGCTTGATGTTGCGGCACATGGGACTCTCCTGAGTGGCGGGCGTATTGGCAATCGGCCATCCTCTCACAACCGAAAGATCTCCGCAATCAGAACCGCAGCACTTCGATGATGCGCTTGAGGGCCTTGCGCAGGTGCTTGTGGCGCTTGTCGGCGAGGTCTTCGGCGAGGGTTTGTTCGAGATGGGCCCAGTGATCCTCGATGGCCTGGCGCATGGCGTGGCCCTGTTGGGAGAGGCGGGCGCCGGGCTCCATTTCAGGGCCGACCGCGAGGCGCAACAGAAGGTCGCGGTCTTCGAGGCGGGCAAGCCTGATATCGAGCTGGTCGGTGGCAAGGCCGGTGAACTGGACAAGCGCGTCGGTGGTCGTGCCGGCGGGATCGGCAAGGCCGAGCAGGATGGCATCGTCGCCCGCTTCGAGCCCGCGCGCCGCGAGCGGGGCGAGCAGGGCCTGCCGGGCCAGATGGCCCGCCTCGATCAGACGGTAAAGGGTCGAGCCGGCGGCGGATTTGCTCATGGATATTGATCTAGCCAAAAGCGGGGCTCCCGTCGAATCGCCTTTGGCGGGAAAGTTAATCAGGGGCCGCATTGCTTGTCGGTGCTCCTGGTGCGCTATAGGGTCGATATTGAAAATTTCGGGGACACGCGGTGCCGCTGACTTTCGTAAACGAGAACGACGCGCTTGCCGATGGGCTTGTGAGCGAGACGACAATCGCCATTCTGCCGGTCGCGGCAACCGAGGCGCACGGCCCCCATCTTCCCACCTCGACCGATTGCGATATCGCCGAGGGCCATCTTAGCGCTCTTGGGTCCTACCTCTCCAGCCCCATCGACGCAGTCGTGCTGCCGGTCCGGCGCATAGGGGCATCGCGCGAGCATTTATGGGCGGATGGGACGCAGAGCCGGGAAGAGGGCGAACTGATTGCCGAATGGTTCGGCATTGCCCAACGCTGGGCGGCGGTTGGCGGCAGGCGGCTGGTGATCGTATCGAGCCATGGGGGCAACACCCCGGCCATGGAGAGCGTGGCGCTCAAGGCGCGGGCCGAACTGGGCCTTCTGGCCGTGAGCACGGCATGGCTGCGGTTCGGAATGCCCCAGGGGCTGTTTGATGCGCATGAAAAAACATACGGCATTCATGGCGGCGCCATCGAGACCGCGCTGATGCTCCATTATTTCCCGCAAAAGGTGGAGATGGCCAAGGCGGCCGATTTCGGATCGGCGCTCGAAACCATCGAAGCGGGCATGACCCATCTTTCAGCTTATGGGCGGCACCGGTTCGGGTGGCTCAGTTCCGATCTCAATGCGCTGGGCGTGGTGGGCGATGCGCGCGCCGCGAGTGCGGAAAAGGGCGCGGCGCTGGCCGATCACATCCTTAAAGGTTTTGCACAATTGCTTGACGATGTGGCCCGGTTTGACCTTTCTTGGTTCCAGGATTCGCCAAAGGAGAGTCAATGAGCCAGGACCTGGCCCGCATCAGGGCGTTCGTGCAGGTGTTCGATGCCGGCGGCTTTTCGGCCGCGGCGCGCATTCACGGCCGGTCCAAGGCGCTGCTTTCAAAATATGTCACCGATCTCGAGGATTATCTCGGGGCGCGGCTGATGAACCGCACGACGCGCAAGCTCAGCCTGACCGAGGCGGGCGAAGCCTATTATCGCGAGGTGCGCGAAATCCTGTCCCAACTCGACGATCTGGACGCCACGATCACCGAGCAGACGGCGGCGCCGCGCGGCATATTGCGGGTTTCCGCGCCGCGCAATTTCGGGGAATCGACGCTGCTCGAACCGCTGTTCGAATTTACCCGCGCCCACCCGGACGTGACGCTGGATCTGCGGCTCGAGGATCGCATGGTCGATCTGGTCGAAGAGGGGATCGATGTGGCGCTGCGCATTTCGCGCATGTCGGACACCTCGCTGATCGCGCGCAAGATCGCGGAAACCTCGGTGGCCGTGTGTGCGACGCCCGAGGTCATCAAGGCCTATGGGACGCCGCAATCGCCCGAGGCGCTCAAGGGCGTGCCGTGTATCGTGGACACCAATATGACCGGGCAGGCCAATTGGCAGTTCGTCGAGGATGGGCGCACGATCGCCATTCACGTTGACGGGCCGGTGCGGGTCAATTCTCCCGCCGGAGCGCTGGTCGCTGCACAAAAAGGCCTCGGTTTCGCGCTATTGCCCAGTTTCCTGGCCGATTCGGCCATCGAGAAAGGGGAACTGGTGCCGGTGCTGACCGAATATCTGCCGCAGCGTCCATTCCTGCAGGCGGTCTATCCGCACCGCAGGCACTTGTCAGGCAAGGTGAGGGCGCTTATCGACTTCCTCGTCGAATGGTTCGAAATCCACCCGGTCAATTCCTGATCCCATGATCCGAAATCTTTTCAAGACTATAGGCGCCGGCTGTCTTGTCGCGCTGGTTGGCTGGGACGGGCCGGCGGTGGCCCATCCCCATGTGTGGATCGACGCGGCGGGTGAAGTGCTGTTCGAAGACGGCGCCATCGTGGGCATGCGCCATCACTGGACGTTCGACGAGTATTTTTCCGCCTGGGCGATACAGGGGCTCGATGCGGATGGGGATGGCGTTCTTACGCCAACCGAACTCCAGCCGCTGGCCGAGGAAAATATCGAGGGGCTCGATTTTTATTCCTATTACACATTCGGCGACCCTGA
This sequence comes from Pelagibacterium sp., assembly GCF_965249125.1. Classification (GTDB taxonomy): domain Bacteria; phylum Pseudomonadota; class Alphaproteobacteria; order Rhizobiales; family Devosiaceae; genus Pelagibacterium. Next base: position 197,151 of record NZ_OZ252217.1, read on the forward strand.
AGGGCTCGATGGCCATGCGGCTGTGGCCGGGGCGAGCGATCCGTCCATGGTCCATGAAGACGGGCGGGTGACGCTCACGTTTTCGATGGCTTTTGCCGAGCCCCAGACGGTGGGCGGCATTTATGACATCGAGGTTGGCGACCCCGAATATTATGCGGCTTTTACGTTCCCCGACGAAAATTCGGTAACGCTCGAAGGCGCGCCGGAGGGATGCAGCGTGGTTTCCAAGGAACCGCAGCCCATCGATCCCGCGCTTGAGGAGCGGCTGTGGATGCTGGGGCCGGACGTGACCGAGATCCCGGCCGATCTGCGCGAGGCGGCGCGGGCCATGGCCAATCTGGTGACGGTAGACTGCCCCGGCGGCGCGCCGGCGACCGCGCTCGATGCGATCGGCGAAGTGACGGCCCAGCGGCCGGCATCGCCCTTTTCCGCGCCACCTGCGGAAACCTCCCTGGTTCCCACGCAGGGCGGTTTTTTCGGCTGGGTCAGCCAGCAGCAGCGCAGCTTTTACGGCGCCATGACATCGGCGCTCGGCGCGTTGCGGACCGATGGCAACGCGTTCTGGCTGCTTGGGGGCCTGAGTTTTCTTTACGGGGTTTTTCACGCCGCCGGGCCCGGACACGGCAAGGTGGTGATATCGTCCTACGTGCTGGCCAGCGAGCGCCAGTTGCGGCGCGGGATCGTTCTGAGCTTTTTGTCGGCCATGATGCAATCGGCGGTGGCGGTGGCGTTCGTTCTGGTTGCGGCGGGCGTTTTGCAACTGACCTCCATGGCCATGAGCCGGGCGGCGTGGTGGATGGAAATCATCTCTTACGGCATGGTCGCCCTGCTCGGCGCGTGGCTGGCGGCGCGCAAGCTGGTGTTTCCCCATCATCATCACCATCATGGGTACGATGGCGGCAAGGCGCATTCCCATGACCATCATCACAACCACGACCACGCATGCGACCACCATGTGGTAACGCCTGAGCAGGCGCGGGGCGGGTGGAAGGAAGCGCTGGGGGTCGTTGTTTCGGTCGGGCTGCGCCCGTGCTCCGGGGCGCTGGTGGTGCTGGTCTTCGCGCTGAGCCAGGGTGTTCTTGCGGCGGGTATCGCGGCGACCTTTCTCATGGGGCTCGGCACGGCGATAACGGTGGCGGTGCTGGCATCGGCTGCGGTCTATCTCAAGGGCGGAGCCCAGCGGCTGACCGGCAACGGGACCATGGGCGAATCGGTGGTCTGGTGGCTGGAGATGGCGGGAGCCCTGCTGGTCATGGCGTTCGGACTGATCCTGTTTTTTGCGGCGATCTAGGCGGCAAAAGCGGGCGTATTGAACGGTCAAATGGCCGCATGTTTTCGCCAGAGTGTTGCTCCGGCAGGCTTTGGCGCTATTGTGCGCGCCAACAAGAACGATACCCTCACAGTCCGCATTCCCCAGGATACCGATGAACGCCCATCTGCCGCCCGATCATCCGCCCGTCAAACCGCGCAAAATCGGGGTTCTGCTCCTCAATCTGGGCACGCCTGATGGAACGGACTATTGGAACGTGCGGCGCTATCTCGCCGAATTCCTATCCGATCCGCGCGTCATCGAGACGCCCAAATGGTTGTGGTGGCCGATCCTCAACCTGGGCATATTGTCGTTCCGGCCGCAAAAGACCGGCGCCAATTACGCCAAGATCTGGGACAAGCGGACCAATGAAAGCCCGCTTCGGGTGATCACGCGGGCGCAGACCGAAAAGCTGCAACAGGCGATGGCGGCGGACGGTGTAATTGTCGAATACGGCATGCGCTACGGCAATCCTTCGACGGAAAGCGCTATCAGGAAATTGCACGCGCAGGGGTGTGACAAAATCCTGCTGTTCCCGCTCTATCCGCAATATTCGGCAACGACGACGGCGACGGCCAACGATCAGGCCTTCAGGGCGCTGGCCAATATCCGCTGGCAGCCGGCGGTACGGACCGTCCCGGCCTATTTCGGTGATGAAATCTACGTCGAGACGCTGGCCCGTTCGATAAAGGAAGGGGTCGAAAAACTCGATTTCGAGCCCGATCTGGTGATTACCTCCTATCACGGCATGCCCAAATCCTATCTCGACAAGGGCGACCCCTATCATTGCCAGTGCCACAAGACGACGCGGCTGGTGCGCGAAAAGCTCGGCTGGCCGGATGACAAGATCATGCTGACCTTCCAGAGCCGGTTCGGACCCACCGAATGGTTGCGGCCCTATACCGACGAGACGCTGAAAGAGCTTCCGGGCAAGGGAATCAAGAAGGTCGCCATACTGGCTCCGGCGTTTTCGGCCGATTGCATCGAAACGCTCGAGGAGATCGCCATCGGGGGCGAGGAAGAGTTCATGCATGCGGGCGGCGAGCGCTATGCCTATATCCCGTGCCTCAACGATACGCCGGACGGCATGGCGATGATCGAGGCGGTGGTGCGCCGCGAACTGTCGGGCTGGCTTTAGAGCATTTCAGCGCTTCTTCGAATCGCCTCAATTGCTCCAAATCTTTGTTGTCGCGCTTCCGAACCGGATAAGTGGTGCCCACTTATCCTGGAAGCGCTCTAGGACCAATCGACACTCAGCTGATCATGGCCTGCAAATAGCAATTTTCGGCTCATGCTGAGCTGAGTGCCGATTGGTCGTGGGGCGCGACCGAAGCGATTGTCAGCGGTCCGGACCGACCGTAAAGTCCTTGCCGTGGGACCGGCCATGAGTCGGGCAAGAGGGAAGGCTAAACAATGGACGGGTTTTCGATAGTCCTCATCGTCATCGGCATCCTGGCGGTGATGGTGCTGCTGGCCGGGGTCAAGACCGTGCCGCAGGGGTATAATTTCACCGTCGAGCGGTTCGGGCGCTATACGCGCACGCTCAAGCCGGGGCTCAACATCATCATCCCCTTCATCGATACCATCGGGCGCAAGCTCAACATGATGGAACAGGTGCTCGACGTGCCGCACCAGGAAGTCATCACCAAGGACAATGCCTCGATCACGGCGGACGGGGTAACCTTCTACCAGATTCTCGATGCGGCGCAGGCGGCCTATGAGATCTCCAATCTCGAACAGGGCGTGCTCAACCTGACCATGACCAATATCCGTTCGGTGATGGGCTCGCTCGATCTGGACGAGTTGCTCTCCAATCGCGACGAAATCAATTCGCGGGTTCTTCGGGTGGTCGACGCGGCGGTGGCGCCGTGGGGCGTCAAGATCACCCGCATCGAGATCAAGGACATCGAGCCGCCGCGCGATCTCGTCGATGCGATGGGGCGGCAGATGAAGGCCGAGCGTGACCGGCGCGCGGTGATCCTGGAGGCCGAAGGGCAGAGGCAGGCGCAAATTCTCAAGGCCGAGGGCGAAAAGCAGGCTCAGGTGCTCGAAGCCGAAGGCCGGCGCGAAGCGGCATTTCGCGATGCCGAGGCGCGCGAAAGGGCGGCTGAGGCCGAGGCCAAGGCGACCGAGATGGTTTCGGAAGCCATTGCCAAGGGCGATGTGCAGGCCATCAATTATTTCGTGGCCAACAATTACGTCAATGCGCTCGAAAAGATCGCTTCGGCACCCAACCAGAAGGTGCTGATGCTGCCGCTCGAAGCGGCCAATGTGATCGGGGCGCTGGGCGGGGTGGCGGAAATCGCCCGCGAGGCGTTCGGCGGCGAGGCGCCGCGGCGCAATGTTTCGGGGCGGCCGCCATCGACCCGGAGCGAAGGCTAGCACCATGGACCTGATCGGGCTGATCGGTGACAACGCAGGCTGGGCGTGGCTGATCTTCGGGCTCGTGCTGCTCGGGGTCGAACTTGTCGTTCCTGGTGTCTTCATGGTGTGGCTGGGCGGGGCGGCGCTCTTGACCGGGCTGACGGTGTTTCAGGTGGGCATCGGCTGGCCCCTGCAATGGGGGCTGTTCGGTGTTCTTTCGGTTGTGCTGGTTGCCGGCTGGCTGGCCTATTCGAGGCGCCGCCACGGCGATGCGCCGCCGAGTGAGGACCCGCTCATCAATGCGCGCACCGCCCGGCTGCTGGGACGTGAGACGGCGCTGGTCGAAGCGATCAGCGACGGGGTGGGACGCGTGCGGATCGACGATACGCTGTGGCGGGTGTCCGGGCCGGATCTTCCTGTCGGCTCGCATGTGCGCATTACCGGGGCGCGTGGCGGTCTGCTCGAGGTCGAGGCCGTCGGGTAAGTCACTACGGAACACGCGAAATATGGCCGCTGGTAAGGTTTTCTTAACCATAAGTTGAAAGCCTCCGGAGATACTATCCGGATTCGCGAATTGGACTTCACCCGAACAATTCTTGTGCTGACCCTTGCGGGTGCCGGTGCTTTGGCCGGTGCCTCGATGACCCTTGCGCAAGGGGACGGATCGGGCACCGACAATCCCGATCTCCTGCGCGGGTCGCTTGGCGTGGGCTGCCGCCCGGGAACGCTTTGCCAGTTTCCGGCGGCCGACCTGATCGTGCCGGTGGCGTTGCCAACCGAACCTCTTGCGCTCATGACGCCGCCACCGCCGGTGGTAGCGCCCGCGCCGCAGCCGGCCCCTGCCGCCGAACCCCGGCCAGTGACCATGGCCGCGCCGGTTTCGAGCGATATTTCCGATTGGGGTGAGCTTGGATATGGCGTTGCGCTGCGGGGTGCCTATGTGCGCAGCGGGGCAGCCGAGCGGTTTGAAATGCTAGCGATCCCTTCGATTTCCTATTCCCGGTCAGGCGGGACGACCGATCTGGCGCTGGACGGCTCGGCGACGCTGGTCGCGCCGCAGTCGGACGATCCGCGGGTGGGCGCGGCCAATGTGTCGGCCGATGTCGTCCATCGCCTGTCGCCATCGGCGGGCCTGGCATTCAACGCGGACCTTGCCCTGTCCCAGGACGCGCCGGACGGGCTGAGCGCGGACGAAGCGGACCTGAGCAGCGCGCCGGTTGTGGTATCGGGCTCGACCTCGCTTGGCTACACGCATCGGTTCGGCAATTTTACCGTAACGGGGAGCGGTGACATCACGCGCGACTGGGTCGGGGAGTCGGTGCAGACCGATGGCACGGTGATCGACAACAGCCATGAGAGCGCGACGCGTTATGGCGGGACGCTCAGGGTCGGATACGAGCTGACCCCGATTGTGGGGGTATTCGGGCAGGGGCGTGCCGGGCGGACCGAGTTCGATGGTATCGATCCCGATCTCGGCGCGCGCCGCTCCGGCGACGATTTCGAACTGCGGGGCGGCGTTACGACAAACTGGCGGGACGTCGTGACGCTGGAGGCATCCGTCGGGTCGGGATGGCGGCTGTTCGACGACAGCACGATTGCCCGGGCACAGTCATGGCTCTATGGCGTTTCGCTGGGCTATCGTCCGACGACGACCACCGAGTTCACGGCGAGCTTCGATACCGAGCTGACGCCGGGGCAGGGCGGCTCGGGTGCCAGCGCAACCTACGAGGTGGATTTCGAAGCGCGGCACAGGGCCAATTCCTGGCTCGCCCTGCGGGCATCTGCGGGGGCGCGATGGGCGGTGCCCGAAGACGGCTCGGCGACCAGCCGAACCTATCGCGCGGGGCTGGGCGCCGATTTCACGCTCGGTCAGCACACGAGTGCATCGCTCGATTATGATTACGGACTGGCCGAGGACCCCGCCGCGGCTATTGCCAGCCGCGACGAGCACCGGATCAGCGGCGGCATCAGTCTTCAATACTGATCGGGGTGTCGTCGGTGAGCTTTTTGAGTTCACTGAGAAACGTATCGGCGATATCGGGCCGGTCGAGCGCGAAAGCGACATTGGCTGTGAGAAAGCCGATCTTTGAGCCGCAATCGAAAACCTGCCCATCATATTTGACGCCGATGAAGGGCTGGCTGTCCATGAGGAACCGCATGGCGTCGGTGATCTGGATTTCGCCGCCCGCTCCGACGGTCTGCTCGCCCAGCAGCGCGAAAATTTCCGGCTGCAGGATATAGCGGCCGGAAATTATGAGGTTGGAGGGCGCGTCCGCCGGCTTGGGCTTTTCGACCATGCCGGTGATGGCAAAGCCGGTGTCGGGGCCATCGCCGCGTCCGACAACGCCATAGGACGAGACCTCTTCGGGGGCACACTCTTCGACGGCGATGATGTTGCCGCCCGATTCCTCGTAGGTGTCCATCATCTGCTTGAGGACGCCGGGGGAGGATTTGAAGATCATGTCGGGAAGCAAGAGCGCGAAGGGTTCGCGACCGACGATATCACGGGCGCACCAGACGGCGTGCCCGAGGCCGAGCGGTTCCTGCTGGCGGGTGAAGCTCGACTGGCCCGCTTTGGGCAGATCGTGGCGGAGCTGTTCAAGCGCGGCGGTCTTGCCGCGCGCCTCGAGAGTCGCCTCGAGTTCGAACTGGCGGTCGAAATGGTCCTCGATAACGCCCTTGTTGCGGCCGGTGACGAACACGAAATGCTCGATCCCTGCCTCGCGGGCTTCGTCGACGGCGTACTGGATCACCGGTTTGTCGACGACCGTCAGCATCTCCTTGGGCATGGCTTTGGTGGCGGGAAGAAACCTTGTTCCAAGGCCGGCGACAGGAAAGACGGCTGTACGGACTCTGCGGACCACTTCATACTCCCTTGCGATTGCTTTGACATAAACTAAGACAGTTTCAATGTCTTAATGCAAGATTGTGGTGACAGTTGCATGCCCAATGCATGCGGACGCAAAGCGGATTTAAGGAAAGCTATGGGTATTCTGGTTACTGGCGGCGCGGGGTATATCGGGTCCCACATGGTGCTGCATCTTGCCGATGCGGGCGAGAACGTCGTCGTGCTCGACAATCTGACCACGGGCTTTCCCTGGCTGGTCGATCATCGGGTCAAGCTCATCGAGGGCAATGTCGCCGACGCCGATCTGGTGTCGAAAATCATCGCCGAAAACGACATCGATTCCATCATTCATTTCGCCGGTTCGATCGTCGTGCCCGAATCGGTGGAAAATCCGCTGAAATATTACAAGAACAACACGGCCAATACGCGCGATCTGATCGAAGCCGCTGTGGCTGGCGGGGTCCGCCATTTCATCTTTTCATCGACGGCGGCGGTCTATGGCATGGTGGGACTCGAACCGGTGGCCGAGGACGCGATTCTCTCGCCGGTCTCCCCCTACGGACGCTCCAAGCTGATGAGCGAATGGATGCTGGCCGACGTGGCGGCGGCCCATCCGATCACCTATGGGGTATTGCGCTATTTCAACGTGGCGGGCGCCGACCCGCAAATGCGCTCCGGGCAATCGACGGCGGGCGCCACTCACCTGATCAAGGTGGCGGTGCAGACCGCGCTTGGCCATCGCGAGAAGATGAGCGTCTTCGGGGACGATTATCCGACGCCCGATGGGACCTGCGTGCGCGACTATATCCACGTATCCGACCTTGTCGCGGCGCATGGGCTTTTGCTGGGTCATCTGCGGGGCGGCGGGGAAAGCATCACTGTCAATTGCGGCTATGGGCGCGGGTTTTCGGTCGACGAGGTGGTCTCGACCGTCAAGTCGGTGACGGGGATCGATTTTGCCGTCGAACATGGGCCACGCAGGCCGGGCGATCCGGCCTCGATCGTGGCGGGGGCCGACCGGATAAAGGCGCTGGGCTGGGTGCCCAAGCATGACGAACTCGCCGGAATCGTGGAGATGGCCTATAAATGGGAAAAATATCTCGATACCCGCAACGACCGCCCCTCCATTCTCTGATCGGCGCGATTTTTATCTGGTCGTGCCTGGCCGGAGCGGCGCTGGCGCAGCCGGTCGAGAGCTTTGAAGCGTTCAAGGGCCGGATGGAAGCGGTTGCTGTCGCCAATGGCATCAGCCGCGACTTCTATCGCGCCGTGATGGGGCCGATCCAGCCCGACCCTTCGATCCCTACGCTCATTTCGGGGCAACCCGAATTCGTGACCCCGGTGTGGGACTATCTCGATGCAAGGATCGGATCGGGACGGATCGCGCGTGGGCGGGCGGCAATTGCGGCCAATGAGGGATTGCTGAGCGCCATCGGGCAGCGTTACGGGGTCGATCCTTACGTTCTGGCGGCGATCTGGGGGATGGAGTCCGATTACGGGGCGGTGCTCTCGAACCGCTCGCTCATCAAGCCGGTCATTCCCTCTCTCGCGACGCTGGCCCATCAACGGCGCGGACGGGTCGCCGAGGACGAAGCCGAACTGATCGCGGCGCTGCGTATCGCACAGGCGCGGGGATCGGCGGAGGGCGTTGTCGGCTCGTGGGCCGGGGCGCTTGGCCATCTCCAGCTCATTCCCACCGCTTATCTGCGATATGGGCAGGATGGGGATGGAGACGGGGTCGTCGATCCGCACAGCTCGCTGGCCGACGCTCTGGCCTCCTCGGCCAATTATCTGCGCGGGCTGGGATATGTTCCCGGTCTTGACTGGGGCTTTGAGGTCGAGGTGCCCGACGGGTTCGATTATCTGCTGGCCGATCGGGAGGTCTTTCGTCCCATTGGGTTTTTTGCCGAACGCGGCGTGGCGCGGGTGGCGGGGCGGGCTTTTTCCGATCCGGGGATCGAGGTGTTTCTCTATGTCCCGGCGGGGGCGGATGGGCCGAAATTTCTGATGACCCGCAACTATCTGGTGTTCAAGGGATATAATTTTTCCGATTCCTACGCCATGGCGGTGGCGCATCTGACCGACAGGCTCAAGGGCGGCGGGGCGTTCGTTACCCCGTGGCCGCGCGATGCGCAGTTTCCCAATCGCCAGCAGCGGATCGATATCCAGACGATGCTGGCGCGGCTGGGGTATTACGGGGGCGTGGTCGACGGCAATATCGGGCCGGTTACGCAGGCGGCCTATGCGCGGTTTCAGGCGGGCGCCGGACTGGTGGCCGACGGCTTCGTGACACGCGACGCCCATCGATTGCTGGCCGGTGCCGTTCAATAAACAGTGGCGGCGCTTTGAGAGCGCCCAGAATTGGACTAGAACCCCCTGATGGTCATGTGGCGTTCCATAATCGGTCTGGTGATGGTCGTGCTGCTTTGCGCAGTTCCGGCGTCGGGCGCCTGGGCGCAGGAGCGCAGCACGCGGACGCTGTTCGAGGTGTTGTTCGGATCCGGCAATGAACAGCAGCAAAGCCAGCCGCAAGCGCCGGTAACCTCGCAACCAAGGCCGCAGGCCCAGCCGGCGCCGCAGCCGCAGCAGGCCCCGACGCCCGCGCCGACGGAAGTCGAAAAATCGGAAAATGCGCGCCGGGTGGCGGTGTTCGGGGATTCGCTTGCCGTCGATCTGGCGCGGGCGCTGGAACGGCTCTATGCAGACAATCCCGAAATCATGGTTGCCGAAGAAGCGGTGGGGTCTTCGGGCTTTGTGCGCGACGATTTTTTCGACTGGAACGCGGCGATCGAGGACGAACTGATCGCCGACAGTTTCGACGTGGCGGTGGTGGCGATCGGGATCAACGACCGCCAGGCGCTCAACGGCGCCGAGGCGCTGTCGGACCCATGGCGCAGCGCATACCGGGACCGGATCGATGCGTTCCTCGCCGACATAAGGGCCGCTGGAAAGCAGGTGATCTGGCTCGAATTGCCGCCGATGCAACAACCGAGTTATGGCGCGGCGATGGCGCAGATTTCCTCTATCCACAAGGCGGCAGTGAATGCGGGGGGCGGGGCGTGGGTGGAAACCTATGACCGCTATCTGGGAGAGGATGGCGGCTATAGCGCCAACGGTCCGGACCTCAACGGCAATATCGTGGATATGCGCAAGGGTGACGGCATTCATTTTTCCGCGGCTGGTGCCGACAAGCTGGCCTTTTACATCGACCGGGCCATGGGTTCGACGACCGGCGGGCGGGTCAGTCTGTCGGGCAGCACTTCGGAAGTGGCGGACCTTCTGGCGGGCACCGATGCGGCAGGGATGACCCGGCCGCCCTATCAGGGGCTCGAACAGATGCGGCTGCTCGAAATGGCGAGTTTCGTGCAGGATCTTGGCGGTGCGGCGCAGCGGGCGAGCGGCCTGATTATCGCCGGTCAGACGACGGCGGGCACGCGCAGCTTCGCGCTCGAGGACATGCTCGATGCGCCAGCGGGCAGGGTGGACGCGTTCGGGCTGGGCAGGGGCGCCGTCGAGATCGAGAACCCCGGCGGGCGATAAGAAAAGCCCCGGAGGCGATCCGGGGCTTTATCGTTTCAGGCGGTTCAGCGCGGCAGCGCCGTTTCGCCCATCAGGTCGAGATCGATGGCGCGGGCGGCCTGACGGCCTTCGCGGATGGCCCAGACGACCAGCGACTGGCCACGGCGCATGTCGCCGGCGGCGTAAACGCCCTCCACGGTGGTCTTGTAGCTGAACGTATCGGCAAACAGATTGCCGCGCTTGTCGAGCCTGGCGCCGAGCTGTTCGAGCATGCCGTCATGGACCGGATGGGCAAAGCCGATGGCCATGAGCACCAGCTCGGCGGGCAGGATGAAATCGCTGCCTTCGATCGGCTGGCGGTCGGTGCCGACGCGGGCGCATTTGACGCCGGAAACGTGGCCGCGTTCATCGGACACGATCTCGACGGTCCCGGCCTGGAACTCGCGATTGGCGCCTTCGGCCTGGGACGACGAGGTGCGCATCTTGACGGCCCAGTTGGGCCATGAGGTGAGCTTGTCTTCCTTTTCGGGCGGACGCGGGCGGATATCGAGCTGGGTGACCGAAACGGCTCCCTGACGGAAGGCGGTGCCCACACAGTCCGACGCTGTATCGCCGCCACCGATCACCACGACGTTCTTGCCGGCGGCAAGGATGGGTTCGTCGGTCACCAGTTCCCCGCCATTGCGACGGTTCTGCTGGACGAGATAGGGCATTGCGTAGTGAACGCCGGCAAATTCGGTGCCTTCGCAACCGGGATGGCGCGGAAACTCCGAGCCGCCGCAGAGCAGCACGGCATCGTGGTCAGCCTGCAGATCGGCGAAGGGACGGGTAACCCCGATGTTCTCGCCGAAATGGAAGATCACGCCTTCGGCTTCCATCTGGGCCTGGCGGAAATCGATATGGCCCTTTTCCATCTTGAAATCGGGAATGCCATAGCGCAGCAGGCCGCCGGGCTTTGGCTCACGCTCATAGACGTGAACCTCGTGGCCGACGCGGGCGAGCTGTTGCGCCGCGGCGAGACCGGCCGGGCCGGCGCCGACGATGGCGATCTTCTTGCCGGTCTTCTTGTCGGAAATCTGGGGGCGGACCCATCCGCCCCTGATCGCCTTGTCGGCAATGGCCTGTTCCACGGTCTTGATGGCGACGGGGGTATCCTCGAGGTTGAGGGTGCACGCTTCCTCGCACGGGGCGGGGCAGATGCGGCCGGTAAACTCGGGGAAGTTGTTGGTCGAATGGAGATTGCGCGAGGCTTCTTCCCAATCGTCCTGATAAACGAGGTCGTTCCAATCCGGAATCTGGTTGTGGACGGGGCAGCCCGTATCGCCGTGGCAATAGGGGATGCCGCAATCCATGCAGCGCGCGGCCTGGTTTTTCACCTCCGGCTCGGTGAGCGGAATCGTGAACTCGTGATGGTGCCGAACGCGGTCCGAGGCGGGCTCGTAGCGCTGCTCCTGGCGATCTATTTCAAGAAAGCCCGTTACCTTACCCATTGGCTTTCTCCTTATTCTGCTGCGGTGGGGCGCGAGCGGCCCGTACGCAAATCTTCCATTTCCTGCATGGCGCGGCGGTACTCGACCGGCATGACCTTGACGAATTTGGGACGGTATTGCTCCCAATTGTCCAAGATCAGCTTGGCGCGCGACGAGCCTGTGTAATGGAGATGGTTGGAAATGAGCTGGAACAGGCGTTCGTCGTCATGCTTGGTCATGTCGCCGGAAACATCGACCCGGCCATGCCATTCGAGATCGCCACCGTGGTGGTGAATCTTGCGCATGAGCTCTTCTTCCTCGACAACCGGCTCAAGATCGACCATGGCGAGGTTGCAGCGGGACCGGAAGGTCTCTTCCTCGTCCAGCACGTAGGCAACGCCGCCCGACATGCCGGCGGCAAAGTTGCGGCCGGTCTTGCCGATGACGACGACGACCCCGCCCGTCATGTATTCGCAGCCGTGATCGCCCGTGCCTTCGACAATTGCGATGGCACCCGAGTTGCGAACGGCAAAGCGTTCACCGGCGACGCCGCGGAAATAGCACTCGCCCTCGATGGCTCCGTAAAGCACGGTATTGCCAACGATCATCGATTCCTCGGGCACGATCTGTGCCTTTTCGGACGGGCGGATGACGATGCGGCCACCCGAAAGCCCCTTGCCGACATAATCGTTGGCATCTCCGATCAGATCGAAGCTGATGCCCTTGGCGAGGAACGCGCCAAAGCTCTGGCCCGCAGTGCCGCGCAGGGTGACCGAGATTGTATCTTCGGCCAGGCCCTTGTGCCCATGGGCCTTTGCGACTTCGCCCGAGAGCATGGCGCCGGCCGAGCGGTTCAGCGAGCGGATCGGCACCTCGAACTGGATAGGCTCTTTGGTGTCGATGGCGTTGCGGGCCTTTGCGATCAACTCGCGGTCGAGAACGGCCTCGAGGTGATGGTTCTGGAACTCGGTGTGATGGATCGAATCCCCGCCGATGGGTTCGGGCTTATAGAACAGCTTTGCGAAATCGAGACCCCTGGCCTTCCAGTGATTTTCGAGCCTGGTCTGGTCGAGCAGGTCGGAGCGGCCGATCACCTCGTTGAGGGTGCGGGCACCCATCTGGGCGAGCAGCTTGCGCAGTTCCTCGGCCACAAAGAAGAAATAGTTGATGACGTGCTCGGGCGTGCCCTTGAAGCGCTTGCGCAGAACGGGGTCCTGGGTGGCGATGCCGACAGGGCAGGTGTTGAGGTGGCACTTGCGCATCATGATGCAGCCGGCCGCAATCAGCGGTGCGGTGGCAAAGCCATATTCGTCGGCGCCCAGGAGGGCACCGATCAGAACGTCACGGCCGGTGCGGAAGCCGCCATCGACCTGAAGGGCGACGCGCGAGCGCAGGCGGTTGATGACGAGGGTCTGGTGGGTTTCGGCAAGCCCGATTTCCCACGGTCCGCCAGCGTGCTTCAATGACGTGAGGGGCGCAGCCCCGGTGCCGCCATCATAGCCCGAAATGGTGATGTGGTCGGCGCGGGCCTTGGCGACGCCGGCGGCAACCGTGCCGACACCGACTTCGGAGACGAGCTTGACCGAGACGGCGGCCTCGGGGTTGACGTTTTTCAGATCGTAGATGAGCTGGGCAAGATCTTCGATCGAATAGATGTCGTGGTGCGGCGGGGGCGAAATCAGGCCCACACCCGGCGTCGAATGGCGTGTCTTGGCGACCACCCAATCGACCTTGTGGCCGGGGAGTTGACCGCCTTCGCCGGGCTTTGCACCCTGGGCGACCTTGATCTGGAGCATGTCGGCGTTGACCAGATATTCGGTGGTGACGCCAAAGCGCCCCGAAGCGATCTGCTTGATGGCCGAACGCTGGGGGTTCATGGCGCCGTCGGGCAGAGGCTTGAAGCGTTCGGGGTCTTCCCCGCCTTCGCCGGTGTTGGACTTGCCGCCGATCTTGTTCATGGCCATGGCGAGGGTCGTGTGCGCCTCGCGCGAGATCGACCCAAAGCTCATGGCGCCGGTGGCAAAGCGCTGCACGATGGCCTCGGCGGGCTCGACCTGGGAAATGTCGATCGGCTCGCCGAGCGGCTTGATCGTAAACAGCGAGCGGATGGTCAGGTGCGCGGCGTTTTCGCCATTGGCGGCGCGGGCAAACGCGTCGTAGCGCTCCTGCGCGCTTTCGGGGGTGTCGCCCTTGAGGCGCACAGCGTGCTGGAGGTCGGCAATAGTGTTGGGACCCCAGGCATGGGCTTCGCCGCGCATGCGGTAGGCGTATTCGCCGCCCACTTCGAGGCTCTTGCGCAACACCGTGTCGTCTGAAAAGGCGAGGGTGTGGCGGCGCAGGGTTTCCTCGGCGACCTCGGGCAGGCCCACGCCTTCGATGGTTGTGGCGGTGCCGAAAAAGAAGCGCTTGACGAATTCGGACGAGAGGCCGACCGCGTCGAAAATCTGTGCGCCGCAATAGGACTGGTAGGTCGAAATGCCCATCTTGGACATGATTTTCAAAAGACCCTTACCCACCGACTTGATGTAGCGATAGATGACTTCGCCCGCATCGACCTCGGCGGGGAATTCGCCTTCCGCGTGCAGCGCGGCGAGAGCCTCGAACGCCAGATAGGGGTTGATGGCCTCGGCGCCATAGCCAGCCAGCACGGCGAAGTGGTGGACTTCGCGCGCCTCGCCGGTTTCGACCACAAGACCCGAAGACGTGCGCAGGCCCTTGCGGATCAGATGATGGTGCACGGCAGCGGTGGCCAGCAGCGCCGGGATGGCGATGCGGTTCGCGGCGACCAGGCGGTCGGACAGGATGATGATGTTGTAGCCGTTCTGGACCGAAGATTCGGCGCGTTCGCACAGCGCGTCGAGCGCGGCCTGCATGCCGGCGGTACCCTTTGCGGCATCATAGGTGATGTCGAGGGTTGCCGTGTGGAACTGATTGTCGGCCATGTCGCCGAGGGCGCGGATCTTTTCGAGATCCTCGTTTGTCAAAATCGGCTGGCGCACTTCGAGGCGCTTGGTGGTCGAAAGCCCTTCAAGATCGAACAGATTGGGGCGCGGACCGATAAAGGAGACAAGGCTCATCACCGATTCCTCGCGGATCGGATCGATGGGCGGGTTTGTGACCTGCGCGAAGTTCTGCTTGAAATAGGTATAGAGCAGCTTGGGCTTGTCCGAGAGCGCCGAAAGCGGGGTATCGGTGCCCATCGAGCCGACGGCTTCCTGGCCCGTTGTCGCCATGGGCGCCATCAGGAGCTTGACGTCTTCCTGGCTGTAGCCAAAAGCCTGCAAACGGTCGAGAAGGCTCTCGGTGGTCGCGGGAGCCTTGGGCTCGGCTTCGGGCAGATCCTCAAGCACGATCTGGGTCTTGGCGAGCCAGGTGGCATAGGGGTTCTTGGCCGAAAGCGCCTTCTTGATCTCGTCGTCGGAGACGATGCGGCCTTCTTCGAGGTCGATGAACAGCATGCGGCCCGGCTGCAGGCGCCAGCGCTCGACCACGTCTTCATCGGGGATATCGAGGACGCCCGATTCCGAAGCGAGAACGACGTGGCCTTCCTTTGTCACAAGGTAGCGGGCGGGACGCAGACCGTTGCGGTCGAGGGTGGCGACCACATAGCGGCCGTCCGAAAGCGACATGGCGGCGGGGCCATCCCAGGGCTCCATGAGGGCCGCGTGGTATTCATAAAAGGCGCGGCGCTCTTCATCCATCAGCGAATTGCCGGCCCAGGCTTCCGGGATCAGCATCATGGCGGCGTGGGGCAGCGAGTAACCGCCGCGCACGAGGAATTCGAGCGCGTTGTCGAAACAGGCTGTGTCGGACTGGCCCTCATAGGAGATCGGCCAGATCTTGGTGATGTCGTCGCCGAATTTGGGCGAAGCGACCGAAGCCTGACGGGCGGCCATCCAGTTGACGTTGCCGCGGATTGTGTTGATTTCCCCGTTGTGGATGGTCATCCGATAGGGGTGAGCCAGCTTCCAGGAGGGGAAGGTGTTTGTCGAAAAACGCTGGTGAACGAGCGCGATGGCGCTTTCGAACTGTTCATCGTGCAGGTCGGGATAGAACTTGCCGAGCTGGTCGGCCAGGAACATGCCCTTATAGACGATGGTGCGGGCCGACATCGAGACTATATAAAAGCCGTTGTCGTCCTGGACCTCGGGGATTTCGCCGTACAGCGTGTTGGAGATCACCTTGCGGGTGATGAGCAGCTTGCGCTCGAAGGCATCGACATCGTTAAGCCCTTCGGGGCGGGCGACAAACATCTGCTCGATGATCGGCTGGGTGGCGATGACGCCTTCCGACAGCGCGGAATTGTCGAACGGAACGACACGCTCGCCGAGGATTTCGAGGCCCTCGGCGGCAATTGTCTTGCGCACGAGCTCGGCGCAACGATCGCGCAGGGCTGCATCGTTGGGATAAAAGATCATGATCGGCGCGTATTGGCCGACATCGGGCAGATCGAAATCTGTGACCTTTTGGAAAAATGCGTGCGGAATCTGGACGAGAATGCCCGCGCCATCGCCCATGAGCGGGTCGGCGCCCACCGCGCCGCGGTGTTCGAGGTTCTCGAGGATTTCGAGGCCCTTTTGCACCACTTCGTGGCTCTTGGCGTTCTTGATGTTGGCGATCATGCCGATGCCGCAGGCATCGTGCTCATTGGCCGGATCGTACAGGCCCTGGGCGGCGTTGCGTTTGGTCGCAGTGGTGCCCGGAAGTGCCGCAGCCGCCTCGATCAAATGCTTGTCCATTTCGCCCATATCAGGTCCTCGCCAAAGTTAACGGAAGGTAAGCCAATGCGCCGTCCGTGCAGGTCGCTCGTTCGGGTCGTACAAGGATCAATGTACGGCTCGGGTGAGCAGACCGGTCTATTTACACTGGAGCGGCGCTGCATCCAAATGGCCGCTCAAATGAACCCCTGTCGGGTTCCGCCGGGCCGCTCCTCCTCTTATCGGGCGGGCTTTGACCAGCGACGCAGATCGGTCCGGGAGACGGTCGATGCTGCGATTTTCTGCCAGGAGATTCCTTAGCACAGTCTCTGTGTGAAGGATTGCCTGTCTTTTGTCAATAATGGACAGCAATGCTGCCCTAAAATTCGCGCGACACTGGCAGATTTTTTGCGCAGCGACAAGTCCGGCGTCCCGATTTTAGGATGGGCAGCCTAAAATGGCAAACGGGCGCCCGGCATTTTACCGGGCGCCCGCTTCAACGTTCGGGAGGAGGGAACGTCAGAGACCGCTTAGAGCATTTCAGCGCTTCCTTGAATCGATTCAATTGCTCTAAGTCTTTGTTTTATCGCGCTTCCGAACCGGATAAGTGGTAGCCACTTATCCTGGAAGCGCTCTAGTTGACGGTCTTGTCTTCGATGGTCTGGGTGGTGCTGGAAATCTCGATCTGGCGCGGGCGCTTGGATTCGGGGAGCTCGCGTTTGAGATCGATGTGCAGCAGGCCGTTTTCGAGCGAAGCGCCGGAAACCTCGACATGCTCGGCAAGCTGGAAGCGCAATTCGAAGGCGCGCTCGGCGATGCCGCGATGGAGGAATTCGCGCTTGGTATCGGCGCCCGAGGCGCGGGAGCCCTTGACCTGAAGGCTGTTTTCCTTGGTCTCGATGGCGATATCGCCCGTCGAAAAACCGGCGACGGCGATGGTCACGCGGTAGGTATCCTCACCGGTGCGCTCGATATTGTAGGGCGGATAGGATTTCGCATCTTCGGCGACCAAAGTGTCGAGGCGCGAAAACAGGCGGTCGAACCCGACGGTGGAACGGTAAAAGGGGGAAAAATCAAGACGTTGCATTTTCAGTGTTCTCCTGATGGTAGCAAGAACGTTGAGCATTGCTGCCGGAGAGAGCTCCCTTATGAGGCGAGCGGTTTCCGGCGGCGTCCCCGGGTCATCCGGCGGACAGCACAAAGATAGGAACCGCCAATTTGCTGTTCAAGAGGCGGGAAAATGCCGGCTGAATTGAATATGAACGGGCCGCTCAGCGAGCGGTCAGGCGAGGGTTGGTAGAAAGGTGCATGTGATGCCGGGAACGGTGTCATAACCAAGCGCAGGCGTCGTTCACCGCCCCCCGCAACGGCGCCTGCGCATCGCTCTCCTTATATTGTCGCATCGTTTACGAACCCCCGCTATTGTCGCTGTGACGCCCAATAGACCCCCGGTGCACATGGACGCGAAGCCCGCCGGACACGAGTTTGTCCACCTCGAAACAAATCCCATCCCCAAAGGCGCCCGGTCGGGCTTTTTTTCGACCAGCGACAATGTGCGGCTGCGCTATGGCATTTTCCCCAAGCAGGGGGAGGCACCGCGCGGGACGATCGTTCTGGTGCAGGGGCGCACCGAGTTCATCGAGAAATATTTCGAGACGATCGGCGATTTCCAGAAGCGCGGCTTTACCGTGGCCAGTTTCGATCTGCGCGGGCAGGGCGGGTCGGACCGGATGATCGGCAATTCGCGTCACGGTCACGTGGAAAACTTCGACGATTACTGGACCGACCTTGATGATTTTCACAAGGGCATCGTGCTGCCCGATTGCCCGCCGCCCTATTTTCTGGTCGGGCATTCGACGGGGGGATTGATCGGGCTTCTGGCGGCAACGCGCGACCGGCTGATGTTTGACCGGGTGTTTTTGTCCTCGCCCATGGTCAGCCTGCCGGGGCTTCCCTTTTCGCTCAAATGGTCATCGCGGCTGGTCGATCTTGCACGGTTTTTGGGACTCTCGAACCTGCCGGTGGGGCGACGCGGGGACAGGGAACAGACCGAATCCGGGTATGAGGGCAATCCGCTGACTTCGGACAAGAAACGCTACATGCGTAGCGTCGAGATATTGAAGGCGCGGCCCGACCTGATCGTGGGGTTGCCCACGCTGGGCTGGATCGGATCGTCGCTGGCGGCGATGCGGGTTGCCAATGGGGACGATTTTCCGGCGCGACTCAAGATTCCGGTGTTCATCTGCGCGGCGGCACTCGACAGTGTCGTCGATACGAGCGCGACCGAGGCTTTGGGGCTGCGGTTGCGGGCC
Organism: Pelagibacterium sp.; assembly: GCF_965249125.1. Lineage (GTDB taxonomy): Bacteria > Pseudomonadota > Alphaproteobacteria > Rhizobiales > Devosiaceae > Pelagibacterium. Next base: position 215,669 of record NZ_OZ252217.1, read on the forward strand.
GGGCATCATGTAGTGCTTGCTGGCGCGCGGCATGAATTGTTCATGGAAGCCGACCCGATCCGCGAGCAGGTTTTTGCGGCGTTTGATGCGTTCGTGACCGAGCAGACTGGGTATGCGGGCAGTTAGGTGATGGTGGCCTGCAAATGGCAGTTTTCTGCGCTTCCGGTGCTCACGTACAAAAGTACGCTCCGCTTCGGTTCTCGAAAACCGCCATTTTCGGCTCACCCTGACCTAACTGTCCACACACCCTCGATCCAAGCTATCCCGACTGTTTAATCCAGCATGGCGTCGCGCAGGACACCCATTGCTTCTTGGTGCAGTTGGGGTGTTGCGGCGGCGACGCAAGTGCCGCCCATTTCGGCGCGGCCGCCGTCCCAGGTGGTGACGACGCCGCCGGCCGCCTCGATGATGGGGATCAAGGGGGCGATGTCGACATCTTTTAGGCCGGCTTCCACCACCAGGTCGATATGGCCGGAGGCCAAAAGGCAATAGGCGTAGCAATCGAGCCCATAGCGGACCTGCAGGGCGCGGGCGCTCAATTCGGTCCATGCGGCAAGATGGGGGCCGCTGAACATGTCGGGATTGGTGGTGCTGGCGCGGGCCTGGGACAGTCTGGTGACGGTACTGACCGCCGCGGGGGCGGGATGGCCGTTATGGGTGTGTTCGAGCCGACCGCCGACGGCCAGCCAGCGTTCGCCGGTAAAGGGCTGTTCCATGAGCCCGGCGATGGCCTTGCCCTCATAGGCGAGCCCGATCAGCGTGCCCCAGACGGGAACACCGGAAATAAACGCCCTTGTGCCGTCGATGGGATCGATGATCCAGTTGAACCGGGTTGCTGTATCTTTTGGGTCCCACTCTTCCCCGATTATGCCGTGATCGGGGAAGCGGGTGGCGATCGCTTCGCGGATGCGGGTTTCGGCCTCGCGGTCGGCCTCGGTGACCGGATCAAAGCCGACGGAAAACTTGTTATCCACAGCAAGATGGGTTCTGAACCGGCTCAAAGTCGAGGCCCGGGCAGCCTCGGCGCCGGCGATCAGGGTCTGGGCGATGGCCTCGTCGGTGAGGCCGGCTGGTGACGAAATTGTCATGGACATCCAAAAACTTGCTGGAAATGCGGGTAAATCGGCTGCAAATCGCGCTTCGTTAACAAGGGGTTTACAGAAGTGATTCCTTTTTGCAACAGCGCATGCCGATTGCATACATAGTCCGTTCGGCAGACTTGCGCTTTGGTGAAATTAGGTTCAAACACGATATTGCATGATGGATTGGTGGTTCTTTCGGCTCTCGCCGTTCTCAATGAACCGCCAATGTTTCCTCCCTTGACTTGGGCCGCCCAGAGCGGCCCACTCTTTTCCTTCTCCAGGTTTTGACGGTTTATTCGGCGGCCAGTTGCGTGCGCGCCAGCGAAACCGCGTCGAACCGCACCAGCGTTCCCAAAAGCGTTTCGGCAAGCTGCTGCATGACCGAAAACCCCTGATGTTTTTGCAGGGTCAACTCGTGCATGTAGAGATGGCGGGAAAATTCGATCTGTATGGCGTGGATGCCATATTGGGGGCGTCCATAGGCGCGGGTAGTGTGCCCGCCTGCGTATGGCCGGTTGCGCGCGACCTTGAGGCCGGCCCCGGCGAACACCGTTTCGACAGTGTCGATGAGTACCGGCGCGCATGTGGTGCCATAGCGGTCGCCCAGCACCACGTCGGGGGCGGTGCGGTCATTGCCACGATTGAGGCGCGGCATGGAATGGCAATCGATCAGCACGGCGACGCCGAAATGGCCGAGCGTTTCGCTCAAAAGGGTTTGCAGGGTCTTGTGATAGGGCTTGTAGATGCCCTCGATGCGCATGAGCGCGTCTTCGAGCGCCAGGCGCTCGCGATAGATGGGGCGGTTTTCCGAAACGATGCGGGCAATGGTGCCAAGGCCGGCCGCGATACGCGGCGAGGTCGTGTTGAAATGTTCGGGCAGGGGATCGCTGAACATTTTCGGATCGAGCTCGTAGGGCTCGCGGTTCACGTCGAGATAGGCGCGGGGGAAATTGGCGCGCAGGAGCGGCAGGCCCATATGGGGCGCCCGCCCGAAAATCTCATCGACCCAGGCGTCCTCGGACTGGCGAATTGCCATTTCGTTGAGCCGGGAGAGCTTTAGGAACCGTTCGGGATAATCGCGGCCCGAATGGGAGGAATTGACGATGATGGGGGCGACCTGACGCCGGGGGCGAACCGTTTCAAAGGCGGGTCTGTCGGAATAGTCTGATTGCACGCCCAACCCCTTGATGGTCCGATCGTTGAAATTGAAGTTTGCAACGGGCGAACGCGCTTGTCCACAAAAGCAAAGCGGGATGAGGCGATTGTGACTGTTGCATGGGAGTTAGCTTTCGTAAAACATGCGAATCACACCAGTTGCGGCTGGAACAAAGACACTGGGACCTTTCATGAGCCAATCGTTGAACCGGATTCTGCTGGCCGAAGACGACGCCGACATGCGCCGGTTTCTGACACGGGCGCTCAAGAACGCCGGATATGATGTCGTGGCGTTCGACAACGGCAAATCGGCCTATGAGCGGCTGCGCGAGGAACCCTTCACGCTGCTTTTGAGCGACATCGTGATGCCGGAAATGGACGGGATCGAACTGGCGCGGCGCGCCACCGAACTCGACCCGGATCTCAAAGTGATGTTCATCACCGGTTTTGCCGCCGTGGCGCTCAACCCCGACAGCGAAGCCCCCAAGGGCGCATCGGTTCTCTCCAAGCCCTTCCATCTGCGCGAACTGGTTGGGGAAGTGGAGCGGCTCTTAGCTGCTTAGGACCAATTGGCATCGCCGTTGGGAGGGTATCGTCCTTTCCCAATCCACCATTCTGTCACCCCGGCCTCCGAGCCGGGGACCAGTACGCTCGGTGCCTGAGATAGAACCGCCAGCGCTGGCGCTTACTGGGTCCCGGGTCTTCGCCCGGGATGACGGTGATGGGGAGGGCGGGTCGGAGGCGAGGCACCCATGGGCCGCCTGCGTCACAAGAGCTTCAAATAACGGCAAAAGCCTATTGACCGCTACGGGCGTTTTGTGGTGTATCCGCCCTGCGCTTCGCCTTTGGTGGGACGCGGTTTCAAGAAAGAGTGGGCGTATAGCTCAGCGGGAGAGCACTACGTTGACATCGTAGGGGTCACTGGTTCAATCCCAGTTACGCCCACCATTCTTTCTCCCCGGCCTGTCCGGGACGGCCTTGCAAGCAAGGCGATTTTCGCGGGCACCGTCGCAATTTTCCGATGGATATGCCGAGCGGGTGTATAGCTCAGCGGGAGAGCACTGCCTTCACACGGCAATGCTGGCGCCTTGCTAAGTTGCTGAAGATAAATGGGTTTGCTTCAACCTGGTACGAACTGTGGTACGAATGGAGCGCTGGATGGGAGTATAGCTCAGCGGGAGAGCACTCGCTTCACACGCGAGGGGTCACTGGTTCAATCCCAGTTACTCCCACCATCTTCCCTCCCATCGACGACATTGATCCATTGCGCTATCCTCCAACCGGGAGGGATGCCCATGAGATTGTCAGCGATGCAGTACATCAAACGCTGGTTCCTGACCCGCTTCTGGGGATCGTACACGCATCCGGACGGCACTATTGAGCTCGACATCGATCACCGTGCGGGCATCGATCCGACGGTTGATGACGAGGAGACACAGGATCTAAAATTCGATCGATGGAATCTGGCCCAGGCGCTGCGCGAGCTGAAGTGGCAGTGGTTCACAATCGGCGCCTTCGTCGGCGGCGCCGTGGTGTGGTGGTGGATGTGATTACCATGTCCGACACCGACCCCACCCCCGCCGAACTCATGCTTTCCCTGCGCCGCTCGTCTCCTGAGGAGGTCGAGGAAATGCGCCGCATCGGCCGGCAGCCCGGCGCGTGTGGCTTGGATGCGAAAGAGAATTTCGTCTTCGTTCGGGAAGATGGGCGGCGCGAGATTCGTGCACATAAGTTGCCGCGGTCGGGCTGATTTCAATAAAATCTCCACATAAGCGGGCGCCTTTCAATTTTTTTGCACATATGGGGCGACGGGGCCGATCTGAAAGTTAACGCGCTTTAACGTTGGAAAAATCAATTCGTTGATGTTTCCAACGATCCCGGTGAACGTGACTCCACGCACGGATTCGGGACGTTTCCGCGCACTGAAAATAAATCGTTAACGGGGCGTTGATGTAGCTATCTGGCTACGTTATATAGAAAATGCAAGAGGCATTGGGCCTCGCCGACAGGAGATTGACGATGTATTCGATTTCCGATCACCCTCAGGGTAAATTGTTTGATCTCGACCAGCAGATCGGTTTCGCCCCTGCCGTTCAAAAAATCCTCGTCGAGTGCGGTGCTACCTACCTGCGCAATCGGCAGTGGACGATTTCGCCAAAGCGCGCCGATGACCTTGCCGCAACCATCGATGCTTGGCTTGCCGATGGGTGCCCAGAAAATGGTCTGCCCAAGGGTGGCGATTACGGCGTGACCCATTTGGCCAACGGCTACTATATCAGTCGCCCACCGAAGAGCATGGTTCCGGCCATTAAGAGGCTGGGCGCTTACTGGAATCCGGCAAACAGTTCTTGGGCTGTTCCGGCCGCGATGACGGAAAAATTTGAGAAACTGGTCGCAAAATCTCAGGCCGATGCACGGGCGGCGAGCGAGGAGAATTGGCCGGTAATCCCCGGGGTAACCGTCACCGTGCGGCCCGATGGCTCTATCGCCGTTGTGTCTCCGTTCGATCCCGCGATCAAGGACGCTATCAAGTCAGTGCCGACCTCCCGTTGGGATCGTGATCGTCGTGTGTGGGTCGTGATGGCGAAATATCGAGTTGCCCTCCGCAAGGCGCTCGCGGGAATTGCTGGTGAGGCCGAGGCCGCGAACGACGCGAATGAGGCGCGTCTCACCCGTGCCAGCAGCATGCGGAAAATTCGCTGGTCAGAGAGTGGTACCGAAATCACTGTCGCGTCCGAATACGATAGCGACGTTATCAACGCCTGCCGTGGGCGACGCATGAAATGGGATTCGTTTATGAAAGTTTGGAGGGGCAAAATGCGTCACGATCAGCGGGATGCACTCCTCGATCGCTTGATCGAAATCGACGAGAATCTACGCAATCCTGCTCACAAGAGCGCTCCTGTCCTCACGCAGAATACGCCATCGCAAGGGAACACGCAGACGGCAACGCCGCGCCGCCCCCAGATCATCGCTCTCGATGGCAAGCACAATGTTGGTGACATCGTGCGGATCACCGGTCGCGCCATGGTCGTCGAGGAGCTGGGCAACGCATTCGAGGCTGATGACGACATCGGCTCCGTCGGCGGCCAGCCGGGCTGGGAGGGTGAGTACGTGCAGCGCGACTACCTGCGCCCAGCTGACGATAGTGAGATGGTCGAGCTCGAGGCGCGCGAGGACGAACGCCGGAAGAAATCCGAGGCGTCGCGCCGGTGCGCAGCCGCCAAGCATACTGTTTTCTCTGGCGAACCCGGAGCCGCGATCGGTCACGTGCCCACGGGCGAGATCATCTGGGACAATGGCGGCAGTGGCTACCGCGAATACGTCATATCAGACGGCGAATGGCTCTATGGCGTCATCTACGACGGTCTCGATGGTTCTACGTGGGGTAACTACTGCTATGGCTACAACTGTCGCGGGACCCGAGTACCCCATGACGCGGATCTCGTCACGGCGCTGAGGGGGGTCAATGAACGGTAACGAAATGAAGCGCATCCGCCACCAGCTCGGCCTTTCGACGCTCCAGCTGGGCCGCGCGATCGGATATACCGGCGCCGAGAACACGGTGTCGGTGACGATCCGCAGATACGAATCCGGTCAGAGGGAAATCCCCCCATGGATCGGTCGCCTGCTGCTCATGTTTGAGCGCCACGGAGTGCCACCCGATTTCCTGCCCCCCTATATGGAGATGAAGCCATGAAAACCGCAATCAAGCACATGAACGCTGACCAAATCCGCTCCGAAATTGATGCCATCGAACGTAAGCGACAGGCCATCAACGCCGAGCAAGACGATCTCTTCGACCGCAGTGAAGCGCTGGCCATTCAAAGGCGCGAATTGACGGGGAAGCTGAGCGAGATCGGCAAACGCCTATTCGAAATCGCAAAGTCAACGACGACAGTTCGCGGCGAAGTCGATGGACTCTTCGTCCAGAACTCTAATCTTGCCGAGAAAGTCGAGGAGATCATGTTGGCCGAGCGGGTAGTGTATCGTGAAATTGAGGCCAGTTTTTCGCGCGATGCTGCCCTCGATCGGCGTGAGAACCTGGTCATGAAGCGCTCACGGGAGCTGCAATCCGAAGCCGCATAAGCCACCGTTATAGCCACTCCGCAATCTGGCTATAACGATCGAATGCGACCGATCCCCTCGACCGCGCATTAAGTATTTCGAAATCGCACGACTGGACGGTGCGCTCAAAATTTGCTTTATGCGCCGTCCTGGGACGTCGAGGCTATGCCGTCGGCGGCGCACCTTGGGGCGACACCGCACTGGCGCGGACGCCCACAAGGCTCTGAAAAATCATCACATTGACGAAGGAAAACCCTGACACGGGCCGGCGCCTCGCCGCGCTCGAAGAAATCGACGTCGAATCCTTGCGCGCGCTCAAGAAGCGGCGCGCCGAGATCATTGCCGGCGACTTGCCCGCACTAGAAGAAATTCTGATCCATGCGGTCTGGTGCAGTGGATCGATGATCAGCGATCGGATTCGATTCTTCACTTCAGTTCTGCATGGCCGCATTTTGAGCGATGCTGAGCGTGAGATCATTGAGCAAGCGATCTCGGACGGCTCAGCACTTGTGCTTGAGCTTTGCCGAGAGATCTTCGATATCCGAGGACGCTTCAGCGACGTCGCGCGCTGCGACTTGTATATCGCGTGCTCCGACACGGAGCGCGATGGCTATGACCATGAAGTGGCTGAGATGGCTGCAAAGCGTCTTTTTCACGACCGCCAGTCCACTCTTCTCGACAGCAGGTTCGGAGCGACGTTGCGCCACGCGACGGCTCTCGGCTTGCTGAATTCCCCCCGCGCATTCGAGCGCAGGATCGATCGCGCACAGCGTTACGGCATGCAACGGCTGCTCGATAACGGCCGTGACGTGGATGCATATCGTCAAGCTTACGTCTGGCTCGCTGAGCATCCCGAAGCCCTAGACGAGATCAAGGATGACAGCAAGAAGTCGCTCTTCGAGAAGCTTCGCGAAGTCGAGGAAGACCGCGCTGAGATCGAACCTGATCTCGATTTCGATCTCCCGGGCGTTGTCGTCGTGCCCGCTCTGCCCAAGGGTGTCGGTGGGCAAAAGGATTCGCGCAAGGTATTCGCCGACATCGCCGGCAGGCAGCTGCCGCTTGTCGATCGCGGGCCCATCGACCTGCATTTCGATGTCCTCGTGTCGAAGTGGCCGCATGCCCGCGACGTCATCGACAGCATCCTTTTCGATCTCGCGTCTGATGAGCGCGTGCGGTTTCGTCCGATGTGCCTTGTCGGCAAGCCGGGGTCTGGGAAGACCGCCCTTTTGCGTGCGATCGCGGCCCAGTTAGACCTGCCGTGCGAGGTGTTTTCGATGGCCGGCATGGCCGACGGCAGTGCTATGGGCACGTCCGCGCAGTGGGCGACATCGCGGCCGAGCGTTCCCCTGCAGCTGGTACAACGGAGCGGGTTCGCGAACGGACTGGTTGTCTGGGACGAGATCGAGAAGGCTTCGGATAGTCGGCACAACGGATCGGCATTTGATGCTTTGCTGCCGATGCTCGAACGCAGCCAAGCCCAGGCGATCCGGGATCCTGCTCTCGAAGTTGCCGTCGATTTGTCGTGGATTTCCCACTTCGCGACCGCGAATTCTGTGGAAGGCATTCCCGCTCCCCTGCGCGATCGCATGCGCATCATCAAGATGCCGGAGCCGACGTGGCAGCACATCGGCCCTCTGTCGAAGCAAATCATCCGCGACATCGCACGCGATCGCGGCATCGATGAGCGCTGGTATCCGCCGCTTGCCGACGATGAAGTCGACGTTATCAAGGAAGTCTGGCCTGGAGGTTCGTTGCGGAAACTCCGCCGGGGGATCGAGGGCACTCTCGCCGCCCGTGAAGCCTTCATGGGTCAAGCCTGACCCCTGCGCACCCCGCGCAACGCACAGACCAAGAAAGGAGATTTCAGTGCGCCATCATTATCCATTTTGCGAGGTCCAAGAGGCCCTTCGCGACAGCCTCTTTCACCAATCCGTCCATGGCCGAGGGCTGCTGGTCCAGCTCTGCGCGACCATTGCCCTGGCCGACCTCAATCCGCGAATGCTGGGCCTCGTGGACCTTTTCGCCGGCAATGGCCCGGCCGCATGGCGGTACCGCCACAACCTTAGACGCTGGCAAACCAAGCGACTGATGTCAGGGGGTGCGGCATGACGGATATGAGCGTAATCCACCTGACCGATGAAGCCAGGCAGATCGTCGGGGCCGCGTTTGAGGGCGATCCCGCGTGCAGGGACGTCATCGTGCTGCCAGGGAAGTGGGACGAATCCGAGGGGTTGATCGACCTCTTTATCACCGTCCCAACGGGCCCTGCCGTGCATCCGACGGGCGCATGGATGCCGCAACGGCAGGATGTCGTCGAACTGGTGCGCCGCGTCATCAACGCTCGGTCCAGGCGCTGGGATCATGCCCGCCTGCGGCCCCATGCGCTGCCGGAGGATTGGTGGACGCCGGTACGGAATGAATACGAATTCCTTCGGGCCGGGGCGGAATTCGCGTCCGGCTGGATCGACCTGTTGATTGGTATGTCTGGGTGGCTCAATGAGCACTATGACGGCCATTGGACCACGTCGCAGACGAAGGAAAAGTTCGGTGGATTAAGGGTTTACAGCGACCGCGGCGACGAGCGGTCGGAGGAGATCATTACTGCCGCGGAGTGGCTTTCGGAGTTCCTTTGTGAAGACTGCGGCGCGCCAGGCCGGCTGCGGAAGCGGGGCGGATGGTACCGGACCGTCTGCGACGCCCACGCACAGGAAGGGGGTTTCGAATGAGGCTCTGGATCATGAGTGATCTCCACGTTGACGGAAAGGGCCGCGATTTCGATTTGCCGGAAACGCCGGCGGGTGCCGATGTGTTGGTCATCGCGGGCGATATTGCCGATGGCTTCACGCATGGGTGTAATTGGCTTGCTCGGCAGCGGGAGCGCGGGGTTGAGATCCCGATTCTGTGGGTGCCCGGTAATCATGATTTCTACGCGTGCATAAATCCGCATGCCGCCCTCGACGCCGCAATCGCCGATTGCGCCATGATGGGCGTCACCGTGCTGGCGCGCGGCGAGACCCTCGAAATCGCCGGCGTTCGGTTGGTCGGCGCAACGTTGTGGACCGACTTCGAAATTGCCGGCTCTGACCCAATCGACATCGCAACGGCGCAGGTGTGGGCGAAGCATGCAATGCCCGATTACCGCTCCATAGATGTCGGAATGAGGCGGCTCCATCCACGCGATACTTTGGCATGGCACCGTGATCATCGGGCGACGCTCGGCAGGTGTCTGGCAAAAGATTTTGCTGGTCCAACCGTCGTCGTTACGCACCACGCTCCCCACCGCCTTTCGCTCGACGACCCGGCATTTCCGGATCCGTCTGACGGCAGTTTCGCAAGCGACCTGGGCGAGCTAATGGATCGATATCGGCCGAAGCTTTGGGTGCATGGTCACCTGCATTGGCGGCGGGACTACGTGGTGGGCGACACCAGGGTGGTCTGCAATCCGCGTGGGCATGCCCGGGAGCATGGATTTGATCCAAGATTCGTAGTTGAGGTGACGACATGAATGACGACAAATTCGATCCCAAGCGCGATTCTGCGTATTACGTCGCCCGCGAGATGATGCGCGATCGCATTGCGCATCTGTCTGCCGAGATTGCACGGCTTGAAAACGAGATTACCGATGTTGGCATCGAAATAGACAGGCTCGATTATCGGGACCGGGACGCAATCGAAGCCGCCATCGACAAGTACGGAAACCGCCAAAAAACCGACCCCGGAGACGAGCGCTGAGTGTGGTCGTGCAAGTCAAATGGGTGCAAGGTGCAGGTCGAAATCATGCCTGTGCACGCGCTTCCTGGAGGGTGGTTTTGTGACCGAAAACGGGCATATCGAAAACCCGTAAATTGCTGGTTCGCAAGCCCTTGAAGTTGATAAGCTTTTCGACGTGAGATAGGTTTGCGAGTTAAAATGAGTTGCGGGAGGGTTGTGGGCCACTCATTTTGACATGTCGGGGGGGGGGATGTCTATGAACTCGAAACTCGCAGACGCCATAGTTGATGGCGCACTATCTGTCATCGCGTCGGTAGCCGCTTATCTGACACTCTGGATCGTGTTGCCGCTTCACTTAGCGATTGCATTCACAGTGGTGGTTTTCATCATTGAACGCGCTTCCGCAACCCTGATGGAGTCCCAAAGGGCGATTGCGAAGTGGGTTCTTGATGTGATGGAAATGGACGCTATGGCAAACCGGCGGTCTATGCAGGCGTTCTATGATGCCCGTCATGCCGATCGCGAATATCGCCACGACTGGAACGCGGTTGATGAGGAAATCCTTGGCGTCCGGCGGGCAAAGGCAGACCTCGAGCACAAGCTGACCCCTGACTTCACCTGGGACATCATGGGTTTCATTTTATCCATCGCCATTGTGGTCGGCATGGCCTTCCTGGGAACATGGATTCAGCCGATGGTCCGGCCGATTATTGGGCTCTAAGCGATGATGGAAGACGACGAGCCTTGGGCCGACCCTCAGATCAAGCTGAACTACGAAAAAGCCCTAGGCTCGTTTCTGGTCAGGTTTAATCGAATCGAGAACGCCATCTCGTCGATCATCTATCAAGCGCTGCACTGTCTGTCGTCAGATGATTTGGCGCAATTTGTTGCGTTGAATAGAGGAGCGTTGGCCTCGTCTGTGGGTTGATTTTATGCGGCGAGATTGCGGTGTTGCAAGCGCCGATGCTCGATGGTCTGTCGTTTGATCCTTTCTCTCTGTTTGATGATGGTTTGTGCCCTGCCGAAGTAGGCGTCGGCCGGGGTCACGTTGTCGAGGCTCTCGTGGTAACGCTGGTGGTTGTAATGCTCGATGAAAGCAGCGATTTGGGCCTCGAGATCCCCCGGCAGAAAGTAGTTTTCCAGTAGCACCCGGTTCTTGAGTGTCTGGTGCCAGCGCTCGATCTTGCCCTGGGTCTGAGGATGACAGGGTGCACCGCGCACATGGCTCATCCGGTTGGCCTGGATGTAGTTGGCCAGTTCCCCGGCGATGTAACTCGGGCCGTTATCGCTGAGCAGCCGAGGCTTATGGTGGACATGGGCCCGATCGCACCCTGAAGCTGCCAGTGCCAGGTCCAAAGTGTCGGTGACATCCTGTGCCCGCATCGTTGAGCACAACTTCCAGGCGATGATGTAGCGGGAATAATCGTCGAGCACGGTGGAGAGATACATCCAGCCCCAGCTGAGGATCTTGAAGTAGGTAAAATCGGTCTGCCACATCTCGTTGGGCCGGGTGGTCTTGGTGTGGAAGGCATCGGCAGCCTTGATCACGACATAGGCCGGGCTGGTAATCAGGTCGTGGGCCTTCAAAAGCCGGTAAACGCTGGCTTCAGACACGAAGTAGCCCTTATCGTCGGTGAACCGAACCGCCAGTTCCCTGGGGCTCAGTTCGGACTGTTCCAGCGCCATCTCGATGATCTGATCATGGATGGCGGTCGGGATCCGGTTCCACACCCGGCTGGGCGCCGATGGCCGGTCCTCCAGCGCCTCGGGCCCACCATTGAGGTAGCGGTCATACCAGCGATAAAAGGTCCGGCGCGCGATGCCCAGATTATCGAGCGTGCGTGTTGCTGGCAGATGGGATTGCTCGACCAGCCTGATGATCTCGAGCTTTTCGGATGCTGGATACCTCATGCGTCGTCGTCCCCATCCGCGATCATGCTTTTTTTGAGCAGACGGTTTTCCAGCGTCAGATCGGCAACACACTCCTTGAGCGCTCCGGCCTGGCGGCGCAGTTCCTTGACCTCGTCGGTGGTGGCAGCACGGGCTGTATCGCCAGCAAGCCGACGCTTTCCCGCTTCCATGAATTCCTTGGACCAGGTGTAATAGAGGCTCTGGGCAATGCCTTCCTTGCGGCACAGCTCGGCAATGCTGTCCTCTCCACGCAGGCCATCGAGCACAATGCGGATCTTGTCTTCTGCAGAAAAGTGCCGCCGTGTCGCGCGGCGGATATCCTTGACCACCTGTTCGGCGGGCTTCTTGGCTTTCGAGGGTTTTGATCTCATCGTCGTTCCTTCGTCACTCCGACGAGACCAAAACCCTCCTTACATCACAAGATCAAATCTGTGCCATCGGTGCTGACGGGGTACATGTTGATCGTCACTGAGACGTGACCCGGGATTTTCACCGAGAATTGACCCGCCGATCGATGACGACGACTACGGCGCCAGCCGCACCTGCGGTTCTCGCCGACCGCCTCGGATCAGCAGTATGCACATGAACGATCCAACTGTCGTGAGAATGGCCAACCAGATCGAGGCGCCGTAGTCGCCGGTGATTGCGAGCGAAGCTCCGCCAGCAAAAACTCCAGTCGCGCCCCCGAGTTGGTTGAACACATACGCGGAGCCTAGGATTGCGCCAATGGCTTTTCTGCCGAAAAGCTCGGAGGCCAGAGCACCGATGACGCCAATCGCGCCATATCCCAAAAGCCCGAACACGACCACAAATGCAATCAGCGATTCCGGGCCGGGGGCAACGACCACGAACAGTGCAGTAATCCCGCGCGCACCGAACATGATCAGCAAGACATTGCGCCCACCCAACCAGTCGGACAGCGTGCCGGTGGCTATGGTGCCAAGGATGCCAATCCCACCCAACAGCGCCAGGCCAAGTGCGGCTAGACTTTCGTCATAACCGGCGCGCAGCACGTAATTGGGCAGGTGGATGAACACAAGATTCATGATCAGGCCGTTGGCGAAGAGGGTGATGGCAACAAGCCAGAAATCACGAACTGCGAGAGCTTGCTTGAGCGTGGATCCCGTTACGGACGGGACCGCAGCCTCCACGTTTGCGGTCGGCGGGCGCGGTTTTGCGAAGCCGGGGGCGGGCTTGAGCAACAACAGAACCGCCGGAATCAGCGCAAGTACCGCGGTGCCGAGCCAGAACATGGCGGTACGCCAGGTCGACCACACGATGAGAGCGGCAACGATGGGAGGGAGGATCACCATAGCCAGCTTCGTGCCCGAGGTGGTGATCCCGAGTGCAACGCCGCGCCGTCTCTTGAACCAGGTCGCGACGATCGAAGTTGCAGAGACTGGGCTGGCGGCGGCATAGGCGATCGCCCCGCCAACACCTATGAACATGACCACCTGCCATTGGCTGGTGGCCAGCGAGGTTCCTACGAGCGAGAGGCCCGCGCATATCAGGCCCAACGACAGCACAAAGCGGCCACCAAGCCGGTCAATCATCGCACCGGTCAGCGGTTGCACAATGGCGGCCCCGATCATTGAGACGGCCATGGCCGCCGAAATATCAGCGATAGATGCGTCGATGTCCTGGGGCATGTAGGGAAGGAACATCCCAAGAGAAAACCTCGAGCCCAGAACGAGCGCGAGCGTAAGGAATGTGATGCTGACGATCACCCAGCCGTAAGCGGATTCGCGCACCGCCGGGTCGGATGACGAGGCTGATGACGCTGAGGATGTCACCGAGTGAACTTTCGTTCAAGGTCGTCAACCTGCTGCGGTGTCAGCGGGCGGATGGGCCGACCGTCGAGCAACAGGAACAGCTTGGCGGTCTCTTCAAGCTCCTCGATTGCGTATTGGGCATTAAGCAGACTAGGCCCGGACACCACCGGTCCGTGGTTGGCCAGCAACATGGCGTGATGCCGGTTCGCCTGTTGCTCCACTGCTCGAGCCAATTGCGCATCTCCGGGAGCGAAATAAGGAACAAGCGGCAGTTTGCCGACCCTCATGACGTAGTAGGCAGTCAGCGGTGGAAGGACGTTCTCAAGGTCAACATCACCCAGTATGCTCACCGCCACGGAATGGGTGGAATGGAGGTGGACCACGGCAGTGTCTTGTGGACGGGCGCAATACATGCAGGTGTGGAGAAACGCCTCTTTCGTGGGTTTATCACCCGAGACGTAGGTGCCGTCGGGATCAAGAAGTGAAAGACGCGAAGGATCCAGATCACCGAGACTGGCATTGGTCGGAGTCATCAGCATATGGCCGTCCGCCATGCGGACGCTGATATTGCCCGTCGAGCCTCCTGTGAGTTTTCGCTCGAAGATCGACTGTCCTAAAGCGACAATCTGATCGCGCATTCGGGTCTCTTCGGAGCTAATGGCGGTCATGCGAGCTTGTCCCAGGCAGTCACGAAGATGTCCTCCGAGCCGAAATTACCCGACTTGAGCGCGAGTGCCAAAGGCGGACCACCGTCGTCAGCATGCATCCAAGGCACCCCGGGACTAATCGGTTTACCGACGGACAGGGTTTTGATGCCAAGGCCGGCGATGACTGCACCAGAACTCTCCCCACCAGCCACGATAAAGCGAGTAAACCCATCCTCAACCAGTTGAGATGCGAGGCTTGCAAGGAAATCTTCCACCACCTTGCCGGCGCGTTCCTGGCCGAGAAGAGCCTGAGTGTTTGCCACCTCCTGTGGGGCCGCGCTGGCGTAAATGAGGGGGATGGTCGAAGAGTCGGATGCGAACTGGCGCACATCTGCCAGCGACAGTCTTCCTTCTGCAATAGCGATCGGATCGAGCCTGAATCCCGCCAATCCCGCCGCCAGGGCAGTCTCGATTTGAGTGCGCGTAGCGGCCGAACACGAGCCGGCAAGAACCACCGAACGCCCTGGAGGTGCCGGGGGCGGCGAGGGGCGGTCAGCGGGAGTGAAGCCGAAATTGGCTGGTAGGCCAAGAGCCAACCCCGACCCGCCCGTGATCAGCCTAAAATCCTTCACTGCCGCGCCAATGATGCGCAGATCGCTATCATTGATGGCATCGGTTATGGCGATGCCTTTGAGTGAGGAAAGCGTTTCCGCGAGGTTGGGACCGCGAATCGTTTCGATGTCGACCAGCGAAATGGCGTGCTGTGTCTGACGGGCAAGGATGTTCAACAGATTTGCGTCCTGCATCGGCGTCAACGGATGATCGCGCATGGGGGAATCACAAAGAAGCTCGTCGCCGACGAAAAGATGGCCTTTGTAGACCGTTCGCTTGTTGGTCGGAAATGCCGGACATGCAAGGGTGCGGTCTTGCCCTGACAGTTCCATCAATGCGTCGATCACCGGGCCAATGTTGCCCTTGTCGGTGGAATCGAAGGTTGAGCAATATTTGAAGAACAGCTGTCGTGCACCTGCCGCAAGTAGAGCCTTTGCAGAGTTTACCGATTCTGCAACGGCGTCTTGCGCCGGAATTGTGCGCGATTTGAGCGCGACCACCACCGCGTTCGCCCCGCCGAGATCGACCTTTCCACCCGGAACACCTACAACCTGTTTGACTGTCATTCCCTCACTGGCCAGCATGAGGGCGAGGTCGGTGGCACCGGTCAGATCGTCTGCGATCGCGCCAATGAATGGCGCCTGCCGGTTCATCACAGCACCCGCGATGGGAGGTCACGCCCCTCGAAATGGGCGAGGAGATTTTCGACTAGAAGCTTGCCCATGCCGTCGCGTGCTTCCAGCGTTCGGCTGCCCTGATGCGGTGAGAGCACGACATTGTCCAGGCGCGCAAGGGACCGAGGAACCTCAGGCTCATTCTCGAACACGTCGAGCCCGGCACCCTTGATCTCGTCGGCTTGGAGCATCTCTATCAGCGCTTCCTGGTCGACCAGTGAGCCGCGCGCGATGTTGACCAACCGACCCTCGGGTCCTAACGCCGTCAACACCTCTCGGGAAATGAGCTTCTCAGTGGCTTTGCCGCCAGGTGCCACCACCACGAGCCAATCGCTGGCACGGGCGAGATCCACCAGGTCTGCGAAGTATCGATAGGGTTGCTCGGTCTGTTCGGACCGTCCAAAATAGGCGACGACCATTTTCAACGCCGACAGCCGGGCCGCGATTTCCTTGCCGATTCGGCCCAGCCCTACAATTCCCACTGTCTTGCCACGCAGTTCGCTGCGCAGCGGATACATCTTCTCCTTCCAGGCGCCATCGCGCACATGGCGGTCAGCCTGTGGGATGGAGCGGGCGAGCGCCAGCATGAGCCCCAGGGCAAGTTCGGCTACCGAATCCTCAAGCACACCAGGCGTATTGGTCACCACGATATTGCGGGATTTGGCGGCATGCAGGTCGATTGAATCCACGCCCACCCCCGAGTTGGCGATAATTTCGAGATTGGGAAGACGTTCCATTAAGGCGCCTGGCACTTTACCGCCGGCGATGGCCCGAATGTCGGCGGCGTTTTCGTTAATCAGCGCTTCGGGATTCTCAGCGCTGACGAGCGAGAGCGCGTTGAAATGGTGAGCGAGTGCATCTTCGCAGCTCTTATCCAAAGGTTTCGTAATCAGAACGGTCGGTCGGGTCATGCTTGCCTTCGCTACGTAGGGATCGAGTGGGCGTCTTGGCACTTAGGTCAACGGCTGGCGTGTGTCCAATATTAATGGGCGGCTGTCTTATTCGCACGAGCATATGAAGCGGTTCGTCGCTGCACCGCGGCTGCTTCTTATTTGTCAAGAAGAATGAATAAATGCCGCATTAATATTGGACACACGCTTTTGCGGAACGCTATCTGTTGGCTGGTCGAGGCAACCGCGGCGCTCCATATGCAGATGACGCACGGCCAGACTCAGTTGAACGAAGACTTGAAGAATCTGAAGGTGTAGAAAAATGACCACAGCGGACAGTTTTGAATACAGGGATGAGGTTGCAGAGTGCCTCGGCAACTTCGTTGCCAGCGTGTCCGGCGAACTCGACCCGGAGACACGCCACGCGTCCAAAAGGGCTCTCAGTGATTCCGTCGCCGTTGCACTCGGCGCCTTGGACCATCGCGCTTCCCATATTGCCCGTAGATTTGCCGAGCCCTTCGCAACTCCCGATGGCGCGGTCATCTGGGGCACCTCCATGCGCGCCAATCCCGACTTGGCTGCCTTCGTCAACGGATCGTTACTGCGCTGCTATGACTATAACGACTTCTATGTAGGCGATCGGAACTCGGGTCATCCCAGCGATATGACTGCTGGAGTCATTGCTGTGGCCGAGTGGGTCGATGCGTCCGGTGAAGACCTTCTGGTTGCCCTGGCGGTCGGTTACGAGGTCGTGGGAGCTGCCTTTGATGCGTTCTCCACTGCTCCGGGGGGATGGGATTACACCAACCTCACGGCAATTGGCGCCTGCGCCGCCATTGCGCGCCTTCTCAAGCTTGATGCTGATCAGGCCAAGGAAGCGTTTGGCATGACAGTCACACCGCACTTCGCTACCGACGAAGTTGAAAGCTGCGAACTCAACAAGCGCGGCGACCTGACGCTCTGGAAGCGGTTCAATGGCTCTGACGCGGTGCGCAATGCGTTGCAGGCATGTTTCCTCGCCAAAGCGGGGGTGGAAGCTCCGATCCGTCCCTTCACGGGCGATAATGGGTTCATCGCCAAGCTCGCCAACGAGCACGACCCGGTACCGGTCATTCTTGAGAGGCTGCAGCCCAACAAGAAGCTAAGCCGCGTCGCCGAGACCTACATGAAACTGTGGCCGGTCGGCTCGATGGCCCAAAGTGCCATACGCGCGGCCCTTGAAGCGCGTGGCAAGGTCTCCGATCTCAGCCAGATCAAGGAAGTCAGAGTCTTTTCGGAAGAGGGGGCCTATCAGCACTTTATCGAGATGCGGCAGGATCCTTATCATCCGTCGTCGCGTGAAACTGCCGATCACTCGATGCCCTATGTTGTTGGGGCAGCTGTGCTGGACGGCTATATCGGTGTCGACAGCTTCGACGTGACACGAGTGCTGGAGCCGGCGCGGCAAAAGTTCGTGGCAGAGCAGGTGAAGTGTGTCGCAGATCCTAAACTGGGGGCGCTGAAGGACGGGAAACTCTCGCGCGCTGCCGCAGGCTATTTGTCCCGGGTAGAGATCGAACTCCAGGATGGGACAATTGTTCACGGGGAAGCAAAGCCCTTCCCCGGTCATCCTAAGGCACCTTTCTCGGATGCCGACATTGCCCAGAAGGTGACCCAGAACGCGCTGCCTTTCGCTGGCCAGGCTGTGACCGACCAGATCATCGAGGCGCTCAAGAGCTTTGAAACGCTTGGCAGCGTCAAGCAGCTGACTTCGATACTGGCCTTCGACTGGGCTGCCAAGAATCAGGAAAAAGCAGCTTAATTTTCTCAAGACCTTCCGCACCGCGCGGTGCGGAAGGTCGTTGTGCAGGGTTCAAAATAATGACAAGTGCAAACGCTGGACAGTTCGTCGACGCTTCGCGTCTCATAAGGCTATGTGACCTGGAAGACCTCGATGAGGACGAGCCCAGCCGGGCCGAAGTCGACGGCTTCGCTTATGCGATCTTTAAAGTTGGCGACATGGTGTTCGTTACAGCGGATCTGTGCTCGCATGGTCCTGGCCTGTTGTCTGAAGGATATGTCGAGGATTGCCAAGTCGAATGTCCGTTCCATCAGGGAAAATTCGACATACGGACGGGCATGCCGACAGAGGCTCCTTGTGAAATTCCCATCAAGACCTGGACACCCGTCCTCCAGGATGGCGGCGTCTACATCAATCCGGGCGAGCCCAATCCGAACTAGTCAATCGCGATTGACGAGAGACTGTCGATGAACAGTTGGCATATCGGATTGGAATTGGACGGATTGTAGACAAGATAAATTCGGCTCTTGGTATTGGCCTGAGATATTTCCCGCCAAACAACGTCATGGACGTTGATGCGGCGCAGGGCCTGGGGAGCGATTGTGATACCGACGCCGGCCGCTACAAGCCCGATGGTGGTAGTCGCTTCCACGGCCTCCTGAACGATATAGGGCGAAAAGCCAGCATCGCCGCACATGTCGAATACCTGCTCGTAAAAGCCCAAACCGCTGCCGCGTGGGCGCAGTACGAATTTGTAGTCTTTCAAGTCCCCGATCGGCACCGGGCTGTTGGAATGCGCCAGTGGGTGATCGGCAGGAAACACCACCATCAAATTGTCTTCGTAGACGGGTATGGCGCGCAGCGCGGCCGGCAGGGCACTGGAGATCGAAGGGCGCGTAAACCCGATGTCCATGGTCCCCAATAGTAGATCTTCCACGATTGTGGAGGATGGGCGTCCCCTCAATTCCAGATGAACGTCAGGGTAGTTGGAGCGAAATGATCGAACCGCGGCGGTAAACACCTCAACCAGCGGCACCGAGGTCACGAAATCCACACGCAACACACCCATTTCGCCCTTCGCAGCGCGTGTAGCCGTCTGAACTGCACGGTCGGCCTGCAGCAGCGCCAATCGCGCTTCCTGCAAGAACAACCGTCCTGCCGGTGTAAGCTCCACATTGCGCCGCGACCGTTTCAGCAGCGTCACACCCAATTCGCGCTCGATGGCCTGAATCTGCAGGCTGAGCGGGGGCTGTCCAATGTTGAGACGTTCAGCGGCCCGCGTGAAGTGCAATTCTTCAGCAACGGCCACGAAGTAGCGGAATTGGCGTAGATCAATCATGCTCTAATCAGAATAACAACATTAGGAATTCATATTGGACGGTAAATGTATGCGGTGTCAATGTGCCGGCATCGATATCGCCGGGGCGGCCTGCCGTGGCGCCCTTTGTGAAAGGAGCCTGAGATGATCTCGGAAAAAGACAACGAATACCTCACGCGTTCAGGTCCGGGGACGCCGATGGGCGAAACCTTGCGCCGCTATTGGATACCCGCACTCCTCTCGACCGAGCTCCCGGAACCCGATTGCCCACCAGTGCGTGTATCGCTCTTGTCCGAGCGGCTGATTGCGTTCAAGGACACAGACGGCAAGATCGGGCTGATGGACGAATTCTGCGCGCATCGCGGTGTTTCGTTGTGGTTTGGGCGCAATGAAGAAGGTGGTTTGCGCTGCCCCTATCACGGTTGGAAGTACAACACCTCTGGCCAGTGCATCGAGGTGCCATCCGAGCCGACCTCAAGTGGATTTTGCGACAAGATCAAGCTCAAATCGTATCCATGCGTTGAATTTGGTGGCGTGATCTGGACGTATATGGGGCCGCCGGAGCATAAGCCCGAATTGCCTGAATATGAATGGGCCAAGGTCCCAGCGTCCCATCGCTATCTCTCCAAGCGCTGGCAGCAAAGCAATTACCTGCAAGCCATGGAAGGCGGAATCGATTCGAGCCACGTCTCATTTCTCCATTCCGGCGATATCAATCGCGATCCCCTTCACAAGGGGACCGACGGAGCCAAATATGCCCGCTCCACCAATACGACGTTCGACATTCATGAATCCTTGGGTGGTCTGATGATCGGCGCACGTCGCAAGGCTGAGCCGGGGTATCATTATTGGCGCGTGACCCAGTGGATGATGCCTTGGTACACGCTCATTCCGCCCTATAAAGGCAATGCGCTCAACGGTCACGCCTGGGTGCCGATGGATGACGAAAACTGCATGGCCTGGACCATGACCTTCCATCCTACCCGCCCCTTGACGGAGCAGGAGGTCGAGCTGATGGAAAATGGGCATGGCGTTCATACCGAGCTGATACCGGGGACGTTTACTCCAGTTGCCAACATGACGAACGACTACCTGATGGATCGTGAGGCACAGCGCCAGAAGATCTACTATTCGGGTATCAAGGGCATCGCTATCCAGGATGCATCGTTGCAGGAAAGCATGGGTGCAATCGCCGATCGGACAAAGGAAAATCTGGTCTCGACCGACAATGCGATCATTATGGCGCGTATGCGCCTCAAGAAGGCGGCCCGGTCGCTTGCAAAGGGCGCCCCGCCCCCAGGCACCGACCCCGAGAGCCATAAGGTCCGGTCAGCGTCCTTCATTCTCCCCGAGGATGGCCCTTTCAAGGAAACGGCATTGGAAGCGTCCGAAATGAAAATCGGCGAACCTTTCGTCGCCGTCTGATCAATCTCTAAGGTTGCCTGGCGGCTTCCGCCCGGCAACACTCATTTCCCTCTGGAGTTGAGATGTCGCAGCAACGCAAACCGATCGTGATCGTCGGCGCAGGTCAGGCCGGTGGGTGGGTTGCGTTGACCCTCAACCGGATTGCACCTGAGCAGCCGGTTGTCCTGATCGGGTCCGAAACCCATCCGCCTTACGAACGCCCGCCGCTTTCCAAAGACATCCTTTTAGGCAAATCACCTCCTGAAAGCGCCTATCTCAAGCCGCTGGAGTTTTTCGAGGAGGTGGGCATAGATCTGCGGTTAGGCACCGAGGTCGAAAGGCTCGATCCGCTTACCAGAACCGTGGAGCTCTCGACCGGCGATCGAATTGAGTACGAGAGCCTGGTTCTGGCGACGGGAAGCCGACCGCGGATCCTCGAAATCGAGGGCGCGGATGCTCCTTGTGTCCGGACGTTGCGCAGCCTGAGCGATCTCGAACCGATCAGGCGCCACCTCAAACCTGAACGCAACA
Source organism: Pelagibacterium sp. (assembly GCF_965249125.1). Taxonomy (GTDB): domain Bacteria; phylum Pseudomonadota; class Alphaproteobacteria; order Rhizobiales; family Devosiaceae; genus Pelagibacterium. Next base: position 237,224 of record NZ_OZ252217.1, read on the forward strand.
TCGTTTGTATCGGAGCGGGTTTCATCGGGCTTGAAGTCGCTGCTGCGACCCGAAGTGCGGGATGCAATGTCCACGTGGTGGAGGCCGCTCCGCACGCTCTGGGACGGGCGGTGGCTCCCCAGGTCGCCGATGCCCTGGTGGCGCGCCACGAGCGCCATGGTGTGGACTTCACGTTCGACGCATCTGTCAAATCCCTAAAAACTGAAGGCGCTGGCGCTACGGTGACACTCTCAAACGGTCAGGCACTTCCCGCCGATCTGGTCATTGTGGGAGTAGGCGGCACCGCCAATGATCAGCTCGCGCGCCGCGCCGGGCTCGATTGCAGCAATGGGGTCTGTGTCGACGAAAACGGTTGTACATCCGATCCGCATATTTTTGCGGTGGGTGACGTGGCCCACCACTTCAGCCGGTCTCTCAACCGTTCTGTACGTCTCGAAAGTTGGCAAAACGCACAGAACCAGGCAATCGCCCTAGCCCACGAGATTGCCGGTCGGCCTGAACCCTGTCTCGATCTGCCCTGGTTCTGGACGGATCAGTATGGCGACAATTTCCAGATCATCGGCATGCCCGAGCGATGGGACCGACTCGTTTGGAGAGGTTCGCCTGATGCAGACCAGTTCACCGTGCTCTACATGGACGGACCCCGGGTCTGCGCAGGAAATACCCTCAACAATGCTCGTGATATTCGCCCATTGCGCGCCATGATTACAGAAGGGGCCGAATGGACCGACGTCACGCTCGCGGACACTTCCCGCTCACTTACCAAAATCCAAAAGACAAGGCAGGTCTCAGCATGAATGCAATTGCCAGCAATCCGAGCAGCGAAATGATGGGCAGCCTTGAGGGCCAAAGGGTTCTGCTGATCGGTGCCGAGCATGGAGTCGGGCCCGCTGTTGCGGATTCTTTATTGAGCGCCGGCGCTCAACTGGTGACGGACGGCGGGGAGATCGGAGAAACATTGGCATCGGCAGGCAACGAAGACCTGATTGCAAAGAGCCATGAGCGATTGGGTGGACTTGACGTCCTGGTGATGAGCCCGCCGCCGGTGCGCAGCAAGCCGGTGCTGAACATGACGGGCCAAGAACTTCGCACCATCACCGAGGCGGAACTGGTGATCCCGGCGCTTCAAATGCAGGCTGCCGCACGAATCATGTGCAAAAACGGATACGGTAGAATCATCACTCTCATGTCCATGTCGGGCAAGGCCGGCGTGCATCATCTCGTTGCACCGTACGCCGCGGCCAAGGGCGGCCTGTTGAGTTTTACAAGGGTCTTGGCCGCAGAAACGGCAGAGCATGGTGTCACTGTCAATGCCATCGCGACTGCGCTTTTCGAACCGCAGACGGCAACAATGCCCCAGGAAAAGCAGGACCGCCTCAGGGGAGAAGTCCCGGTGCGCCGTTTTGGTCGCAGTGAGGAGGCCGCACATGCAGTGCTGTATCTCGCCTCTCCGATGGCCGGGTTTGTAACCGGTGAATGTCTCAATTTGTCTGGTGGTCGCTTCATGGACTGATGGCTGCGACTAGCGATGGGACCCTTCCTGTCCAACCCGCAGCCAAGAGACAATCGAGACAAAGCACGGGCAGCGTTTAATCCGGAACATCGGGGCCGGAGCGCCCAACAGGTGGAGACAGACAAATGATCACGCAGACCATTATCAGGCGGCCAGGCAAACGGATCGAGGGATACAGGAATTCGTCTCCACGGTTCATTAAGGTGTTGGGCGTCGGAGAGAAAGTCAGGGACGTGATAGCTGACATCAATGCTGACGAACGCGACAACATCCTCATGACTGGCTCGCTCGATCCGCATGGGCTCCAGCCCATGGATGAGCCAGTCAACGGTATCAAGCCCCATGCCGTGATCGTCGTTCACGAACAGGGAGATCAGGACAAGTTTCCATTCTTGATCGAACGCACGGCTTCGATGTTGTCTTTTGTCATCCTCGAAACCAAGGGCGTGCTGCACGAAGAGGCCGAAAGCAACAAGGTGAGATCAATTCGAGCCATCGCCGACCTGTTCGTCACAACTTCTGATCGAGGATTCGTCAAGGAGCTGGTCAGCAACCTCGCCAGCTAGCAGCCCTTGGCGGCGGACATAGAACAAAAAGGAAGGGCCGCTGGCAACAGCGCCCTTTTTTGCCATCAGGCAGTGCCAACTTCATTTGCACGTGGGGGCGTTATGTCCGTCAATTTATATGCTTGGCAAATGAAAGGGGAGGCATAAAATATTGGACGCTGGTTGGCGCAAGCCCTAGTTTTTACTTGTCGGGTGTGGAGGCTCGGCTTGGAGGAACGTCATTATGACAGGGAGGGAACACATGCACATCACCAGAAGGGACGCGTTCAAGCTGCTTGGCGCGAGTGCTGCGAGCGTAGCTTTGATGAGCGCCCCGCGCATTGCATTCGGCCAGTCGGGTGGAGAAATTCGCGTCGCACTCGATGAAATTCCTCGGCAGCTCGATCCGCTGCTGTACCAAACCAATCCCGGCTACCGGGTGATGCAGAACATTTTCGACACGCTCTTGACTGTCGACTATGCCAATACCGGTGAAATCCGGCCTGGTCTCGCCGAAACCTGGGAGCGGGTCGACGGCAAAACACTGGATCTCAAGCTCCGGCAGGGGGTCACGTTCCACGATGGATCGCCATTGACTGCAGAGGATGTGGTGTTCAGTTTCGGTGCCGAGCGTCGCACCAGCGAGGATTCGCCAGGCTTCGGCACAGCCCAACAATTTCTCAACACAATCGAATCTGTCGAAGCCCTCGATGAGAGCACAATTCGGGTCATCTCCAGTGTCGAGGATCCGACGATTGAGTTGCGTCTGACGGCGTGGGGTGCACAGATTGTCAGCAAGGCCGCGTTCGAAGCCGCAGGTGGTTTTGAAGGCTTTGCTCAGGCACCCGTCGGCACGGGTCCATTCCGCGTGGTCTCCCTAACTGCTGACACCGTGGAACTGGTCTCCTTCGAGGACTATTGGGGGGGGCGGCCCGACATCGATGCATTGGTGTACCGACTCGCACCAGAGCTGTCGTCGCGGATTGCGGGCCTCGTCAGCGGAGATTTTGACATCATCGCCGACGTTCCGACCGATCAGTTTGGCCCGATAGAGTCCAGCCCTAATCTCGAGATCGTCGGGGGTACAGTCGCCAGCATGCGGGTGGTCAAATTCGATACCCGCAATGAGACACTGGCTGACGTTCGAATTCGCAAAGCTCTGAGCCTGGCAGTCGACCGCCAGGCGATCGTCGACGCGCTTTGGAATGGCCTCGTCGAGGTTCCCAATGGCCACCAGCTGCCAAGTTTTGGGCCCCTCTACGACCCTGATCGTGATCCTTATCGATATGATCCCGATGAAGCTCGGCGATTGCTGGAGGAGGCCGGATATGACGGCACACCCATTCCATTCCGCATCCGTGTTGCGGCCTACGGTCCTGAACTCGCGACCTCTCAGGTGCTCGTGTCCATGTGGGAGCAAGTGGGCGTCAACATCGATCTGCAGATCGTAGAGAATTTCGGTCAGATGATGGCTTACCCTGGGACCGGGATCCGTAGCGGGGTTGATCCCATTCTCGTGCCGGATCCGCTTTTCGGCTTATGGCGCTCTTATAACGAATCCGAGCGCGAGGTGTGGGAGAATGAAGACTTCTACGAGCAGGGTCACATATTGGAATCTAGCCTGGACGCAGACGAGCGCAAGAAAGCGTTTGACGCGATGATGGATATTTTTGACGCCGATCCCCCTGCAATCATCCTGCACACGATGGGCGTTTTCTACGGCAAGAGGAAAAACGTTGAATGGGATCCTCTGCCCTCTGTCTACATGGATTTCGCCAACGCCTCGATCAGCTGATCATTGTCGGTCCAATCTGGCTGCATGGGAGTATCTATATGCCGCACACCCAACTGAAAGAGCCGGCCGTCAGCGTCGAAAATCTCAACATCGCCCTGCCGGTCAGTCCTCCCATGGAGCTGGTCAGGAATATTTCGTTTTCGATCGACAAGGGTGATTATTTCGCCCTTGTCGGAGAGAGCGGAAGCGGTAAGAGCATCACCTGTCATTCCATGATGCGACTGTTGCCTTTCAAACCCAAGATCAGCGGTCGCATCATCATTGATGGAAAGGACGTCTGGAGCCTCGGTTACAAGCAATTGGTGGAGTTCCGCCGCAAATCGGTAGGCATGGTCTTTCAGGACCCGCTTGCTGCTCTCAATCCGGTCCGCACCATCGGCTCGCAAATGCTCGAAACATTGCGCATTTACTATCCGCAGGCCGATGCCGATGAACTGCGCAACAGGGCCATTGCCGCTCTCCGGGAGGTGCATATCCCAGAGCCCGCCTCGCGCCTGGGTGTCTACCCTCATCAGCTTTCAGGCGGGCTCAACCAGCGCGTCATGATTGCATTGGCACTTCTGGGCGACCCGCAGCTCTTGATTGCGGACGAGCCCACGACTGCCTTGGACATGAGCGTCCAGGCAGAAGTACTCGATCTCATCGACGAGTTGCGGCGCAAGAATGATCTCACGGTTCTGCTTGTGACCCACGACCTTGGTATCGTACGCGACAGGGCCACGAACATCGCCGTGCTCCAGCGCGGTGTGATGGTCGAGCAGGGCCCCGCCAACGAGGTTACCTCGTCACCTAGAGCAGAATATTCTCGTGAACTTTTCGAAGCATCTTCGGTCGAATGGCCTGGACGCGACACTGTCGAGCGCAAGAACACGCCGGTGTGCCTAAGCTTTGCGGGCGTCAACAAGACCTTCTTTGCATCCAAGCGCGACCGTAAGATGGGAGTCGGCATACCGGCGGCAAAGAACCTGTCGTTTGAAGTCCGCGCCGGTGAAATCGTGGCTTTGATTGGGGAAAGCGGATCCGGCAAGACCACCGCCGCCAAGATGGCCATGGGGCTGGAAACGCCCGATACAGGACAGGTCGTCGTGCATAAGAGCCCTAACGACCCCTCCAAGCCACTGAACATGCAGATGGTCTTCCAGCACCCGCGCGATTCCCTCGACCCTCTGATGCGCGTCGAAGACCAGCTGCACGAGGTGCTTTTGGTGCACGGTTGGCGCGACAAAGCGAAACGGCGTGCCCACATTCTCAAGATCATCGAGGACGTCGGGCTCGAGCCACATGTCCTTGATCGCCGACCGACCTACCTCAGTGGCGGCGAGGCCCAGCGTGTGGTGATCGCGCGCGCTCTGCTCCTTGAACCCGACATGCTTATCGCCGACGAACCACTTTCGGCCGTCGACGTCCGCATCCAGAAACATATCCTGGACTGCCTTCATCGCTTGCGCGACCGGCTTGGTATCGCAATCCTGCTCATCACCCACGACTTGCGCGTCGTGTTCGAAATCGCGGATCAGGTCGTAGTCCTGCGTCGCGGTCGGGTGGTTGAAGATGTCCCCGTGTCCTTGTTCACGGATGGTGCCCGCGATGAATACACCCAGACGCTGATCAACGCAGTGCCAGGCAAGACGGCGGCAAGAACACTTGATCCTACCCCCCGCGCGGCCTTGGCCTAGTACCAGCCTTCACGAGGATAGATATCGTGACACTAACATTGAGACTGCTCCGCGCAATCGTATCGCTTTGGGTTATCGTGACGCTGGTTTTCCTCGCGCTGCGAGCCACGGGCGACCCGATCACCGCGATATTTGACCCCGACAATACTACCCAGGCGGCGCTGGATGCCTATCGCGTCCAATGGGGCTACAGCGGCACGATATTCGAGCAGTATGTGGTTTATATCGGAAACATCCTACAGGGAGATTTCGGATTCTCCTCGATGTCCAACCGATCCGCCGCGAGTGTGGTCTTCGAGCGACTTCCGGCGACCCTGCAACTTGTCGGATTAAGCACCCTACTGATGATTGTCGTGGGTTTGCCAATCGGGGCGCTTGCTGCGCTTAACTCCGGCGGTCCGCTCGACCGGCATGTGATGAACTTTACGACCGTGGGCTTCGCCCTGCCCAATTTTGTTCTGGGGCTGGTTCTTATCCTGATACTGTCGGTCAATATGCGTTTGCTTCCTTCCAACGGTTCGGGGTCCTGGCAGCATCTGGTCATGCCCGTTCTCACGATCGGGCTTTCCAAGGCCGCAATCTTCACGCGTTTTGTTCGCTCGTCCATTCTGGACGCGGCCAAGCTCCAATGCGTGGTATCCGCCCGAGCACGCGGGGTGGGGGAGTTCGAGATCTTTTGGCGCCACATCGTGCCCAACGCCGTGCTCCCACTGGTGACCATCACACCGCTGCTCGTTGGCGCGATGGTTGCAGCCAGCGCCGTCATTGAATCGGTATTCGGTTGGCCCGGGGTCGGGCGGCTCATTGTGGAGTCCGTTGCCCAGCGCGATCTGGCGGTTCTCCAGCTCATCATCATGCTGATCGCATTCGTCATGATCGCGACAAATCTGATCGTCGATCTGTCTTACGCCAAACTCGACCCGCGCACTGCAGCAGCAGGCGCCCACTGACCCGGAGTGCAACAATGTCCGATGTCACGCCCGCACAAGCTGACTCAGCTGTGGCAAAATCCCCACGGTTCAATCCGATGCTGCTGCCTTTGGGCGTCCAGTTGGCGATGGTCTGGATGCTGATCTGCCTGGGCCTCATCCTTGTTCTGCCACTGATCGTCTCCCTCGACGTTAACGCGATCAGTCTGACGGCACGCCTGCAGCCTCCTGTCTTTTTTGGCGGAACTCTGGACCACGCCCTGGGGACCGACGATCTGGGACGGGATGTTCTGGCGCGTTTGATTGCCTCGCTGCAAACGAGTTTGTCCATTGCATTGGCGGCGACCGTAATTTCCGCCACGCTCGGAACCCTGATCGGTGTCGTTTCGGCGCATTTTGGAGGCTGGATCGATCAGTTCATCGTTGCGGCGGTCGACGCGCAGGTGTCGGTCCCCTTCATTATCATCTCGCTGACCTTGACCGCGATCTTTGGCAATAATTTCCTTCTGTTCATATTCATCCTGGGGCTGTTTGGCTGGGAGCGGTACACCCGTCTTGCTCGCGCCATGACCCTGGCGTCGAAGGGGCGGGGGTATGTGCTGGCCATGCGAACACTCGGCTTCCCATGGAGGCGCATCTACCTGCGCCACGTTCTGCCCAACATCGCAAGTTCGCTGCTGGTGACCGCCACGATCACGTTTCCCGAGGTCATTCTTCTTGAAACCTCGCTGAGCTTTCTCGGCCTTGGTATTCAGCCCCCAATGACCAGCCTGGGGAATATGCTTGGATTTGGTCGCTCCTATCTGCTCACAGGATGGTGGATCGCGGTTGCTCCGGCCCTCGTGATCTTCCTGTGCGCGCTAGCCGTCAGCATCATTGGCGATTGGGCTCGGTCAGTCATTAGTAGGATCTAACCGACCTCAAATGCGCAAACAAGTTCGGCCCGCAAGCGTTGCTTGCGGGCCGTTTTCAGTTCACTTTGGAAGAGCTAGCGGGACAGCAACTCACGAAGCCGGGAGACCGCCGCACCGGGGGCCGACAGAACCGGCACTGTCGTTTTCTCTGAAAGAGCTCGTGCAGCGCGCGACGTGGAAAAGTGCGCCAGCATGATTGTATCAAACGTGCTGAGTTCTTCGGCGTTCTCGGCGATGAGCCGGTTGTGGGTCTCGGCATCTCCGGCACGCAGTGCGGCCATGGCCGGCTCAACGACAATGGTGGTCAGCTTGGCCCGCGCACCAGTTTCGGCCATGAACTCTTTAAACTCAGCTTCCATTGTAACGACGGAGGGCCGGAAAGTTGCCACCATGGCGATGTTCTCGCCTTTGTTCAGTGCAGCCCGGAACATGGCTTCATTGGGTTTCAGGACAGGGACGGGCAGTTCTCCAGCCAATCGATCGATAGCCGGCCCAAAAGCCGAGCATGTAACAAGGATGGCGTCGGCTCCGATGCCATGTCCGTAGCGACCGAACGAGACAAACCGCTCGATCATCTCCGGAGTGAGGTTTTGGGTCAGGGCCCGATCGGGACTGAGGCTGTCGTCGAGCAGGTTGACCAGTTCAGGCTCTTCCCAAATAGCTCTGAATGCATCCTCAATGGGCTGGACGGCGACGGGAGTGGCGTGAAGCAATACAATGCGCGGCGGTTTGGACATTTGAGTCTCCTTGGACATGACGAGCAGCACTCCCGCCTGGAGGCGGGAACGCTGCCGACTTCAAGAGGTGGTGAGTGGCTCAGAACCGCAGTTTGAGACCGCGATTTTCATAGCTGCTCCGTGCTCGTGAACTCGATAACAGCTCGATGAACTTGCGCGCTCCGTCGCGATTGTCTGCTTGCGAAAAGAGGGCGGCCGAGAAATCGGTGGTCTGTTGGCAATCGGGAGGGAGGGGACCAGCTATTGTTACCCCCTCCACCGCGCGCAGTTCGCTCATTTGCTGGATAGCGATGGCGGCCCGCCCCGATGCGGCCTGCTCGGCCGTCAGGCCCGCGGGAATGACCATGGCCTTGCTGCGCACAGCATCACCAATACCGAGGCGATCGATAAGGGATTCAAAATAGATCCCACTTGCGCCCGCCCGCGAGTAGCAGAGGTTCGGAACCGACAGCAGGAGCGCGACCAGATCATCGGCGTCACGCAGCGGAGGCGTGTCCATTCCCGGAGCGATTGCAATGCCAAACTCAGCCTGAACAAGCGGTAGGATCGAGTCCGGCTCGACAATTCCGCGCTCGGCAAGCTTGGAAATGGAATTGTCGATGGCAAATATCCCGTCGGCGGTTTCTCCAGCCTCGATGCGGTCCATCAGTTTGGCAGTCGGATCCCAGATGATCTCAGGGTGCTCCTCGGCACCGGGCAACAGATCCTCTTTGACTGCCTGCAAGATAACCAGCGCGCACATGAACCTGGTGGCTGCGGGACCGACCGTTTTAGCCGCCATTCTAGGTGTACTCCACGGTATATGGCGATGACGCTATCTTGTCTTCGATCCACTTGCGGTCCACCGTGCCATTTCTCACGCGGTCTCGCTGTGCGTTTTCCCCCGCCAGACGCTTATGTGCATCAGGGTAGATCGCTTCAACCTGCTCAAAGGGAATGCAAATGACTCCGTCGTCGTCCCCCAGGATCAAATCGCCGGGTTGAACGGCCATAACGCCCACCGCGATAGGGACATTGACATGACCCGGGCCGCTCTGAAACGGTCCGCGCAGGGTGATCCCTGCTGCAAAGACAGGAAACGGATGGTTGCGGACATGGCCGGAGTCGCGGATGGCTCCGTTGATGACCACCCCGGCGAGCCCGCGAGTTTCCGCATGGGTCAGCATCATTTCGCCCATGATGGCGTTGTCGAGGGCACCACCGGCGTCCACCACAATCACGTCGCCGGGCTGTGCCAGATCGATGGCTCGGTGGACAAAAAGGTTGTCGCCTGGACGGGTGGTGACCGTATAAGCGGGGCCAGCGAGGACTGTGCCACCCGCATGCATTGGGCGGATGGTCGCGGGTGCCGCCAATATGCGCGCCATGCAATCACCGACGACCGCCGTGGGTATGTCGCGGTATTTGGCGACATGGTCAGCCGAAACGCGACGCTGGGGCTGGTTTATCTTGAGGGCGTACATAGGGTGCTCCAAAAAAGTCTCTCTTACCTCTGCTATCCGAGCGAGAAAGGGAGAAAAAATACAGATTCCTGAGTATCAACCATAAAAATCTTGTATATGGGTAGCATGCGTGGATCCCTCGACATCAGGCGGCTGCGATACTTCTTGGCCACAGCGGAAACTGGGTCCATTTCGGCTGCGGCCCGGGCGTTGCATACTTCCCAGCCGGCACTGAGCTATCATATGGCCGAGCTCGAGCGTCTGACGGGCCATGTGCTGCTCTTGCGAGACCGCAGTGGGGTGTCGCTGACAGAGGCGGGAAGGTTGCTGCGCACGCATGCACGTCTCATCCTTGACCAGCTCGATTTGGCCGAAACTCAACTGGACGCGCTCGAACGGACCGGAGGGAGTCCCTTCGGCCGCGTGCGCATCGCCATCATCTCATCGCTCTCGGCGCGTCTCATACCGATGCTTGTTGAGCGGGTCCGCGCCGAAATGCCTGACGTGACCCTCCAGCTCGTGGAGGCGGGAACCAATGACATCACGGCTCGACTCGATCGTGGAGACGTCGACATGGCGGTCTATCTGGCAGCTGATCGCTCACGGTCCGAGCAACAGCTGGCCAGTGAGCAGCTCTATTTTCTCAATTTGGCGGATGATGAGAACAGATCTGGCAAGCCGTTGAATCTGATGGATCTCGGCTGGCAGCGCCTCATATTGCCAGCCGAGGGCAATCCTTTGCGCGATTTCGTGCAAGCCAGGGCGCGACAGCATGGCCTTCGTCTGGATGTGGTGCTCGAAGTGGATGGTCTCAATTCGCGTCTGACGGCGGTGGCGAGCGGGGTGGGAGGGACAATCGTTGGCGCGCAGGGAGTGAGCCAAGACGATCTCGGAACCGTCTACGCTATCCGCGAGATTGTCGAGCCTCGACTTTTCAGACCGATATTTCTTGGGGTCCGCGAGGACCTTGATCCGTATTTGCAGCGCCAGCTGGGCGGGCTATTGCGGGATTGCCTGCTCAAACTCAGTCTTGATCTTCCTACGGAGAGTGGTCAGTGCTCCAATCCTGTGATCTAAGTCAAATAAGAGACACTCGCTCATATTTGCTAAATGAATAACAAGGTAGGGTAATCGGAATGCTTCGTTTCGCTGCAAATCTCACGACCATGTATGGGGCCCTTCCGGTGCTAGACGCGATAGCTGCCGCTGCCGGCGATGGATTTGAGGCGGTCGAGTGTCGGACTGTCTTTGATTATCCCAAGGAAGAGGTGCGCGATGCTCTGGCCCGCCATGGCGTCACCCTTGTTCAGTTCAACTGTCCCATGGGCAATATGGCAGCGGGGGAACGGGGTTTGGCTTGCGTTCCCGGCAGAGATGACGCTTTTCGGGACTCCATCGTGCCCGCGATCGAATACGCCCGGGCCTTGGGGGTAGGGCAGGTCAATTGCGTTGCCGGGATTCCGGGCCCAGGCCATCACGACGCGGCGGAGATCGAATCGCTGATGATCGAGAATTTAACCTACGCAGCGCCACGCTTTGCGGATGCAGGGGTCAAGCTCCAAATCGAGCCGATCAATCCGGTGGACAACAAGGGTGTCTTCTTCACCAGAACCGACCAGTTCGAGCGCATCCACGAACGCGTTGGCAGCGACAACCTCTACCTCCAATACGACTTCTACCACTTGCAGATTACTCAAGGAGACCTGCTGCGCCATTTCGAACGCCTGCAGCCCCTCATAAACCACGTTCAGGTGGCTGGCGTCCCAAACCGCGATGAACCTGACAATGGCGAAGTCGCCTACTCCTTCGTCCTCTCCGAGCTCGAGCGCCTCGGCTACCAAGGCTGGGTCGGGTGCGAGTACGTTCCGGCTGGGACGGCGGCTGAGGGTCTTTCGTGGCTGGACGAGTACAGGCGATCAGCCACCATGTAAGTGCGAAAACTGAAGCAGCCGGCATTTTGGCGCTCGGATTCCGAGATCCTCCAGTTGCGAGGTGCGATGGTGTATGTCTCTCGACGGGGATGCCGTTATGAGCGTCGGCGGCGCCAGTTGCAGTGGGGCCATGGCTAATTATATTGGCAGCCTGCCTGACTACCACCGTGACGAAGCGTCTTCTGCCAATTGGGGCATCAGAGAACTGCGTTGCATTCCCCGCGCCGTCCGTCTGGTTGAGGTTGCGCGAGAGCGGTTTCGAATTGTGCTGGACGAGACACAGAAGCGGCGCACGGCGCTTCACGACCTCGCCACGGCTTGGTGGGAGAGTGGCAAGACCATACAGCCAGCGCGCGAGGCCTATTGGCTAAGCGATTGGCAAAAATCCTGAGATCGACAACGGATTTCCAAAGTTGAGCCTTCGGGTTTGTTCGGCCCTGCCTTTTATTTCATAAGCAGCCGAGACGTTCTGGCCACAAACGGTGTGACAGCTTATTGGTAATTTCGATCCGATTGCCGACGGGCAGCTTTCGGCCCCTTTGTTGTCTCTCATCCGAACTGACAGCAACTGGCGCCAGGGAGTGGCCGCCCAAGGCCGATTACATTTGCTTGAAGCTCTGTTCACATATGCCTATCGTGCAATTGCCGTGACCTGTATTTCGACACGCAACGCTGGATCGGCAAGCTTTGCCTCAACGCATACGCGGGCAGGGGCGTGCTCGGGAACGATCCAGCTGTCCCAGACTTTGTTCATCTCGTTATAATCCGAGATATCTGCCAGCCAGATGGTTGCCGAGATCATGTTTGACTTGTCACATCCCGCCTCAGCGAGAACGTCATCGATTGCTTCAAGGGTCTGCGCAGTTTGAGTCGCAACGTCGAGGGAGTTTTCACGAGCAACTTGACCGGCCAGAACGATGATATCGGAAGCGGAAGAATATCGCACAGCTTGGCTCATGCGCGATCCCGGTCTTATTCTTTTTACCATATGAGCTCTCCATTTTTTGTAGGTCGAGGAACTTAGCCCCTTAGCGGTGCGACAACCCTTGAGCAGATCCAGAGCACTTCGGCATCATCGTCTGAAGCTTTGAGCAAGGCATGGCCCATCGTGCTGTCAAAATAGACGCTATCGCCAGCAAAGAGTCGGGTGGGTGCGTAGAACTGGGTGTGCAGTTCGACCTCCCCGAACAGGACATAGACAAACTCCTCCCCTGCGTGCGACAGCATCTCGGGAAAGCTGGCAATGTCGTTGGCCTTGATCGTGGCGCGTAACGGCACAAACTGCTTGTTGGCAAGATCGGTACACAGCATCTGATAATCGTACTGATCTGTCGAATGGGCGATGCCTTCACCTTTTCGTGTAACGGTTCTGCGCCCCCCCACCGAGGTCGTCTGCCGCCTGGAAAACAAGTCTGCCACATCGACATCGAGCCCCTCGCTCAGGCTCAGAATCGTATCGTAGGTCGGCGACATCTGGCCGTTTTCGATCTTGGAAAGCGTTGAGGGCGCCAACTGGCAAAGCCGCGCGAGCTCGTTGAGCGTAAAACCACGCGCCTGTCGCATGAGCCGCAATGTTTCGGCTATTGATGAGTTGGGATTTCGCGCCGAACGCAACGCGATCGAGTGTGCAGCACCTTTGTTCATCAACAGCGACCAGTCTTTGTTTGCAAGCGATCAAGCTTGTGCCATTGCTTGGAGCGTCGCAAGGTTGTCCTTGGTAATATAGATGCCGTTTTCAAGAGCTTTCTTGCGGGCACTGTTGCGCCGATCGCCGGGAAGTCGGGAGACCTCGGCCCCCATCATCTTTTCAACCAAATTGGCCGCACGATCACCAAACCCCGTGGTTCCTCCGCGGGCGGGATCAATCAGCAGTATGAACTGGCCAGTGTGAGGGGTTTGTGCTCCGGCATATTGGGACCAGTCGAACTCGAACGAGAAGTTTCCGCCCGTCAAGGCTGCACCCAGGAGCTCAATCATCATCGAAATCGAGGAGCCCTTGTGACCTCCAAAGGTCAACAGCGCTCCTCCGTTCAAGACCGCTTGAGGATCGGTGGTGGGCGCGCCGCTGGCGTCGACGCCAGAGTGCTCGGGCAGGGCCTTGCCGGCGCGTGCAGCCATTTGCACGTCGCCATTGGACATAGCGGAAGTGGCCAGATCGAAAACCAGGGGATTGCTGGCGCCCCGGACGGGTGCTGCAAATGCAATCGGGTTGGTCCCAAAAAGGGGACTGCGACCATCAAAGGGCACGGTACAGGCAAAGCTGTTGACTGCTGACAGCGCCACGAGACCCTCACGCGCGAAGGGCTCTACATCTGGCCACAATGCACTCAGATGGTGCGAATTGCGAATAGCCAGAACGCAGACGCCTGTATCGCGCGCCTTTTCGATCGCAAGGCGTCGACCAGCCGCCAAGGCAACCTGGGCAAACCCGTTCTCGGCATCGATCCGACAAAACGATGGGGCGCTGTCCTCGATGATCGGCACTGCAGCTCCATTAACCCAGCCGCTTCGCAGCGAATCAATATACCCTTTCATTCGGAAAATGCCGTGGCTGTGCGACCCGTCCCGCTCGCACATGGCGCAGTTCTCGGCCAGGATCGCAGCAGCGTCTTCACGTACGCCGTTCCTCACGAAGATGGCCTTCAACAGGGCTATGAGGTCTGGGTAGGCGACAGCTGACTGCAAGGGGCGAGCTCCTCAAACAATAGGCGCGTTTTTCCGATAAGAAACGCTATATCCCGAAACCATGAGCCGACGCAAGTGCGATTGCAGGTGCGGTTCCACGGCGTAACTGGAACAGAAATGCCTGATATTTTATGCGCTTTGGCGCCAAGGACGGCACAGGCGGCCCCAGAATTTCCCTAGATCGAATTGACAGGGGGTGCAGAGCATGTACTATCGGAAACATCGTTTCCTTTAGGCGCGCTCTTCGAGGGGCGTTGAGAGCGCCCCACGCAGAAACGCGTGAAATCCATCTTGACGCCCGCAATCGAAAGGGAAATTCGAATGCGTATCGGAAACAGGATGAACAAGCCGCTCGCGGCGGCGTTGATGGCCGGCATTGCCGGATTGGCCGGACCCGTCCTCGCCCAGAACTCTGAATTGGTGGTCAACAGTGCTGTGGCGCCGAGCACGCTCGACCCTGCATGGGCTTGCGGCCTTCAGGAGATCAGCTTTCTTCAGAATTTTTACGTTCGGCTCGTCCAGCACGGCACCGCAGAGGGTCCTGAAGGTACCCGCGTTGTCGACTATTCCAGCATCGAGCCCTATCTCGCCGATTCCTGGGAGGTGAGCGAGGATGGTTTGACCTACACCTTCTACCTCAAGGAGGGTTTCACATTCGAAAGCGGCAATCCCGTGGACGCCGAGGCGGTTCGCTATTCCTTCCAGCGTGTCCTCGACATGGCCGGCTGCGGCCGGTTTTTCTTAACCGATGGACACATCGATCCTGTCATCTTTGACTCTATTGAAGCGGTGGACCCGCTGACGGTCGTCATCACGCTCAATAAGCCCAACGGCAATATGCTGGGCGATCTTGCAACTCATGCAGCCTCAATCGTTGATCCTTCGATCATTGAAGCCAATGGTGGCGTCGTGCCGGGGCAGCCCAATGAGTTCATGGCTGCAAATGTGACCGAATCCGGTCCCTTCCTGCTCGAATCCTATTCTGCAAATCAGAGCGCCCGGATGGTTGCCAATCCCGAATTTGCGGGAGAGGCCCCAGCCTCGGATGCGATCAGTGTGAACTGGATCACCGCGGCACCCACGCTCTTGCTACAGGCGCGCACAGGTCAAGCCGACATCACCTTCGGTCTTGCAAAGCAGGCGGTGAGCACCATGGGTAACAATCCGGGCACTCGTGTCATTGCTTATACGAACCCCTTTGTGCAGCAGATGATGTTGCCTAACACCAAGGCGCCCTGGGACAATGTGTTGTTCCGTGAAGCGGTAGCCCACGCCGTTCCTTACGAGGATATCGTCGAGCGTGTCGCTTATGGGTATGGCACACTCTATTATGGGCCCATCCCCCCAAGCCTTCCCGGCTTTAATGCGGAGCTGAGCCAGCCGGTCCCCTTCAACCTCGACCGAGCTCGCCAATTGATCGCCGAAATCGGCATCGAAACTCCCGTCGACATCGAGGTGATGATTCAGGAGGGCGATGCGACCCAGCAGCAGCTGGCCACGATATTGCAGAGCACTTGGACCGAGCTGGGCATCAATCTCAATATCCGCGTCGCTCCGGCAGCCGAGTTCCAGGACCTCTCCCAGAGCCATCAGGTTCAATCGCTGATGCGTCTTGATGGCCCGGGCGTGTTCGAAGTCGGGTACTACTGGGGCTATGACGCTGTCTGCGACAATCCCAACAATCTCACCGAGTATTGCAACCCCGAGGTCGATGCACTGGTCGAACAGTTGCGCGCGTCTTCCGATGAAGCCGAGCGTCAGCAGATCATGGATGACGTCACCGAGATATGGCGCTCGGAATTCCCAAAGATCCTCTTCTTTGAAGATCAGCCGGTTGTGGTGCTCAGCGATGCGGTGAGTGAGTTCACCTTCTCCCCGCTTCCCGATTACCGCTACTGGGCAAAATAGACTTTCCAGGAGAAAGAACGAATGGCTACGCGAATTGGTGTCGATATTGGCGGCACGTTCACAGATCTCGTCTATTTCGACGAGCGGACCGGCAAGACGGTGGAGGGCAAGGTTCCCACCGTGCCTTCCGCTCCCGAAGAAGGCGTGGTCAACGCGATCACACAGCATGTACCCCAAGACATCATCAAGGACGCCGAGTTCTTTCTCCACGGCACAACGGTTGGTCTCAATGCTCTTTTGGAGCGTCGGGGCGCCAAGGTTGGACTGATCACCACAACAGGTTTCCGCGACGTGCTTGAAATCCGTCGCGGCGACCGGGCCGAGATGTACAATCTGTTTTGGAAGCAGACCGAGCCTTTGGTTCCGCGTCGGCTGCGGCTTGAAGTGGATGGACGGGTGCTCGGCAATGGCAGTGAATACCGGCCCCTCGATGAGGAAAGCGTTCGCGCTGCCACAAAAAAGCTCATCGCCGAGGGCGTAGATGCTATCGCTGTCAGCTTGATCAATGCCTATGCCAATCCCGATCATGAACTGGCGGTTGAAGCCATATTGCGCAACGAAGATTTTGAGGGAGGCATCTCACTTTCCCACAAAATCTCGGGCGAATATCGCGAGTATGAGCGCACCTCGACGACGTGCATCGATGCTTTCGTGCGGGGCCGGATGTCGAATTATCTTCGGCGGCTAGACGGGCGCCTTCGCGAACTTGGGTTCAACGGCATATCCCTTATTACCCGGTCCGGCTCTGGATCGATGACGTTCGCAGAGGCCGAAGATCGACCCTTTGAAACGATCATGTCGGGGCCTGTAGGGGGCGCCCAGGGCGCCAGCGAATTGGCAAAGCTGCTCGGGATCAAGGCGCTTGTTACAGCCGATGTTGGCGGAACCAGCTTTGATACCGCGCTCGTGATCGATGGGCAGCCTCAGGTTCTGTTTGAAGGGGTGATCGACAACATGCCGATCCAGAGCCCATGGGTCGATGTGCGATCCATCGGGTCGGGCGGCGGTTCGATCGCCCATATCGATCCGGGCGGACTGATGCGCGTTGGCCCCCGGTCAGCAGGGGCTGTGCCCGGCCCGGCCTGTTACGGCAAAGGCGGGACAGAGCCAGCCATGACCGATGCCGCAGCTTGGCTGGGGATGCTTGGCCCGGGCGACCTTGCGTCCGGCATTCACCTTGACATCGACAAAGCGCGTCAAGCGCTGGAAGCGGTGGGCAGCCACATCGATCAGGATGTTGAGTCCACAGCAGCAGGCGTCATGCGGATATCTTCGGCTGCGATGGCCAATGCCATGCGGGAGATTTCTCTCGATCAAGGTCTCGACCCCAGGACCATCACACTGCTTCCATTTGGTGGTGCCGGTCCGCTCATGGGCACGCTGCTGGCCGACGAGCTTGAGATGAACCACGTCATCATTCCTCCCCTTGCCGGCAATTTTTCCGCATGGGGTTTGCTGGGCGCCGATATGGTCCAGTCAACGGCCAGAACGCGGCTGCTTGATTTCGTTCCCGGCGTACTCGAGGAGGTCAACGCCGTTCTGGGCGAGCTGTTTGCCACGCTCAAGGAGCGCAGCACCGCCCATGAGGACGCTGTACAGTCAGCGCGCTTGGACCTCCGTTATAAGGGACAAGAGCATACCCTTACGGTGGAAGTTGATGTGACGGGCGGCAAGATCACCGAGCCCGAGCCAGTTATTCTCGAGCGATTTATCTCTGAATATGGGCGCACATTCGGGGCAACGATGAACCAGGACGTCGAGCTGGTGTCGGTTCGCGCCAGCACAACGGTTCTTCTGCCACGGCGAGAGCTCAGCTATACGCCCAAACGCTCGGAAGGCGACAGCGACCGCACCATGGAGGTTTATTCCTTCGAGTCAAAGGCGCGCCTGCCGTTCAGGATCATACCGCGCAGCATAATATCGGGGCGGATCAGCGGCCCGGCCATCATCACCGAAGACACAACGACAACCTATGTCGATGTTCAATGGACAATCTCGAGCGGCAAGGCCGGAGAGATCATTTTGGAGCGGACACACTAATATGGTCAACAGACACGACCCCGTCGTTCACAACGCAGGCATGTTCGGTCGCAAAACGGAAGCGAAAGCCGATCCCATCACGACTGAAGTGATCCGACATGCGCTCAATTCCGCCGCCAACCAGATGAAGCGGGCGCTCATACGGACCTCGTTTTCGCCTATCATCTATGAGGTGCTGGATTTCGCGGTTGCAATTTACGACACGGAGATTCGGCTGCTGTCGCAGGCTCCGTCCCTGCCCATGTTCATGGGCACGCTATCCTTCTGCATTTCCGAGGCTGTAAAGGCCAATGGTGGACCAGAGACGCTCAATCCCGGGGATGCTTTGATTTACAACTGGCCATTCGGAACAGGCTCGCATCCCCAGGACATGGTCATCATCATGCCGGTGTTCCACAATGATGGGGAACTGATCGGATATACCGCGATCAAGGGTCATTGGCTCGATATTGGCGCCAAGGACCCCTATTGCACCGACACGACTGATGTCTTTCAGGAAGGGGTGATCTTTCCGGGGGTCAAGATCTACAAGCAGAACGTCCTTAATGAGGACGTCTTCCGAATGATCATGGCCAATACACGGGTCCCCCACATGGTCCGGGGCGATCTGGACGCTCAGGTCACGGCGTGCCGGGTGGGCGTTAAGTCGCTGCTTGAGGTGGTCGACAGATTCGGCCTCGACACCTACCGTTCGGCCATCGACGACATGTTCGATCATGGTGAGCGCATCGTTCGGTCTTACTTCGAAAAGATTCCCGATGGCCGCTATGTCGGCAAGGGCGAGATGGACAACAACGGCGTCACCAAGGACCGGATCCCGTTCGAGATCGTGCTTGAGGTTAGCGGATCAGAGGTAACACTCGACTTTTCGGGCGTCCCTGATGAACAGGTGGGGCCTACAAATTCTCCGCTTCCGACCACGATCTCGGCGAGCCGAGTGGCGATAACCATGCTGGCTGGATATGGTGAGGCGCCTCACGAGGGACATTTTCGACCCCTCAAGGTGATCACCCGCCCTGGTTCGATGTTCGATCCACTGCCTCCCGCGCCCTCCTTTATCTACGGCTGGCCTGGTCTGCAGTCTATCGAAGTGATCTACAATGCTGTCGCCAATGCGCTACCCAAAGCTGTTCCTGCGCAGTCTGGCGGATGTATTTGTTCTCTCGTGGCTTGGGGCCAGCGTGAAGAAACTCGGCAGCCCTGGGCTGACGGCACCCCGCTGCCGACTGGACAGGGGGCTTGGCATGGCGGCGATGGCGGGACAATGCTGCACATTGCTGAATCGGCCACCCGCTTTACTCCAGCCGAAGTGTGGGAGCAGCGCAACCCTTGGATTATCGAGCAGTTGGCCCTTGCCGAGGACTCGGTGGGGCCGGGTAAATGGCGCGGTGGGCCCGGGCTTAATCTCGATATCCGGATGACCGAAGACACGCTCATTACCACAGTCTTCGACCGCTCACTAAATGCCCCTTGGGGACTTGAACAGGGCGGGGAAGCGCGACCGAACAACTGTTATGCGCATATGCCGGACGGTGAGGTGCATTCAATCGCAAAGTCCACCCATTTCCACATGCCAAAAGACGCTGTGCTCAAAATGAAGACGGGCGGCGGTGGCGGCTACGGCAATCCTAAGGACAGGCCGGTGGAAATGGTCGAGCGTGATCTGGAAGACGGTTACATCACCGAGGCTTTTGCTCGCAAACATTATCCCCACGCCTTTGCCTAAGCCTTTGACCGGTGACGCGGTTTTCCCTCCGCGTCACCACCTCATATCCGACAAAAAAGAGGTTTGTGCTGGTGAGACGCATTTTTGCTCATTTGGCCCGTGATCATGAGTTGCTGTTGGGCGCCTTCCTCTTTGGCGTCATCATTTTTCTTGCCGTTTTTGGACGTCTGATCTGGCCGGTCGACCCCTTGCGGGTTGACGTCCTCAACTCGCTCATGCCGCCCAGTCTCGCCCATCCGATGGGGACCGACGATGTGGGGCGAGACGTCCTGGCGAGATTCATACAAGGCGCACAAGTCTCGATCGGTGTCGCCATCGGCGTCACTATTGCCGGAACCCTGATTGGTGGCACCCTGGGATTGGTGGCCGGCCTTGTCGGAGGCTGGGTTGATGCCGTTGTCTCACGAGCAATGGACGCCATCCTCGCCTTTCCGCCCCTGATACTTGCGATGGCCGTGGCTATTGGTTTGGGTCCGGGCATTCTGTCGGCGGCAATCGGCGTTATTCTGGCGGCTATTCCCTGGTATTACAGGCTCCTGCGCAGCGAGGTTCTGCGCCTGCGGACACTAATGTATGTCGAATCCGCTCGGGCACTTGGAGCCTCCAATTTGCGATTGATTCGGTTGCACATCCTGCCGCAGACCACGTCGACCATCTTCATACAGGCCTCCTCGGTTTTCAGCTTCTCGATCCTCACACTGGCGGCATTGGGGTTTGTTGGCTTGGGCATTCAGCCCCCCATCCCTGAATGGGGAACAATGATCACCGAAGGTCTCGCTTACGCGCTGACCGGCCAATGGTGGCTCGGGGTATTTCCCGGTCTTGGCATTTTTGCGCTGGCTGTATCGGCAAATCTCATAGCGGACCGGTTGCGCGACATCTATGACCCGAAGTCCGGCGCGCAGCTGTCGATATAGGAGCTGGCCATGATGAACTTTATCCTAGCCCGCATCGGTTCGGCCATCGTGACCATATTTGGAGCGTCAGTGCTGGCCTTTGTGGTTCTGCGAGCCGTTCCGACCAATCCCGCAAGATTGATCGCCGGGCCGTTCGCTAATGACGAGGTGATAGCGCAGGTGACCGCGAACCTGGGTCTGGACCAGCCTCTGCCGGTGCAATATTTCGACTACATTGTCTCGTTCTTTGGCGGCGATTGGGGGTTTTCTTATAGTGCAGGCCAGCCCGTTCTTTCCCAGATTACTGCCCGCCTGCCTGCGAGTGCGGAGTTGGCGCTGTACGCCTTTCTCTTTGCCTTTATCGGCGCGGTGCTGATCACCGTTCTCGTGAGCTTTCTCAAATCCCGCTGGCTGGACCGGCTCTTGCGGGTCATCTCGTTCGTCAGCGTCGGCATTCCGCCCTTTTGGCTGGCTCTTTTGTTCTTGATGGTGTTTTTCGAGCAGTTGGGATGGTTCCCGGGACCGGTGGGGCGGGGGCCAGCACCTGAGGTCATACCTACGGGCATTTACACGATAGATTATCTGCTGGCTGGCGACCTTTCCGGATTTGGAACCGCGTTCTATCACCTGACCTTGCCGGCCTTGGCCTTGGCACTCGGGCCGTTTGGCTATCTTGTTCGATTGCTGAGGGCCAATTTGCTCGATGTGATCAACGAGCCTTTCGTCACCGTTTTGCACGCCAAAGGTGTTGCGCCGATCTCCGCTCATTTCAGTCACATTCTGCCCAACGCGTTCATGCCAACGCTGACGGCGGGAGGGCTCATTCTGGCTCAATTGCTGGGCGGCAGTGTTCTGGTCGAGCGCATCTTCATGTGGCCCGGCATAGGCACCCTGGTGATCGATGGGATCCTGCGGCAGGACTATGCAGTCGTGCAGGCATTCATCATGCTGAGCGCCATTATCTATATTGGCGTCAATCTCTTGGTCGACATCTTGTACGGCTATGTCGATCCGCGCGTTCGCAGGAGCTGAGGCCATGGAAAACCTTTCACCCTCGCTACCGCTGCTCGAGATCTTGGGCCTCAAAACGTCTTTCAAAACCCCTCGCGGTGTTGTGCGCAGTGTTGACGACGTTTCCTTTGTCATTCCAAAGGGCCAGACTCTGGGTGTGGTGGGCGAGTCAGGGTCTGGAAAGAGCGTGACCTCACTTTCCATCATGCAATTGGTGTCACGAGGAGGCGGCCAGATTGATGACGGCCGCATCGTGCTCAACAAGCCAGGACAACCCGGTCTGGAGCTTACCTCGCTTGATGAAAAAGCGATGCGCAGGATCCGGGGCAACGACATCGCAATGATCTTTCAAGAGCCCATGACCAGCCTCGACCCGGTGTGGTCGATCGGTGATCAGATCATTGAGGCGATCCGCCTGCATCAGCAGGTGTCCCGAAAGGAAGCACGCGAAAAAGCAATCGAGATGTTGCGGCTCGTGGGCATTCCGGCTCCAGACAGCCGCGTGGATGATTATCCTCATCAGCTCTCGGGCGGAATGCGGCAGAGGGTAATGATTGCAATTGCGCTCTCGTGCCGTCCATCGTTGTTGATTGCAGACGAGCCAACGACAGCCCTCGATGTGACAATCCAGGCCCAAATACTGGACTTGATCCGACGCTTGCAGCAAGAAATTGGGATGTCGGTGCTGTTCATCACTCACAATTTGGGGGTGGTGGCCGAAATCGCAGATCGTGTTGCGGTCATGTATGCAGGCCAGGTTGTCGAAGAAGGGCCAGTCCGCGAGATCTTTTCAAGGCCACGACATCCTTACACTGTGGGACTTCTCAAATCGATACCTGGTGCCGCCCGTGAGAAGGATACAGCGCCGGCGAGCCGACTTGAGACCATCGGAGGCACACCGCCCAATCCCCTTGAACTGCCCAGTGGCTGCCGGTTTGCCCCGCGTTGTAGTCTTGCCGTTGATGCGTGCCGCTCCAGTGTCCCTCCGCTTTTCGACGTCGGGCCCGAGCACGGCGGACGCTGTATCCGCTGGCAGGAGGTGAGCAAATGAATACGGCTCCGTTGCTTGACGTTCGTGCTCTTTTTAAGCGGTTCCCGATCAAGGGATCGCCGTTCTCAAAGGAGAAAAAGGAAGTCCACGCCATTTCGGACGTCAGCTTTACGATCAATCGCGGCGAAGTTGTTGGACTTGTGGGCGAATCTGGCTCAGGCAAGACGACGATCGGGCGCACGATCATGCGACTTACTGACCCTACCGAGGGCCAGATCCTCTTTGACGGCACCGATATTGCGCAAATCTCCCAGCGCGAGATGATGGCGTTTCGGCGCAAGATTCAAATGATCTTCCAGGATCCCTTTGCCAGCCTCAATCCGCGACGAAAGGTCGGAGAGCTCGTGGCCGAAGGCATGGAAATCCATGGCCTCGGCAACCGCCAGGAGCGGCAGGCGGAGGTGAACAGGCTCCTTGAGCTCGTCGGACTGCCTGCTGATGCTTCACAGCGACATCCCCACGAATTTTCAGGCGGCCAGCGCCAGCGCATCGGCATTGCTCGGGCTTTAGCCGTATCGCCGGACTTTATTGTAGCTGACGAACCGGTGTCAGCGCTTGATGTGTCGGTCCAAGCGCAAGTGCTCAATCTGCTGCAGGATCTGAAGGAGCAATTGGGTCTCACTGTACTCTTCATTGCTCACGACCTTGCAGTTGTTGAACATTTTTGCGACCGCGTCATCGTCATGTACTTGGGCCGCATCATGGAAATAGCTCCTCGACGCCGCCTCTATGCTGCTCCGCAGCATCCCTATACCGAAGCGCTTCTTTCGGCTGCGCCGGCGCCAGACCCGGATCGCTCCGGTCAACGCATCGTTCTCGAGGGCGATATCCCGAGCCCGATCAACCCACCATCGGGATGCGTCCAGCGCACCCGTTGCCGGTACGCGATTTCTGATTGCGCCAAGATCGTTCCCCAGTTGCGCGAAGTTGCACCAGGACACTTCAAGGCCTGTATCCGCGACGATATTTTCTAGGATTATTGCCATGCCGATTCTCAATTCGATCATTGATGCGCATCAGGAAATCACGGCCTGGCGCCGCGATTTTCATGCCCATCCCGAACTTTTGTACGATGTCCATCGAACGGCGGAGAAAGTGGCGGAGCAGCTAGAGAGTTTTGGCGTCGATGAGGTGGTTACCGGCATTGGCAGGACTGGTGTGGTGGGCGTTATTCGCGGACGCGGCACAGGGCCAACAATCGGGCTGCGGGCAGATATGGATGCACTGCCCATCACCGAGAAGAGCTCGGCCTCTTACGCTAGTCAAAATGCGGGCCTGATGCATGCGTGCGGTCACGATGGTCATACGGCCATGCTGCTCGGGGCTGCACGATACCTCGCCGAAAACCGAGGTCTTGATAGCGATGTAGTCGTCATTTTTCAGCCCGCAGAAGAAGGTGGTGCGGGCGGTTTGGCCATGGTGGAGGACGGATTGTTTGAGCGTTTCGGGATTGATGCTGTCTATGGCTTGCACAATTTGCCCGGACTGCCGGAGGGATCATTCGCCACTTGCTCTGGCGCGATCATGGCCTCTGCAGATGAGTTCGAGATCGAAATTTCTGCGAAAGGTGGTCATGCCGCATGGCCTCACAATACGGTCGACCCGATCCTTGTAGCCGGGCAAGTGATTACTGCACTCCAATCGATTGTGGCGCGCAATGTGGATCCCCTTGCGTCAGCTGTTGTGTCGGTAACTCAGATGCACTCCGGGTCCGCTTATAACGTGATACCGTCAGAAGCGACCCTGCGCGGCACGGTCAGAACCCTTGCTCCACGAACACGTGATGTTGTCGAAGAGCGAATGAATGAGATAGTCACACATATTGCCGCGGGATTTGGAGCCACCGCAAAGCTTAATTTTCGCCGCGGCTATCCCGTCACGGTCAATGATCCGAATCAGGTGGCCTTCGCTTGCGACGTCGCTGCCAGCATTGTCGGTGAGGAAAAGGTTGAGCGCTTCATGACTCCGATGATGGGCGGCGAAGACTTTGCCTTTATGCTGGAGCGGTGCCCCGGCTCATATCTGTTCATTGGAAACGGCGACACCAGCGGGCTTCATACCGATGAATACGACTTCAACGACTCCATCATACCAATAGGAGTCAGCTACCTTGTTGAACTCGCCCGCAGTGCGACCTCTCATAGGAGATAAAGTGCTACGACTTCGTGGTCGACCGTCTGGAACCGGCGTGACGATGAATGGCAGCTTTCTCTGATTTCACGGCAGCACCGGACTGACCGCTTACGGCTCCCTGCCTGACACACCGAAATATGAACGAATGGCAGGTACGGGGCGGCGACCGGAGCCTGCCGAAGGGCGACTTTTGGGTCGACAGGCGAACGGCCGCTATTCGCAAATCCCGACCGAAACCCGACAGACAGCTTCCGGCCCCGACTTTGCCGTTCAGCAAGAAGTTCGGATCGCCCGCGTACTGGAAGGGCAACTTGCCGATACAGATTACCGTAGTTTCGCTGTGATGGCGTGTGAGGAGGCGACGGGAGCTAAGACAATTGAGAGAGTGATGCGTTATGCATCGTCAATCAGGTCGAAAATATCCTCGATGCTGGTTTCCCAGGTGCCACCGCCCTTCGTCGGTCGTGCATGGTCATCCCGCGGCCTGGGTCGAAGAGAAGGTATCCATTCCGGATCTTCGTGCTCTGAACGGTGAACGAGACGATCAGCGATAGCTTGGGCGGACGGCCCTACAGCATATCCCTCGCGTTCGAGGATGACGCGTGCCGTCTTCATCACGGCAACCATAGATAGACCACCGCTGTCCCCATCCAGCTCGCAGCGCAACGCACTGGTCTTGGCCAGCCAGAACGCGAGAGACTCAGACAAGGCGGCATCGACGACGCGCGGCTCGGGTGATCCTTCTTTCTTCTTGCGCTCACGGTACCGCCTGGCGCGCTCGGCCGCGTTCCGGCGCTGGCGGGCGGCGCGCTGGGATCGTGTCTCTTCAGGCATGGTCACCTCGTGGTCCGGCGTCGGCAATGATCGGGTAGTTTTATGAAAGAGACAATCACACCGCGTCACGCGTTCGCCGTCACGCTTTCCAATCCCCGTGAGGGACACTTGGGAGAAGGTTGGCCTCGATCACGGTCTTCTCTTGGGGGCGATGAGGCACGCGGCAGAAGTGGCTTGCAGAAACCTGGTGGAAGGCGGCCAGGTCTTTACCGGTGTCGTAAACAACCGGCGCTGAGAGCCTTCTGCGCAGTGGAGGGCGGTCTAGGCCTGTTAAACCAAACTTCTCGCCCGGCGGTCTCAATCCATCTCTACGGCGCTCTCGCCGCCGCCCGCCAAGACGCCGCCAGTTGACCTCATGCGCAAGAGTTCGAGCCAGCGATCCGCGAGGTCGCGACCGTTGCGGATCTTGCCTTGGAAGCGATCGCCATCCAGGCGCCCTCCATAAGTTTGGCGGGAGCGTAAGGTGGATCGACGTTCAGATCGAAAAGTTGGCGACCAAGCAGATCCCGGATGCCCCGGTCACGTCACCGCACCCGTCGACTGAGATTGTGCCGCTACCTGTAGATGCCGATCCTTGGGTCGAAGTCGTCGAATTTAGATCAAATACCGGCCATTGGATCCGTCGACCCTCAACGGTTTCGTGATATACAGCGCACAGGAGATCACATCACATGTTTGGACCCAGCAATAACGGAGACGATCTCGCCCTCGCTCTTTCGGCGCTCAACACTCTTGGTAGCGAACGCCGTGCTCGCAGCCGGGCGGATGCCCGCACGCGAAACAGCGTTGAACGCCTGGCCCAGTCCCACCGCGCCGCATTGGCGCGCATCGCCGACCTGGAAGCGCAGCTCAAGCGTGAGCGCAGCGCCCGCCTTGCTGCCGAGATGAACCTCGAGCGCGTACATCGAGCATAAAAAAGCCGGCGGTGCCGCCGGCCAATCTCCGTTTCGACCCGCCGCGATCAAGCGGTCCGCATCAGCCCCAACTCGTCGACGACATCGCGTAGGTATCGTCGGCGCGGTGCTGGTTGGGGGCGGTCGTAATTGGCGATCGCCTCGCGGTCGAACGCCAACACCCCCTTCATGGCCTGACCGCCGTGGAGATGCAGATCGATTGCACTGTCGCTTGCACACGCCATACGGCATAGCATTGGCCTGGGCATCACCCGGAGCCATTCAACAATCGATGGGTCCACCGCCTCGACCTGCTCGGGCCGGACGGAGCCGGCGGCAAGGCTCGCGGCAAGCTGTCTGATCGGCTCCATCTTAACACCCTTGTTTGGCACCTCCCGCTCGGCCTCGGCTGAGATGGCATCCTCGGCAATTTCGTATGGCAGTGGCGGCATGGGCGGCGATCCCATCAAGACGATCCTCCGAACCAGTCTCCCACTCTCGCGCACGATCCGCACGACCATTAACGCCATGGTCGCAAAGGCTGCTCTCAACATTGCAAAAAATCTCATCGCCTCATCTCCTTTCGACAATTGAGATAACAGCAATATCGATTCGAAGCGTGCATACGACAAGAACGATATCGGAACATTCAAATCGCAACGAATGGATTAGAGTTACATTTATTCGAAAAATGACCTTGAGATCCCAAGAATAGGCACCTGTGGCGCATGAATGCAATGTTGGTATCGAGGTGCTATGGCCTTAATTCATTATTCGTACTATTTTTTCTTGAAATCTGAATTCGGTTCGGCAATCTTTGTGTCTTGTGTAGACGCAAGGGTTTCTTATGCGCAGACCTGCTTTCCCCACCCGAGTACCCGCCTCAGTCGCGATTGCTGAGCCGCTGTCGCGGTTCGTCGATGGTCTCGTTGACTACCTCAATGACGAGGGCGACGTCGTCGTCCCCGAGGGCGTCACCGCAGCGGAGCCGGCACTGCCGTCCGATGAGGACTGGGATGATCCCTACGGCGAGCGCCGTATCGAGCAGGCACCGCGGGCCGCCGACTTGGTCGAGGCTGAAGATGAAGAATTGCCCGAGTTTCTCTTCGCCGAAACTTTTGGGGAAAAGCGCTGATGTTCGTATCCGCCGTCGTGCTTCGGCAGCGCATCCTCGCCCGCAAGAAGTATGCGGACGTCGCCAAACGCTACGGATCGGCCGAAGGCGCAGGCACCCAGTGATGACACCGTCCCGGCGTTTCGGCTCGTGCCCTTCTCAGCTATCACCGCGCTGGTCGAACCAAGGTCGGCGTTGCCTCTGTGTCGTGAACGATTTCTCGTCGACAGGCCCCAAAGACGTCGTCTGGCTGCGCTGCAAACGGAGCGACAAAAAAGACTACAAGGCCGTAGAAGGGCACGCCGCATGAGTTTTCCAGAACCCAGACTTCCAACAGATCCATGGGCGCGCCGCTGCTATGAACGGATGCCTCGTCAGCGGACGTTCGCAGAAGAAATGCAGTGGCCTATCGCGCAGGAAATCCTTGCATCGCTACTCGATGATGACCGCGACGCCATGCTGTCGGTCGAAGGGAGAAAAAATGAGCGCTGAACGTATCAAACGCAAAACGATCGGCAAAGATGGGCTCATGCGCGCCGAATTCGATATTGTTGCTGATACTCGGTCAGGCATCGGTGAAGAGATGGTGCAATTGAAGAAGCACTATCCACCAACTGGGTAGACGCAGTGGATATCCGATCTTATCCAGCTCGAGGACGGGTGCTGGATGTCGCGTAAAGCATAGCCTGTCCTGTGATTGAGTAGAACCATGCCCCAAATCTTGCTTGAAAATGATCCGATCGATGATCTTGAAATCGAGGAGATCATCACACGTGCTACAAAGCCTGACCATGCGCTGTTCGAGAGTGGTCGAGCTTGGGATTTCCTGCAAAATCTCAAGCTTCTGGAGCTGTTCGATGATCGCAAGATCCTCGATATCAAGCTCGGAATGCTACATTTCAAGCAACTGAAGGGGTTTCGCCCATTTCACACCGATGAATTTACCGCGCTTAGGTTCGGTAAATTGCTTAGTTGGGGGCTCCATAAGAAAATCGTTCGTCACCATGGTGGGGCTCTGCGATGGCGGCTGCTTCATTCGGAAATGCAGTACGAGATGTGTGGCCCCGCTGTCAGGCAGCGAGCTGTACGTGTGCGAAATGTCAAAGACTGCTTCGAAGCTGCTGAAGCGCATCAGATCTGGCAAAAGGAACTGAAGCGCCGCGAACGCGTGCGAGCGCGTTACGCCGAAAAAATGGCTGCGGAAGCTTCTGAGTATATCGACTTCATCATCGATGAGGCGCCCGAGACCAAACTGCCCGACCCGATCGCGAGTCTTGCGGTCGCCGATCATGACACCATTGCAGCGTGTCGTGACGTTATGATCATTGCGATGCGTGATCTCGGCGTCGAAGAATGTCGCAACGTCCACGGCCAATTGCGAAGAGCGTATCGAAAGGTTGCCGTAAAAGCTAAGCAGCAGAAAGAAGCTGACATGGACGCCATCGCCGATCTCACGGATTTTCTCTAAGGAGAACGTGTTCCTTGCAAGTTCCCCAACCGGTCCTTCGTTAGTACAGGTTTGGCCGGCTGTCTGAAATCAAGGTGCCCGATGGCCACAGCGATCGAGGGATGCCAACTTCAGATATGATCGCGAGGCACGGTCTCACGCCAGGATCGGCTGTACACCCTTGCGTCGCCTTCGAATGCGTCCAGTTCGGCATCGATATAGAAATTGTCGGCATCGCAGGTGAGTCGCATTCGCGTTCTGGTACGGACCTTCCAGTTCCCACGCTCAAGGGTGCGGTGCCATTCGGTTTCGCCGGACTGTGAGTTGTAGTCGCCGATGACGACCCGATACCGCTCTCTTGCCGAGGCGCTGAACGTCAGATCGATATCATCAAGCCGCATCGCTCCGCGATCGTCTATAACGTTGAGCTACTCCCTGAAAATGGGACGCTGACGTAAGCTACGAATTGTTGTCTGCTGGTCTTCGACGATGGAGATCAGAGATGTCGAAACGCAAGCAGCATTTGCCCGAGTTCAAGGCGAAGAGACGGTATCAGAATTGGCGAGCCGGTTCGGTATCCACCCTACGATGATCCACCAGTGGAAACGGGCGTTGCTCGAAGGGGCATCGGGTGTGTTCGAGCGTGGCGGGCGCAAAAAGCCTGAGATTGACGATGAACAGGTCAAGGATCTGCACGCCAAGATCGGAGAGCTGGCTGTCGCCAATGATTTTTTGTCACGAAAGCTCAAGCCCTGGGGCGGGAAGTGAGACGGGGGATGATAGAACCTGATCACCCCGTTCTCTCGATCGGCAAACAGTGCACGCTGCTGTCGATCGCGCGCTCTTCATTCTACTATACGCCGAAAGGGGAGACTGAGATCAACCTTGCCCTGATGCGCAGGATCGATGAGCAATTCCTGGAGACGCCCTTCTTCGGTGTCCGACAGATGACCTGGCACCTGCGCAATGAAGGTCACCTGGTGAACGAGAAGCGCGTGCGTCGGGCTGATGCGGCTCATGGGTCTGATGCCGATCTACCAGAAGCCCAATACCTCGAGACCGGCCAAGGGGCATAAGGTCTGGCCTTATCTTCTGAAGGGGTTGAGGGTGGAGCGCCCGAACCAGGCCTGGGCCGCGGACATCACGTATCTGCCGATGCGCCGGGGCTTTCTCTACCTGGTGGCCATCATGGACTGGCACACACGCAAGGTGCTGGCCTGGCGCATCTCAAACACGCTGGAGGCCGACTTTTGCATCGAAGCGTTGAACGAGGCGGTCCACAAGTTCGGCCCGCCCGAGATCATGAACACCGACCAGGGCAGCCAGTTCACGTCCTTTGCCTGGACCGATCGGTTGCGACGAATGGGGGTGCGCATTTCCATGGATGGCAAGGGCCGGTTCCTCGACAACATCTTCGTCGAGCGGCTCTGGCGCACCCTGAAATACGAATGCGTCTATCTGCACGCGTGGGAAACCGGTTCACAGGCTCGCGCCGGCGTCCGCGAATGGATGGACTTCTATAATCATCGACGCCCCCATTCCGCCCTTGGCGGCAAACCGCCTGCCGTGATCTATTGGCAGCGCATTGACCAAACCCAACCCGACCAGCAGGTGCAACGAGTAGCTTAATTTACGGCGAAATCTGTCCAGCGATTGGGGAGTAGCTCATGATGGTGGGAACGAGGCGCCTTGGCTGGGAGGTGGGTAGAACCTGTATTCGCATCAAAAAGTAACTGTTTCGAAGACGCAGAACTGACGGCTTCTCACATTAGCCAACAGTGCAATGGACCGTTCAGGTGGCTACCCGTTAGGGCTGCGTTCCAATACTTGATCGCGTCTTCATTATGATCTTGCTCGCTGCTACGACCGTCAAAGGTAGCCAAATTGTATGTCGCAGCAAGTCCGGGCCAGGATTCCATGGGCCCCCGGACACTTCGCGGGAGGCATTCCCGATGTTGATGGCAATTTCAGGCGCTCAGACGCGGGACCAGCAGACCGAGTTCTTTTCCCTGTGGAATATGCGGCAAAACCGCACTGGCCCCGCGTCGCCAACGGCAGATCGTCTTTGCGTTCGCGCTAAAACACTTGACAACCCGTCAAGCGAAAAATATGGAATGGCATTCTATATCGGAAGGCTATTCCATTTTTTGAGGCGAGAGCATGTCGGCAGTAGAGCGAGCCCTTATGTTGCTGGAGCATCTTGCCAGTGTAGAGCAGGACAGCATAGCAGACATATGTCGTGTTCTTCCCTTGCAGCCAAGCTCAGCTCACCGAATTCTCGGCGAACTAATCCGTCTTGGATATGTTCGACAGCGGGGTTCGCAAGGGCACTATAGCTTGACCATCAAGCTCAGTTCACTGGGCCTTACGCACCTGGCTGCACGAGGCATTACCGATATCGCCCAACCGATCCTGGACGAGTTGGCTCATGAAGTTTGTGAATTGGTTCGCTTCAGTGTCGTTGAGGGTGACGACCTCATTTGGATCGCCAAATCGCAGGGGGCGAAAGCTGGATTGCGATACGATCCTGATCCTGACATGGGCTTGAAGGTCAACCTGGGAGCCACTGCCAGCGGTCTTGCGCGGCTGCTGACGCTCACTGACAACGAAGCGGTGATGTTGTTGGGGCGACAGGGTGTTGAATTTCCCTTGAAGGGTTTTGGCTCAGCGGCCCCGACCAGTATCGATGAATTCCTTCAGGTTCTCGGTCGATGCCGCAGCGTCGGTTACGGCTTCGTTCACGATAGCTATGAAGATGGAACAAGTGCGATGGCAATGCCGGTAGTGAAGGCGAGAAGCGCTGAAGTGATCGGCGTCATCAGCATTGCCGGCCCATCGGTCCGAATGACAGCGGCGAGGATGTCAGCGATGGCCCTCCCATTGCGTGCCGCTACAGAGCAACTCGCCGAGATAGGCGCCGGCTTGTCATTTGCAAATTCTGCGGGTTTTGAGACGCTCGACGCTTAAGTCCCGCGCGCAAGACAGCGCCGGGGGGCGCCCAAGAACAGCGGACTGCAAGCCCCCGATTGCAGTTCTAGATCTGGGAGCGAGTAATGTACAAAAAAATTGCGCTGGCTGTTGGCTTTGTCGCCGCGGGGATACTCCCTGGCGCTGCTGCTGAAATCACAATGGGCCACGGGGATCCGGGAGGAGAGTGGTACACCAGTATGAACCAGGCCGCATCGGTGCTTTTTGAAAGCATCCTGGAAAGTGAGGCAGAGGCAGACCTTACTGTAAATGTCTATCCGGCCGGTCAGTTGGGCAGTGAGGCCGACCTCTTGCAATCGGTTCAATCAGGCGCTGTCCAGGTTGCAATGGCTGCCGCGACCTTTTCAAGTGTTTGTCCTGAGGCCGCAGTATTCGACGTGCCATATCTCTTCTCTTCTGAGCCTGACGCATGGCAATTGCTCGACGGGCCCATCGGAACCAAACTTCGCGATATTTGCATAGAGCGTGCTGGGGTAAGAATTCTAGGGTATGGAGAGTCGGGTTTCCGGCATTTCACCAACTCGCGCGGGCCAATTTCCGGACCTTCTGACCTTAGCGGCCTCAAGGTGCGCGTGATGCAGGCGCCGCAATATATAGAGATGCTATCGGCATTGGGCGCAGAGCCGACGCCGATTCCATTTCCTGATCTGCCAGCCGCTCTCGCGACTGGAGTGGTGGACGGTCAGGAAAATCCAATCTCTGTGATTGTGTATGGAAAACTCTATGAATCCCAAGACTATTTGTCACTTGATGGGCACACTTACACTGTCGCCTTCATGCTCATCAATGAGGATTTCTTTCAGTCTCTTACCGCAGATCAACAAGCGTTAGTTGAGCGCGCCGGAAAGGCATCAATGATGATGCATAGGTCCATCCAGCAACTGAATTCCGCTCAGGGTTTGACCGAGTTGACCGAACAGGGAATGCAAGTGAACCGGCCAGATGCAGACAGCATCGCTGAGTTCAAAGCGGTTACTCAACCAGCGGTTATCGATTGGCTCAGAACCACCGATGCCGATCAGAACTTTATCGACGAAGTTCTCGACGCTGCGCAGTCCCAGTAAACAATCCTACAAGCGCGCCTGACGTAGCAACGCGATAGGCGCGCTTACAATTAGAGGCCTGCGATGAAGAAAGTCTTTGAAATTTATGATAAGGCTCAAGAGGTTATATTATCCGTACTAGGGTTTTCACTTTTTATCGCAATACTGATAGGAATATTTTCCAGGCAATTTGCCTGGAGAATTCAGTGGGCGGATGAGGCCTCGCGGTTTATAATGATATATGCGGTAATGATCGGAACGGCGATTGCGTATAGATCCGGTAGGCACATAGCAGTTGGTTTGATTTCAGAGTCTATTCCTGAGTTATATCAAACAATACTAAAGCTAGGTGTCCATATTTCGGTAGTTGTTATCGGTATAATAATGATTCATTCCGGGACGCTTCTCGTGTCCTCTCAGGGCCACATTTTGGCTCCCTCCCTTCGAGTTCCATTAGCATTTGCCTACTCGGCCATACCTGTTGGAGGCATCCTTTTGTCCATTGAGGGCGTGAGGATGACCATTTCAGTCATACGTGGAGGGAGAAAGATATGCTAACGATAATAGTACTAATAGTCAGTATTGTAATCGGTGTTCCTGTCGCGTTATCCGTGATCGTGTCTGGAGCGCTAGTTGTTTACACGGGTCCTCTACCTGACAGCGTTGTTGCTCAACGGATATTCGGTGGACTAGATTCCTCCGCACTGCTTGCGGTTCCGTTGTTTGTTCTTGCTGGCGAAATTATGAACGCGAGCGGAATAACAAAGCGGATTATAGAGATGGCAAAGGCATTTGTTGGTGCTTCTCGTGCCTCTCTCGGGCTGGTCAACGTCTGGTCCTCGGTGATTTTTGGCGGCATTTCGGGTTCTGCAGTTGCGGACGCCTCTGCGCTAGGTCGAGTGTTTATCCCGGAAATGCAACGTACGGGCTATCCGCCTGCATACGCGGCAGCGCTGACCGCCGCATCCTCCGTAATCGGCCCATTAATTCCCCCGAGTATTCCGGTAGTCATCTACGCGGTGACGACGTCGGGAGTATCGGTTCCTGGGCTATTCCTCGCCGGCGTTGGTCCTGGGCTAGTGATGGCAATTTGCCTAAGCGCTGCGGTCATGACCGCTGGAGCCAAGTACGAACGCGCTGGGCCACGGTTGTCGGTCAGAACACGATTGGGGATGGTGGTGCGAGGCTTCGTGCCGGTGTCCATGCCGTTATTTATCGTGCTTGCGCTACTGACTGGTTTTGCAACGCCGACAGAAGCTGCGGGGTTGGCGGTCCTTTACGCGTTGGCCATCGGGTTCTTTATCTATCGCACGCTCAAATTCAGTCAAATGTTCAGCATAATGGGTGCCGCCATGCGCGATAGCTCCGTGGTGCTGGTTATCATAGCGGCAATGGCGTTTGGAAACTGGCTGCTGACCTTGGCGCAAGTCCCCCAGACCCTTTCCGGATTTCTGACTGATGGAATCAGTGATCCGATGATCTTCCTCGTTGCAGTGGTTATGTTCCTGCTGGTGATCGGTTGCTTTCTTGAAGGTGCGGCGGCGATATTGATACTCGTGCCAATATTGCATCCCTTGGCAATTAGTTATGGCATCGACCCTATTCACTTCGCGATGATTGTAATTTCAACGCTAATGGTGGGATTAGTGACGCCGCCTATGGGTATGTGTTTATTTGTTGTGAGTAGTATATCCGGCATAAAAACTTGGCATATTGTTAAGTATGTGTGGCCGATGCTTCTAATACAGCTGGTAGCAATCGGTGTTATTGTTGCAGTTCCGCAAATATCAACATCGCTGCCTAATTTCTTCGGATTTGGATAAATGGTGAGGCAGTAAAAATGGCCGTTTTAAACAACGAGATTGGAGCGCACACGTTCAGCCTGGTTTGGCACGGACGCGCAAGTGACTGCATTGAAGAGCTGCACAGCGAGGGTTTCCGAAAAATTCAGCTTCTGGTTTCTCCCCCGCACGTAGAAATGTTTCACGACAGAGAAGCGGAGCGAATTCGGAATGTCCTCGATGCTAACGGCATTGACCTAATTTCCATAGATTTACCCGCTAGCGAATATAATCTTGCCAGTCCGATTAGTGAACTTGCGGAATACTCGTGCCGGGCCTATTTGGAACTAGTAGATTTCGCTGCCAAATTGGGGAGTAGGTCAATTACGCTCGTTGCTGGACGGCGACATTCTCTATTGGAGGCGCCGTCAGGCTATCTTGAGGGGGTATTTCTCCCCAGTTTCAGAAGAATTCTGGCTCGTGCTCAAGAGCAAGGCGTGCGCGTGATTGTAGAGAACCATCCGCAAAGTCTCCTATCAACGGCGTCAAGCATCCGAACCTTGTCGGACGAATATCCGGATACCGGGGTTCTCTATGACGTCGCTAACGCTGTGGCGGTAGATGAAGATCCGGCGGAAGGTATATGCATACTCAGTGACGTCATAAAAGTTCTGCATTTGTCTGACGCTAAAGAAAAAGAGTGGCGCCATGATCCTATAGGGGATGGAAGTATCAACTTTAGCGAAGTAATTGACACTGTTAAGAAATATCAGATCGATTGTGATGTTGTTCTGGAAATTTTCTCAAAACAACCGGTCAGAGACTTAATTAGCGGTCGAGAAAAAATCGTTAAGTTAATGGAGAAGGCATAGGCAATGCGCATCGCAGGTATTTTGGCGATATGGCACGATATTACGCCAGGCTATTCCCTGGAGTTCGAGAAATGGCACAGCATCGAACACCTTGCTGAGCGCGTTAGCGTGCCAGGTTTTGTATCAGGCAGGCGGTTTATGAGCATTGATGGTTCTGAACCTGAATGTTTCACTCTCTATGAAGCGAACCACATTAAAGTGTTCGGTTCAGTAGAGTACCTTAGCAGGTTGAACAGCCCTTCGGACTGGACGGTAAAAGTTCAGCCAAACCTGACTAATTTCGATCGAGCGGCGGCAAGTGTAGTGCTGCACTTGGGTGCAGGGCACGGCGGTTTTGTTGTAACGGTCCAAGTACCAGAATCTTCAGCAGATAATGCAGAAATGCAGAGGTTGGTACTTGAACTCTATGAATTGTCCAGCGTTGTTGCGGTCACGCTTGCGAAGTCGTCGCCGTCGATAAGCGAACTGCCGACTGCTGAGCGGGCATTGCGGGGGCAGCAAAACGAGACAGAGAGTGCTTGGATTGTCTTAGTGGAGATGTTCACGACGGTGGACGTCGCTGAGGTTTATGAGGTGCTCCGTGGGAAGTTTGGCAGTGCTGAAGCCGCCAAAACCGCAGTATATCGTCTATCACACACTGTGATGGCTTAATAAAGCCGAGGAAAGAATATGAAAGTATTATTGACTGGTGGTGGCGGTTTCATTGGGCGGCACGTAATTTCGAGACTTGTTGCTGAGGGCGTTTCGATTAGAGCGATTGATACCAACTCCATGCCGGGAGACTTCATTGATATGCTCGGACAGAAGGCCTCGTTAGTTGAGTGGCTGCAGGGCGATGTTTCCGACGAGGCGTTTGTATCTGAAGCAGCGACCGGCTGCTCAAGTATATGTCATATTGCGGGCGTATTAACTCCTGCCTGTCAGGAAAACCCCATTCGGGGAGCCGTGATAAACGTGCTGGGAACGCTTTATGTATTTGAGGCGGCACGCCGCCATGGCATTAGCCGTGTGGTCTACACGAGTTCAGCTGCGGTGTTCGGAGCCGGGGGCGAGAGCTTCCCGAAACCGGATACTCACTACGGTGCCTTTAAGCTTGCGAACGAGGGGTCAGCTCGCGCTTACTATAATGATCATGGACTTTCTAGTGTGGGTCTAAGACCGTTTGTGGTCTATGGACCGGGGCGTGAGGTTGGTCTATCCGCAGGCATCACTCTTGCTTGTAAAGCCGCGGCATCCGGGCAGTCTTATACAATCCCGTTTACCGGCACTGCTGGCTTTGTGTATGTGGACGAAGTGGTTTCAGCATATTTGGCTGCCCTTAACGAGCCGTTCGAGGGCGCGCAAGCTTTGGATCTTAACGGCGAAATCGTGACCGTTGACGTTGTGCTAGATACAATCAGAAACCTTGTACCTGGTGCGAATGTATCTGCAACCGGCCCGGCACTTCCAACAATCGTGCCACAAGCCGGTCCGTCTCAGGAAACTAGGCTGGTGTTGCCGGAGCCCATAAGCCTTGTCGAGGGTATATCTAAAACGATCCAGTTCTATCGATAGAAAATCTGCATGCAATGGGGCGGGGTTTCGCCCGCCTCAAATTGTGGCGGTCGTGCATGTCCGGCCAACCTGAGCCGCTACGCACTTTGGACCATCCGGATGGTAAGCCTTCGGGTATGCCTCCGTTGAGGGCCGCCTTGGCCCGAGGGGCCGATCTGGTAGCAAACTATCAGTATGGATATCCTTACTGACAAAAGTCGCGTCGAGCGGCTCGAGATTGTGGACACAGGCCGGCGCCGGCGGTTCAGTGATGCGGAGAAGATCCGGATCGTTGAAGAAAGCTTGTCGGCCCCGCGAATGGGTTCGGCGACCGCGCGACGGCATGGCATTGCGGTGCCATTGATTTTTGCGTGGCGCAAGGCGTATCGCGAGGGACAGCTAGGTCACGAGGCGCCTTCGTTTTATCCGGTGCGCTTGGATGGGAGTGGGGGTCATGCCAGCGATGGCAGCCTTCCACCAGAGCCGCCCACGGATGGTTCAGCCAGTCCTGTCGAGATCGTGCTGCGCAATGGTCGCCGCATGATCATGCGCTCCGATATTGCACCTGAGGTGCTGGGTCGCCTGCTCGATGTGGTGGACCGATGATCCCGGTTCCGAGCGGGACGCGGGTCTGGCTGGCAGCGGGCCACACTGACATGCGCAAGGGGTTCAACTCTCTGGCGCTGGTGGTGCAGGAGGTGCTCAAGCGCGATCCCCATGGCGGACATCTGTTCGTGTTCCGGGGTCGCAAGGGCAATCTGGTTCGCATCATCTGGCATGATGGTCAGGGCGCATGCGTGTTCACCAAACGGCTCGAGCGCGGGCGTTTCCTCTGGCCCTCGCCGGCCGATGGTGTTGTGACGATCTCGCCCGCCCAGCTCGGATATCTGCTTGAAGGGATCGACTGGCGGATGCCGCAAAAGACCTGGCGGCCACTCTCGGCGGGATGACCATAGTGCACCGCGACACGGTGACTCATCTGGTGCAAAACGGGTCCAACCAGCTCGTGGCGAGGACCAGATTCTGGTAAGGTCACGGCATGGTCGAACCTGCCGGAAACGCCGAGATTGCTGCCCTTCGCGCTGCACTTGCCGCAGCCGAACAGCGTGCTGATCTGGCGGAAGCCGAAGCGGCGCGGGTTGTTGCAGAAAAGACCGATGGCGACGCCGAGATCGCCCGTCTCAAGCTCGAGATCGAAAAGCTCAAGCGCAGTCTTTATGGACAGCGCTCCGAGAGGAAGGCCAAGCTGCTCGACCAGCTCGAGTTCGAACTCGAGGATCTCGAAGCAGCAGCCACCGAAGACGAGCTTGCCGCCGAGATGGCCGCAGTCAGGACCACTTCGGTCCAAGCCTTTACCCGCAAG
This sequence comes from Pelagibacterium sp., assembly GCF_965249125.1. Lineage (GTDB taxonomy): Bacteria > Pseudomonadota > Alphaproteobacteria > Rhizobiales > Devosiaceae > Pelagibacterium. The sequence continues at coordinate 276,024 of NZ_OZ252217.1, forward strand.
CGGGCACAACGGCGCGCCTTTCCCGAACACCTGCCGCGCGAGCGCCTCGTGGTGCCGGCACCGCAAGCCTGTGAATGCTGCGGGTCCGATCACCTGGTCAAGCTGGGCGAGGACGTGACCGAAACGCTCGAAGTGATCCCGCGTCAGTGGAAGGTGGTCCAGACGGTACGGGAGAAGTTCAGCTGCCGGGATTGCGAAAAGATCAGCCAGCCGCCGGCGCCGTTCCATCCCACCCCGCGTGGCTTTGCCGGCCCCAATCTTCTGGCGACGATCCTTTTTGAAAAGTTCGGCCAGCATCAGCCGCTCAACCGCCAGTCCGAGCGCTTCGCCCGCGAGGGCGTGCCCATCGGCCTCTCCACGCTCGCCGACCAGATTGGCGCTGCAACGGTGGCGCTCAAGCCGCTCCATGATCTGATCGCCGATCACGTGATGGCCGCCGATCGCTTGCACGGGGACGACACCACGGTGCCGATCCTGGCCAAGGGACAGACCAGAACGGGTCGGGTGTGGACTTACGTACGCGACGATCGTCCCTTCGGCGGCGCTGACGGTCCGGCAGCTCTGTTCTACGCCTCACCCGATCGCAGGGGCGAACATCCAAGAAGCCATCTTGCCAACTATTCCGGCATCCTGCAGGTGGACGCCTTTGCCGGTTACAACGGCCTGTTCGATCCCGAACGCCGCAGTGAGCCCATCCAGCCGGCCTTTTGCTGGGCGCACGGACGACGACCATTGTTCGAGCTCGCCGATATCGAGAGGGTGAGAAAGAAGAAGAGCAAGGGCGGCGCCATATCCCCGGTGGCGCTCGAGGCGGTGCGCCGGATCGACGAGATCTTTGCCATCGAACGCGATCTTTATGGCCTGCCGCCCGATCAGCGCCTTGCCGAGCGGCGGCGGCTTTGCACGCCACTGGTTGATGAGCTGCATGCCTATATGATGACCGAGCGCGAAAAGCTATCGCGTCACGCTCCCGTGGCCAAGGCCATGAACTACATGCTCGCGCGCTGGACAGGCTTTGCCGCGTTCCTTGAGGATGGCCGCATATGCCTCTCGAACAACGCGGCAGAACGGGCTCTGCGCGGAATTGCCCTTGGCAGAAAAGCGTGGCTGTTCGCCGGTTCGGACCGCGGTGCCCGCCGGGCCGCGTTCATGTACACCCTCATTGTCTCGGCCAAGCTCAACGATATCGATCCTCAAGCCTGGCTCGCCGACGTGCTCGCCCGCATCGCCGACATGCCGCAGAACCGGCTGGGGGAACTGCTTCCCTGGAACTGGAACGCTGACAAGGATGCCGCTAAGCTCGTTGCATGAGCCCTGCATCCCACTTCGTTGCCACCATCACCGTCATTCTCGAGGACGTCGAGCCGCAGGTCAGGCGCAAACTGATCGTGCCGCTCAACCTGCGCATGGATCGGCTCCACATCGTCTTGCAGATCGCCTTTGGCTGGACCGATAGCCATCTCTACGAGTTCCGCTACCAGGATATCGGGTGGGGCGTTCCCGATCATGACTTTGGCACCGATCTTCGCGACGCCTCCAAGGCAACACTGCTCCGGGTTCTTCAGGAAACAAATGCTCGTGCCATCACCTATCTCTATGACTTCGGTGATGGCTGGGAGCACACCATTCGGATCAACTTTATCTGCGAGCCCGAGCCCGGTGCCCTGTATCCCCAGTTGATCCTGGCCGAGGGACGGACCCCGCCCGAAGACATTGGCGGCCCTCCGGGCTTCGAACTCTTCCTCGAAGCGATCAACGACCCAAGCCATGACGATCATGCCGAAATGCGTGAATGGTATCTTGAGAACGGCTTCGATCCACGTCTGGTTGATGTCGATGCCATCGAAGGAGAACTCAAGCGCTACGCCCGCAAGTGGAATCCCAGGGCAAAAGCGAAATAGCTGCGGTCGTCAACGGAGGCTTACGCCTTCGGTGAGGACCACGGCGGCTATTGCTCGTCGCTAAAGCTAGGTTAGGCGGCCTTGGTCATGGCCCGCGGGGCCCAATTCCAAGGAAGAAGTTCTCCCAGCTCGCTCTGCGGCATGTCGGCAATGCGGGCGAGCACGTCAGCGAGCCAGGCCTGGGGATCTATATGCCTGGCCGTACGGTCTTGTCAGCATGATGATCTTTTTGCTGCACAAGTCATTGGACATTTTTGGCTCCGACGTTGCGAAAGAACCAGAGCCCGCAGCCACCCAAGATGCTGAGCACGCCAAGAAACACAAAAATCCCCGCCAGACCGAGTGATGCGCTCACGGGAGCTGACACCGCTTGAATAACTGCCGCTCCGACAAAAAATGACAAATTGACCGCCGAAAGCGCCTTGCCAGCATGCCGGGGTTCGACGGAGGCGCGTCCGAGCGCGAAGAGGAGTGGCTGGACCGAGATGACGACACCGAATGCGACGATCAAGGTGATATCAAAACGTGTCGATAGAACATCAACGCCCATTGCGAGCGCGAGAAATCCGTTATCAGCCCCGGTCGGGAGAAGGACAAGAGCCACTCCTGCAAGCACATGGCCAATCGCGAGCAACATGTAAGGTCGGCCAAAACGCTTTTCGATGAGCCCAATAGCCATCGGCATGACAATCAGCATGAGCGTTAAAACGAGCAACACATTGCCTGCTGAGACCCTCGCCATACCCTTGGCCTCCATCAACCATGGGCCGCCCCACATGCCGCGCACGCCGATCATCACCGCAAAAGACACAAAGGCGAGAACGATTACACCGCGAAGCACTGGGGAGATGCCAATCTTCAGCACTTCCCTGATTTCCGAACCCACGCTGGCAGGCACTTCTTGGGAGGGCCGCACCGGCCGAATGGTCAATTGCACAGTGACGAGCACGATCAGCGCAAACAGTGCGGGCAAACCATAGGCCAGGCGCCAACCGTAGTGCTCGATGAGCCATGCCATTGGGCTTGCCGAGATCACCATGCCGGTGTTGCCTATCGCCAAAATCGCGGCTGACCAGAGGGCAAACCGGCTCGGATCGGTCGTTCGTGCGGCGTAAGTGAGGGGACACAAGAGCATGCCACAACACCCGATGCCCACAATGATCTGCGTTATGACAAAGCCCACTGGACCTTGGATAAACGCAGCAAAGACCGACCCTGCGACAATGATGCCCAAGAGGGTGCTGATGACGGCTTTGACGCTGTAGCGGTCAAGAGCGACCCCGACCGGAATCTGTCCGGCAGCAAACGCCAGATGATAAAATCCGGTCATTGCTGCGATATCGCCCGCCGACACCGATAGGTCCTGAGCGACCAGATCAGCAGAGACCGCCGGAAGCGTTCGCACAAGGTTGGAAATTGTGTGGCCCAGCGCCAAGATTATCAGAGGGAGGGCGGCCTGCCAGACCGAGCCAGACAAAGCGTTGGTGTTTGCCGGAGCAGGCAACGGGCGGCGAGACAGCATATTGTTACTCATCATCACAAAGAATGGGGGCAGCGTTTTTCTGCCCCCGGTGCTTACTTGCCTTTTCGCTTACCAGCTTCCGGGGCGAGCAGACCACTGATCGATTCGGGAGCGGGGGTTTGTTTCTGCTTTTTCTTTTTGGGTTGTAGGCGCTGCTGATCGCCCTTGCGCTTTGCCATGTTGAGAGCTTTCAATAGGTTCGCAACTGCTGGCGAACTCCGAATAAAAAAATCCCTGATTGGGATCAGTGAAAATGTCACCCCTGGTCGCAACTATGTGCCGACCAGGGCCATCCTCCTGTTTGAGAACGCCTCCAGCGCGTTAAAAGAATCATGGCGCTATGCTGCCTTGTTGGGCAGGGTACGGCTTGAGTAGATACCTACACTTGCCAATACATCTTCGACTGCGGAAGCAGATTTAGCTGCGCGCAACCGAGCGGCCAATTCGGGCGCCTCTGCCAGTTTGGCAAAGCGGGGGAGAGCCAGGTGCAGCCAGCGCAAATCATGGCGATTGCCCACAACAGACAACAACACATCCACCGGAGTGCCATCACTTGCGTCGAAGTCGATAGGGTATTTGAGTTGGGTGACCTGGACCAGGGGCGGGCAGCTCTGTTTGAAGATTGTATGGGGCGCTGCAACGCCCGAGCCGATGGCTGTTGATCCCAGCTTCTCACGCGCCAGAAGGCAGTTGCTGATATCATGTGGAGAGATGTCGGGTCTGCACGACCCAATGCGTTGAGCCAGAGAGCTCAAGGCTGCCTTGCGCGATCTGGATGTCCTATCGATTGTGAAATCTATTTCGAACGAAACACTTGCGAGTGCCATCACGAACCTCCGTCAGGCAGCCTTGCTGCTGACCAAAGAATTAAAGTTGTCGTGAGTATTGTCCCGGAAGCGCGAAGTGTTTCGCAGCTTCCGGGTCAGGCATCCCGGTCGCTGCACACAAGCCGACAAATGGGTGTTAAATGACAAGTGTTCATGGCCGAGCAAAGCTAGCGTTGATTTGGATTAAGTCAACTGGGAATTTTTGTCGCGCCGCACCGCAGGCACGGTGACTTGCAAAAAGAACTTCTGATGCTATGTGAATAACCATGCTCCGCACATCGATCCAAACCGCCTGCACCAGGACGCCAATGGGCGCACTCTCTGCCCCCCGGGGCGGGGAATGTGTATTGCGTTAGCGCCAACACACCGCCTCGGGCCTGGTGGTCCTTGTCATTTTACTTTCTCGCAAGCGCGAGCGGAGGCCGGTGTGCGCAATTCTCTCAGTCCTTTCACATGTCGTCATTGTACCGAAACCATTCCACGGGCTGCCGTGCGGTGCCCATGGTGCTTAAAGCCACTGCCAGATCACTGGCCTGTTCGGTTTCCTCGTCCCGGTGCCATCTATGGGTTTGATATGGTGGAGCGCATGTGACCGGCGACCCTCGGTCGCATGCAGAGGGGCTCGCTTGACTTCCCTGCCCAAAGAGCTAGCAATGGTCTCATGATGATCCGAGCGCGTTTGACACTTCAGAAAATGCTCATGGGACAGCCCGTAATAGGACTGTAGCCCGAAGCTCGGCCATTCGCGCCTTCCGAGCTTCGGGAGGTGCGCTCATCGTTTGCACGATCAGCGCCTTTGGCGCCTTCACAATCTCCTGAAATTTCGGACCGCCGGCACAATGCCTGGCGGAGATCGTGTGCAATCATGTCTCAAACTGCAATGAAATCGGCGGCCTTGCCGCGTTTGATCCTTGGTGTCGAGGATCATGGAAAACTGATGACCATGGCGAACGGTATCACCGGCCCCATGGCCAATGTTGCCGACCAGCTCATGAACGAACTGGATCGCGCCCGCGTCGTGGCCCAGTCCAAGCTGCCCGCAGATGCCGTGCGGCTGGGGTCGGTTGTTTCCTTTACCACGACCGATGGCTTTGACCGTACCTATCAGTTGGTGTTCCCCGGCGAAGCGGACATCTCGTCGGGAAAAGTGTCCGTGCTCACCCCGATCGGTGCTGCCCTGATCGGGTTGCGCGAAGGACAAAGCATTCCCTGGACCGCCCTTGACGGCCGTCGGCTGTCCTTGACCGTCGTCCGCGTTGAGCAGAGCCAGTAATATGGACGTCCATATCGCAGTGAAAGCAGTGCTCAAGTTCGGAGCATAGGGCCAGGCCGTCATGAGGTCGGTCTGGTCCCGTGTTCTGCCCTGTTTTCAACCAGAGGTCCATTTCATGAGCCCTGCCATGCTGCCGAGACTTACACCGCGCGATTTTGCAATCCTGGAAACCATGCTCGCCGACCACTTAGGTGACGATGAGCTGCTGATCGCTGCCATCCGCAAGAAAATGCAATTCGCCAAAATTGTGTTTGCCGACGATCTGCCCGGCGAGATCGTGACAATTGGCTCTCGCGTCGCCTTCACGGTGGATGAGGAATGGCCGCAAGAGCGCCGACTGGTAACCCTTGAGCACTACGTCCCGGGCCAGGACCACCAGTCAGTGGCCAGCCTTCGGGGTATCGGGCTACTTGGCCAGGCAGCGGGAGACAAGATCGAGATTGATTTTGGCGGTCGCGTCGTCGCGCTCGAAATCCACACTGTGCTCTACCAGCCAGAGGCCGAAAGCAAGGCCCGCAGAAAACCATCCGATCTGCATCTGGTCGCAAGCCGGGGCGATAGCCGGCAGCCCGTGTCTCACCGCTCAGGCCGGCGGCCGGGAGATGATCCCGGTCCCTCTGCCGCGTGATTTCCATTGCTGTCGTGCGGTCGGCCCCATGACCCGCGCGATGGCGATTGGGCGCAAGGGCAAACCACTTGCCCTTGCGCCGCACGCCCAACAAAAGGTATTTCAACAATGAGCGCTACCGACGACATCCTCGGTCCTGTCTATTCGCAAGTCCTTCGACGTAACCCTGGCGAAGACGAGTTTCATCAAGCTGTTCGCGAAGTGCTCGACAGCCTGGGACGGGTTGTTGCCAAACACCCCCACTATGGCAGTGCAGGGTTGATCGAACGGTTGTGCGAGCCCGAACGACAGATCATCTTCCGCGTGTCATGGACCGATGATCAGGGATATGTGCAGATCAACCGAGGTTTCCGCGTGCAATTTAACTCTGCATTGGGACCCTACAAGGGTGGGCTAAGGTTCCACCCAAGCGTCAATCTGGGCATCGTGAAGTTTCTCGGCTTTGAGCAGGTCTTCAAGAATGCCCTGACCGGTATGCCGATTGGCGGCGGCAAGGGAGGGTCGGATTTCGACCCCAAGGGCAAGTCCGACGCAGAAATCATGCGGTTTTGCCAGGCGTTCATGACCGAACTTTCTCGCCATGTCGGGGAATATACCGACGTTCCGGCCGGTGACATCGGTGTGGGACAGCGTGAGATTGGCTACATGTTTGGTCAATACAAGCGCATGACCAACCGCTATGAATCGGGTGTTCTGACCGGCAAGGGGCTGAGCTGGGGCGGCTCGCGGGTTCGTAAGGAAGCCACCGGTTACGGCGCCGTCTATTTTCTGGCCGAGATGCTACGCATGCGCAAAACCGATCTTTCCGGGCAAAGGGCCGTTGTTTCGGGTTCGGGCAATGTTGCCATTTATACGATGGAAAAGCTCATCGAACTGGGCGCTACGGTAGTGGCGTGTTCGGACTCCAGCGGGTACGTCGTCGATGAGAGCGGCATCGATATCGTGCTCTTAAAAGAGATAAAAGAAAGGCGGCGCGGGCGTATCGAGAAATACGCCGAGCTCAAGGGCAATGGGGCTCATTACAACGCCTCGGGATCGATATGGGCCGTACCGTGCGACCTCGCCATTCCTGCCGCAACCCAGAACGAGCTGACGGGTAAGGACGCCCGCTCGCTTGTTGAAAACGGTGTTGTCGCCGTTGTCGAGGGTGCCAACATGCCGTGTACGCCTGAGGCTGTGCGCATGTTTGAAGAGGCGGGAATCCTGTTTGGTCCGGGCAAGGCGTCCAATGCGGGCGGGGTTGCCACCAGTGCGCTCGAAATGCAGCAAAACGCTTCGCGCGATTCCTGGACGTTTGAACAGACCGAAGAACGCCTTGCCGAAATCATGAAGGATATTCACGACCACTGCGCGCATACCGCCGATGAGTATGGTCTGCCAGGTAATTATGTGGCGGGCGCCAATATCGGGGGATTTGTCCGGGTTGCCGATGCCATGTCTGCGCTCGGCATAATTTAAGCGCCAACTGGTGGTGTCCTGGAATGGCGCAGCCTATCATGGCAGTGTCTTGTACGGAGGAAATTTAATGAAACTCGAAACTCTCGCCCTTCACCATGGGTACACGCCAGAGCCGACGACCAAGGCGGCCGCTGTGCCGATCTATCAGACGACCTCCTATACATTTGACGACACCCAGCATGGCGCCGACCTTTTCGACCTAAAGGTTGAAGGCAATATCTATACGCGCATCATGAACCCAACCTCTGCGGTGCTCGAGCAGCGCATGGCGGCCCTCGAAGGGGGCGTCGGTGCTCTTGCGGTCGCCTCGGGCATGGCTGCCATCACATATGCAATCCAGACAATTGCGGGGGCGGGCGATAACATCGTGTCGGTGAGCCAGCTTTATGGCGGTACCTACAATCTATTCATGCACGCCCTGCCGCGCCAAGGCATCGAAGTGCGTATGGCTCCAGGTGACGATCTCGATGCATTCGATGCGTTGATCGACGAAAACACCAAGGCGGTCTTTTGCGAATCGATCGGCAACCCGGCTGGCAATGTCGTGGACATCGAAAAGCTCGCCGAAATCGCCCATCGTCACGGCGTGCCCCTGATCGTGGACAACACGGTCGCAACGCCGTTTCTTTGCCGTCCGTTCGAGTTCGGCGCCGATATCGTCGTGCACTCGCTGACCAAATATATCGGCGGCCATGGCAATGCAATTGGCGGTGTGATTGTGGATTCGGGCAAGTTCGATTGGGCGGCGCACAAGGAGCGCTTCAAAATCCTCAACGAACCTGATCCGTCATACCATGGCGTTGTCTATACTGAGGCGCTTGGTGCAGCTGCCTACATCGGTCGCTGCCGGGTCGCGCCGCTGCGCAACACCGGCGCCGCGCTGTCCCCGCACAATGCATTTCTCATTATGATGGGACTCGAAACATTGGGTCTGCGTATGGATCGCCACTGCGAAAACGCGCTCAAGCTCGCGCAACATTTGCAGTCCCACCCAAAGGTAAACTGGGTGAACTACGCAGCGCTCGACACCAGTCGATATAAACCCATCTGTGACAAGATCGCTGGCGGCAAGGCGTCGGGGATCGTCAGTTTCGGGGTCATTGGCGGACGTGAAGCCGGGGGGGGAAATTCATCGACGCACTCCAGATGATCTACCGGCTGGTCAATATCGGGGATGCCAAATCCCTGGCGTGCCATCCGGCCACAACCACTCATCGCCAACTCGATGCCGATGAACTGAGATTGGCAGGCGTTTCGGAGGACCTTGTGCGCATTTCGGTGGGCATTGAAAATATCGACGACATCATCGCGGACGTCGATCAGGCGCTGGCGGGTCTATAGGAGGTGTACCCCGTCAGCACCGATGGCACAGATTTGATCTTGTGATGTAAGGAGGGTTTTGGTCTCGTCGGAGTGACGAAGGAACGACGATGAGATCAAAACCCTCGAAAGCCAAGAAGCCCGCCGAACAGGTGGTCAAGGATATCCGCCGCGCGACACGGCGGCACTTTTCTGCAGAAGACAAGATCCGCATTGTGCTCGATGGCCTGCGTGGAGAGGACAGCATTGCCGAGCTGTGCCGCAAGGAAGGCATTGCCCAGAGCCTCTATTACACCTGGTCCAAGGAATTCATGGAAGCGGGAAAGCGTCGGCTTGCTGGCGATACAGCCCGTGCTGCCACCACCGACGAGGTCAAGGAACTGCGCCGCCAGGCCGGAGCGCTCAAGGAGTGTGTTGCCGATCTGACGCTGGAAAACCGTCTGCTCAAAAAAAGCATGATCGCGGATGGGGACGACGACGCATGAGGTATCCAGCATCCGAAAAGCTCGAGATCATCAGGCTGGTCGAGCAATCCCATCTGCCAGCAACACGCACGCTCGATAATCTGGGCATCGCGCGCCGGACCTTTTATCGCTGGTATGACCGCTACCTCAATGGTGGGCCCGAGGCGCTGGAGGACCGGCCATCGGCGCCCAGCCGGGTGTGGAACCGGATCCCGACCGCCATCCATGATCAGATCATCGAGATGGCGCTGGAACAGTCCGAACTGAGCCCCAGGGAACTGGCGGTTCGGTTCACCGACGATAAGGGCTACTTCGTGTCTGAAGCCAGCGTTTACCGGCTTTTGAAGGCCCACGACCTGATTACCAGCCCGGCCTATGTCGTGATCAAGGCTGCCGATGCCTTCCACACCAAGACCACCCGGCCCAACGAGATGTGGCAGACCGATTTTACCTACTTCAAGATCCTCAGCTGGGGCTGGATGTATCTCTCCACCGTGCTCGACGATTATTCCCGCTACATCATCGCCTGGAAGTTGTGCTCAACGATGCGGGCACAGGATGTCACCGACACTTTGGACCTGGCACTGGCAGCTTCAGGGTGCGATCGGGCCCATGTCCACCATAAGCCTCGGCTGCTCAGCGATAACGGCCCGAGTTACATCGCCGGGGAACTGGCCAACTACATCCAGGCCAACCGGATGAGCCATGTGCGCGGTGCACCCTGTCATCCTCAGACCCAGGGCAAGATCGAGCGCTGGCACCAGACACTCAAGAACCGGGTGCTACTGGAAAACTACTTTCTGCCGGGGGATCTCGAGGCCCAAATCGCTGCTTTCATCGAGCATTACAACCACCAGCGTTACCACGAGAGCCTCGACAACGTGACCCCGGCCGACGCCTACTTCGGCAGGGCACAAACCATCATCAAACAGAGAGAAAGGATCAAACGACAGACCATCGAGCATCGGCGCTTGCAACACCGCAATCTCGCCGCATAAAATCAACCCACAGACGAGGCCAACGCTCCTCTATTCAACGCAACAAATTGCGCCAAATCATCTGACGACAGACAGTTTGAAGTCGATCAAGTCCGAGACCGAGATTGGCCTTATGAAGATCGCCGGCCGCCTGGCCGACGGTGGGCTTGCGGACCTGCGCGACAATCTCAAGGAAGGCATGACCGAGCGTGAAGCCGTTCGGATCTGCTACACCTCGATGTTCTCGAACGGTGCCGACAGCCAGGCCTTCGACATGATGGTCCAGTCTGGCGAGAATTCCGCCAAGTACTTCCTGGCCCGACCGCGCGACAAGGTTATCCGCAAGGGCGAACTCCTCCTCGTGGACATCGGTTGCCGGTTTAACGGTTACGCATCGGACATGGCGCGTGGCGTGGCCTTCGGTGAAGTCAGCGCCAAGCAGCAGGAACTGCTCGATGTGACGCTGGAAGCATGGCTGGCCGGCACAAAGCACCTCAAGGCCGGCAACAAAGCCTCCGCACCGGACAAGTATATCAATGAAGTCCTCGAACAGCGCGGATATCTGCATGGCAATGGCGAGGGCCGCTCATGCGGCCATGGCACCGGCATGGATCCCGAGGAAGAAATCCCGTCCATGGGTTCGGATGTGATCCTCGAGGAAAACATGAGCGTGTCGTACGAAGTGACGGTCCAGATCCCGGGCGTCGGCGGTAGCCGCGTCGAGGACGATGTGATCATCCGCAAGGACGGTCCGGAGTTCCTCACTCACTTCGCCCACTCGTGCCAGTGGGGCGTCTGACAACCCGGGGGTGGCCGGCGCTTTAGGGGCCGGCCACCCCATCGTGGAAGATGTCATGATCGTAGACTTCTGTAGCACCAACCTGCGCCTGCTCGAATCGGCGAAGGCCTTGCACGACACGGCGACCGACCAACTGCGCCCGGGCGACCGCGTGCGGGTCCTGCGGTGCATCACGCGTTGCCATACCTGCGGCTACACGCCCAATGTGAGAATCGATTTTCAAACCTTTGACGATGTGAGCCCGCTCACGCTCAAGAACTTGCTTGCGCAGGAAGGTCGATTCCACGATGTCTCTGAATGACTATGACTTCAGAGATGGAGAACGCAGGAGAATGTCTACCCTCAAAGAAGTTGCTGCATTGGCCGGTGTATCGATGGCCACGGCGTCCGCCGCCATAAACAACGGACCGGTCGGCAAGGCGTCGCGCGAAAGAGTTCTCGCTGCCGCAAAGCAGCTCAATTACGTCCCGAGCAAGGCCGGACGGATGCTGATGACGGGAAAGAGCAACGTCATCGAAATGGTGATCATGACCATTGATGGCCACCCGGACATCGTCCGGCGCACGGCCTTGTTCTATTACTTGATGTTGGGTGTCTCCGAAGTCGCCGAGGCCAATGGTTTTGGCGTACGCTACACCACGAAATCTCATGATGCGCCTGACGTCACGGAATATTTCGATCACGTTGTCGGCGATCGATCGGCCGACGGCATTATCATCGTTCCCCAGTTCGCCCGTGACTATTCATTTCTCAGCGCGCTGCACCGGGCCAGGTACCCCCATGTGATGTTGCGCCCGAGCCGCAATGCAGAAGATAGCAATTACGTCGACCTCGGCGACTACGAGGGGGGGCAGATGGTGGGGCAGGAACTCGTCGGGGTCGGCGCCAGCAGCATAGCGCTGATCAACGGCCCACAGTCACACCTCTGCGCCATAGAGCGCGAGCGTGGTCTGTCGGACGCTCTGCTCGACCTGGGTGGGACGATCGTCGCAAAGTCTTACAGCGACTATACGATTTCGGGCGGATACGACGCCATGGCCAGGATATTCGAAAGCGGCAAGCTGCCGGAAGCCGTGTTCTGCACCAATGACTATATGGCCGCCGGTGCGATGAACTTCCTGCGGGAAAAAGGCGTGTCCGTGCCAAGGGATATCGCCGTTATCGGTTATGACGACAGCGATCTGGCCACGGTGGTCTATCCCGCGCTCACGACCTTGGATAACCGCTTCTTCGAGATCGGCCAAGCGCTTGCTGAAGAACTGATTTCCGTCATCAGAGGCGAAACAACCACTATCGCCCGCTCGCTCATCCCGATCTTTCGGGAACGCGCCAGCCACAGTTATGGCAAAACGGGGTGGGCAGATTAGTTGGAACACGCTGTTCTTCAATCGACCAGGGTCTGGCTTCGTCAGTCTCAAGAACGCCGAAATAATGCGCGAACCTCCAGGCCCTTTGCCAAGGTTAAGCAGGTCGCAGCGTCGCCAGCGAAACGATCCAAACCGGATGCGGCAGTAGCTCGAATGCCGCCGCCGAAGACCGAGAGAGCCGCTCCAATCCGCTCAATCACATTCCCTCCGGCCAAAGCGTCGATCAGCCTTGCCACCCGGCACGCTCGCGATAATTTACACACCCCTCCCGCCGCCGCAATATCGTCATCGCGGCGCGCCAACGCCAATGCCTGACTACCCTTTCCAAAACCACAACGTTTCGTTTCGGGGTGTACCACATAGCACTGGTATACATATGTCTGCAGCGCCGGTATCTCGAATGCAGTGGGCACCGCCGCGCACTTTGCACCTGACAGTTGTGCATTCATAAGCAACCGGAAAGTGTTCGAGCCGATAGTAGAAGATTTGACGTCCGCTTTGCTGGCCTGAAAGCCAAAATCGGACCGTCCGTAATCGGCCCCGCGGCTGCCGATCTCATCGTTTCTCTTTTGGCCAATCACGGCCAAAGGAGAACTGAAATGGGATACTCTCGATATGATGCCGCAGCCCGAGGACGGGCTGCATGGAATGCTGGAAAGACAGTCGGGACCAAACGCCCTCTTACGCAGAAGCAGATCTGGGCTGTCCGTTTCTTCCTGGATCGGGAGGGCCGGGTTCGAGACCGTGCCCTGTTCGACCTTGCCATCGACAGCAAGCTTCGCGGCTGCGATCTGGTCAAGATCAAGACTGGCGACCTAGTCACAGGGCCGGAAATTCGAACGCGGGCCATGGTCGTTCAGCAAAAGACCGGGCGGCCAGTTCAATTCGAACTGACCAGCGATGTGCGTGCCAGCCTGCTCTCATGGCTTGAGAAGCGAGGGGGCAGTGTCAGTGACTATGCCTTTCCGAGTCGTATTGACCACGGCAATCACATGAGCACACGGCAGTATGCCCTTCTGGTGGACGAATGGGTCACAGCCATTGGTCTTCGATCCTCAGACTATGGCACGCATTCGCTGCGAAGAACGAAGGCGGCGATGATATACAAGGCAACCGGAAACCTGCGCGCCATCCAAATTCTGCTCGGCCACACCAAGATCGAGAATACCGTTCGGTATCTCGGTGTGGACATCGAGGATGCTTTGCTTCTGGCTGAACGGACCGAAATATGAGCTGGAGCGGTCATTCGCTCACCACGGATGACCGCTTCGTTCCACTGGCTCTAGGTTCACAGATGCCGACACCGGGGTGGGAACCTGCCGTTCCCGCGACCAGCCCCTGAATGCAGCTATGTGGACAAAGCGCTAATTCGCTGCAGTTACTCGAACGACCGCTTCACGGTGAATCTAAATTCGTTCGGCAAAGCGCCTGATGCGTTCCACCAGGCGCCTCTTGTTCCTGTCACATCGCGTTACTTGATGGCGAGGATGTCGAAGTTGTGGACGTTAGCGACCACACCGTCGTCCCACCCGCCAGCGACCAACTCCGCTGCCCGTTCGTTCAGCAGCCCGGCGACTTGACCGGCAAAGTGTGCTTCACGGCCAGCATTGTTGGTGAAGATGTCGAAGATTGCGAAGGATGTTTCGTCAATCTGCAGCGCCGCCCAGAACAATGTGCCGGGTTCGGTTTCTCCGACGATGGGACCAGCTGCGGTCAGCAAGGCTGCCAATTCCGGCCCTCTGCCGGGTGCTGCTTCGAGCGTGATGTACGTGGCTGTCGTGGCCGAGTAGAGATCAACCGGTTCCCTCACCGACAGGACATCGGAATTGTTGATATTCGCGACAACACCATCGTCCCAGCCCCCGGCGACCAGCGCGTCGGCATTTTGGTTCAAAGCCGCGGCCATAGCGCCGGAGAAATGCGCATTGCGCGCTTCTTCATCCACGAAGATATCAAAGATCGCGAGCGTATCGTCGGCTTGTAAGGCAAACCAAAGCACGGTGCCTGGTTCGGTGTCCGCGACAATCGGGGCGGCTCCGGCCAGAAATTCGGCGAATGCTTCGGTCTGGCCTTCAGCGGCGAGCATGGCGATGTAGCTGGCAGTGTGATTTTCCATTGGGGTTTCCTGTGCGGGTGCAGATGTCGTGATCAAGGCCAAAGCGGCGAGTGTCTTGAGAATTTGGGCTTTCATGGTCGCCTCCTGATTGAGAGGTCGTTGTGTTTGGTTTCGATGCATCCTTTTCCCATGCCGAATGCCTCAGGCACCAATCCCGAACTTCTATTCTTTGATAGACATGTGCTATGGTGAACCTCATGGCGGAAAGTGACGGAGACTGTGGCAGTGGAGATGAACCAGATCAGGTATTTTTTGGCTGTCTGCCAGCATCGCAACTTCACCCATGCCGCTAGCGCCTCAAATGTTTCCCAACCGTCCTTGACGACCGCGATCAAGAAACTTGAACACGAGCTCGGGGGTGATCTGTTTGTCAGGGACCGCGCGGGATGCAGGTTGACGGCACTCGGAAAACTCATGCAGCCAAGGCTACAGAAAGCGCATGACGAAACGCAGGCAGCTAAGGCAGAAGCCGTCCGCCACACGCGACTAGAGCGGGTTCCTATTTCTGTCGGTGTTGGCGAAACGATTGGTCACAACCGGATTTCAGCCGCCGTGGAACGCTTCCGTACACGATTGCCGCAAGCCGAAATAGAGTTGATCGTGGCGTCTGCCTCCAAGCTTCTGGCCGGATTGCGAGAGGGTAAATTTGACGTCGTTGTCACAGCGGCGACGGTCAGTGAAGACCTCTATCGAATAGACCAGCTCTATGACGAGTCCTACAAGGTTGTGGTGTCCAAGTCGCACCCGTTGTCTGAACGAGACGCTATTTCTCTTTCGACACTCGCTGAAACTGACATGCTCGATCGACCCAATTGCGAAATGCGGGATGCGTTGCATGGGGCATGTGCAGACCAAGGTCACGAACTCTACGCGGCCTATCGGTCAAATCGCGTGGATTGGTTAGTCGAACTCGCGCGGCAGGGATTAGGCGCGGTGATTTTGCCAACCACGGCAATTCCAGCAGACAGGGGCCTCGTTTCGATACTCATCGACGGCCTTGAAATTTCGCGAACTGTTTCTGCTCTTCGTTATCGGCACCAAACGACGAGACCAGAGACAAATGATCTGATCCGTGAGATTGCGCGTGTGTAGACGTAGTATCATTGATGGCCGACATTCGCGCATAGTGCAGTAACTGGTACTTTGGGCTCGAATCGGTCGTTCCGGAAGCCAATCGCGAATGGCCGGAATGGCGTCGGATGCTGAATGTCGGCTTTGTCCGCATCCATGTCAGAACCGGTCAGTCCGCTGTCGGCTCCAAATTGTGCCAATGCCTCGGCGCAGCGGATCCTCTGCTGGTGACCGGCATGAGGTAGTTTTAGGCGGGCAGCTTGCAGCGACCAAGTAGAGCATGCAGACGTTCGCGTTGGCTTTTATCATGCAGACGACCGGGCGTCGAGGCGGCGTGACCGGGCAGCACTGTTTCAGCATAACCTTCAGGGGCTTGCCGTAAGTTTAGTTACCGTAGATGCTCAGTATCAGACTTTGGGAAGCTTTTCAGGTTGATCTGTCGCTATGGGGGAAACAAAAAACGCATCTGAAGTCAGCGACTTTCTGCTGGAACTATACCATGATGCGTCTGAATGCAGGCCGGAGGAACTTCGCCTGCGGGTGCTGCAAAACCTACAGCGCTTCATTCCTTTCGATTTCGGGGTGTGGGGCGGTGGCTGGGCCAATGGCCGGCTGGTTACGGACCTGACGGTTCTCAATCAAAGCGAGGCGATATTGGGCGAATGGGACTCTGTCGCCCAGGAGGATGCCTTCTGTGACCTGACGCTCAATCGTCTCGGCACGACCGCCCGTTTCGATGACGTTCCAAACTATCGCGCAAGTCTGGCCTTTAATGAGCATTGGCAGCGCTTCGATGCCACGCACATGATGGCGACGATCGTCGGGGAAAAGACGGACGGCTATGTTAGCTTCGTGGGTCTGTGCGCGGAAAATAGACCGATGACGTTCTGCGATACCCAGCGCAGGTTCAAGCAGCTGCTTATGCCACATCTATCGCAGGCGCTGCGTATGAACCGTGAACTGTGGACCGGTCGCGCGGCACTGGAACATGAAGCGATCGCGCTGATAGACCGGGAAGGTTGGGTGCTGTGCACACAGGGGCCCTTTGACGATTTTGCCGAACACGAATGGGGTGGGCGCATAGCGCAACTACCCGCTCACGTCATGGACACGCTTAAACGTGGCAATCGCTGGCGGGGCGAAATGCTGGATGTTCGATTGTCCCCGTTCGGCAGCAATTATTTCGTCCACCTGTCAATCCATCCCGCCCTTTCGAGTTTGTCTCCGCGTGAACGTGAGGTCGCTGGATTGTTCGGCTCCGGCATGACCACCAAGCAGGTGGCGCGTGCCTTGGGTACATCACCATCCACAGTGCGCAATCAGGTCGTGCGCATCTACGAAAAGCTCGGCATCTCCAGCAAAGCGCAGCTCGCGACACTTGCCGGCGGTAAGTAACCGCCGTGCTGCGCTGCCAATAGAGCAAATGCTCTATTTTCAATCGAGCCTGGACGCGATTACCTTCAGAACGCGCGCCAGACGAGAGCGGGCGCAATTGGGGGATGCATGTGGGATTTCAGTGTTGGCAGGGCAATTGGTCTGATGATGCAGACCCTGCCTTTCGTTGTGCTTAGGATGGCCGTCTATTTCGTTATTACCTTGGCCTATATCCTTGTGACGGGCACAGGCGCGGGAATCGGGTTTGGCGTAGGCGCCCTGGGCGATGCTGGCTTTCAGACCGGTTCGACCTTCTGGGGCGGCCTGATCGGTTTCGGTATTGTCGGGGCCGTCATGTACTGGGCGCGCGAATATATCCTCTACATCGCTAAGGCCGGCCATATCGCCGTGCTGGTAGAGTTGATCGATGGTAAGCAGCTGCCCGAGGGGCGCTCGCAGGTCGAGCATGGCAGGGTCGTTGTGACGGAGCGGTTCGCGCAGGCCAGCGTGCTGCTTGCAGTCGATCAACTCATCAAAGGCGTGTTGCGAGCGGTCACCGGGCTGATCCGCGGTCTACTCACCATTTTGCCGATACCGGGCGTCCGGCAACTGACCGGCATCCTGCATGCCTTTCTACAAGTGGCGGTCGGATTTATCGACGAAGTTATCCTTGCCTACGCCATCAGGACTGGCTCGACCAATCCGTGGGCCTCGGCCAAGGACGCGCTGGTGCTTTATGGGCAGAACTACAAGGTCATGCTCAAGAATGCCGCCTGGCTCTCCATCATCGTCTATCTCCTGAGCTTTGTGGTGTTCCTCGTCATGCTCGCGCCCGCAGCACTGGTTGTCTACCTGATGCCGGGCGCGTGGGCGGCAGGCGGGTTCGTCTTTGCGCTTCTGTTCGCTTGGGCGGTCAAGGCTGCGCTTTTAGAGCCGTTCGCCATTACCTGCCTGATGCAGGTCTATTTCAAGACAATCGAAGGCCAGCAACCCGATCCCGAATGGGATGCACGGCTTGAGCAGATGTCGGGCAAGTTCCGCGACCTCAAGACGCGTGCATTCGGCAGCCAGGCTCAACCCGATGCCAGCGCCCAACCTGCCTGACACGACACTGCGAGGGAAATTTGATCATGAGACTTTTCGCGCTCCTGCCGCTGGTGCTCGCCTCGAGCTTGGTGCCGTCTATCGCAGCCGCATCCGAGGATGTGGTGGTCGTTTACGACGGCTCGGGTTCGATGTGGGGGCAGATCGCCGGCGTCGCCAAGGTCGAGATCGCGCGAGAGGTCATGGGTGATCTTATCGCCACCTGGCCTGAGGGCGCAAACATAGGGCTCGTGGCCTACGGTCACCGGCGCGAAGGAGACTGCTCCGACATCGAGACCTTGATTGCACCGTCCCCGCTGGACAGGGCGACCTTCATTTCGACGGTCAACGGGGTCACGCCGCGCGGGCGCACGCCGCTCACCGAGTCCGTTCGTCAGGCCGCCGATCTGCTTTCCTATCGCGACACGCAGGCTACCGTGATCCTGATTTCGGACGGATTGGAAACCTGCCAGGCCGATCCTTGTGCGCTCTCGGCAGAGCTGGCGCAGCAGGGGGTGAACTTTACCGCCCATGTGGTCGGCTTTGATCTGACCGAAGAAGAGCACGCCGGCCTTGCCTGTATTGCGGAGAACACGGGCGGGGTGTTCGTGCCTGCGCAAAATGCCGATGAGCTGCGCGATGCGCTGGCTCATGTGCAAAACGTTGTCGACCTTCAGCCGCTCTCTCCGCCCGAATCCGTAACGGAGCCTGACCCCGTACCGGAACAGCAGGTCGATGCCGAGATCGAGCTTGACGTGCCCGCTACAGTGGTCACCGGTGCCAGCTTCACCGTCGCATGGTCTTCCACGATCGACCCGCAGGATTATATCACCATCGTTCCCGTTGGGGCGGATGAAAACACTTATGGCAACTACCAGCGGGTGTACGGCAATACAGAGAGTAGCCTGACTGCGCCCGCCGAACCGGGACTTTACGAGGTGCGCTATGTCCTGGACGAGGGCACACGCGCATTGGGTTCTACCCCGGTGGAGGTTGTCGAAGCCGAAGTCTCAATCTCCGCTCCCGACGAAGTCACGACAGGTGCCAGTTTTGATGTTTTGTGGTCGTCTTCTATTCATCCCCAGGACTACGTCGCCATCGTTCCTGTGGGCGCGGATGAAGGCACCTACACCAATTACCAGCGCGTGCGTGACCAGACGGAAGGCAGCTTGACTGCGCCTGCCGAGCCGGGGCTCTACGAGGTGCGGTATGTGCTGGAGGAAGGCGCGAGAACGCTGGCGTCGGACCCGGTGGAGGTGATCGAGGCCGAGATATCTGTTTCGGCCCCGGAAACGGTCACGACCGGAGCGAGCTTCACTGTTTCCTGGTCATCCTCGGTCCATCCCCAGGACTACGTGACCATCGTTCCTGTGGGCGCGGATAAAGGCGCCTACACCAATTACCAGCGCGTGCGCGACGACGCGGAAAACAGCCTGATCGCCCCTGCCGAGCCGGGACTTTACGAGGTGCGGTATGTTCTGAACGAAGGCTCTCGGACGTTGGCATCAGCCTCGATCGAGGTCCTCGAGGCTGAGGTGATCCTGCAAGGCCCGGACGTCGCGCGTGCACAAACACCGCTGCGCATAAGCTGGTCTATGATCATTCATCCTCAGGACTATATCACCATTGTTCCGGCTGGCGCCGATGAAGGAAGCTACCAGGACTATATCCACGTCAGGGACGATCTTGAGGGAGATCTCGACGCGCCTGCCGATCCCGGCCTTTACGAGATCAGATATGTTCTGCAGGAGGGCGCACGCACGATTTCCAGCCGCATGCTGGAAGTGGTTGGGGCTGACGCTCCGCTCGATGATGGTGTGGGCTTGATTGTTCCGTCGCAGGCCGGTTCCGGCGAGACGATCACCATTACCTGGTCCGGGGGTGCTGACAGCGCCGACTAGCGCCTGGCGCTTGCCCGGGCCGATCAGGCCGATTTCAGCTGGATCGAAGCCTATCGCATCGGCGAGGAAACCACAGTCGAATTGACCATGCCAAATGAGCCGGGCCGCTATGAGATCCGGTATCTTGATATCAGCGGACAGGCCGTTCTTGGGCGCGCCATCGTGGAGGTGGAATGACCATGTTTCTTGCCAAAAAGACTCAATGGCTTGCTGTGGCGGCCGCCGTTCTTGTGCTTCCCTGCTTCCTTGCGGCCGCTCACGCCGAAATCGACGGCCACGGTCCCGACGCGTGGCGGGTCATAGATGTTGGGGCCAACGATGTGCTCAACGCCCGCATGGGGCCCGGCACCAACTATCCCGTGATCGAGACCTTTGCGTATGACGCGCGGGGATTGCAGCAGATCACCTGCGTTCCGTTTTACACGATGGCGCATTTTTCGGCGATGACCGACGCCGAACTCGCGGCCCTGCCGCCGCGCTGGTGTCTTATGCGTTCCGCCGATTTGAGCAAGGCAGGCTGGGTGGCGCAACGCTTTCTGATTGCCGATTTCGATGATGACGTCCTTTTCGGGGATGGCGGAGGGTATGACGAGCCCGAGGAGGTGATGGATGTCGAAAAGATCCTTCCCGCGCCCACGGCCGGCTCTGACGCGTGGTCCAGTGACGAACTGATCGAACACGCGCGTGGGCTCGTTGCGGCGCTATATGCCTATGATGACCCTGCTCGGGGCGTGAGCCATCGCGATCCGGCCGCGCCCGATGTGTTTTTCTCCAGTGAATTCAGGGATGCGCTGCGATCCCGCCCGCCCGGCGCGGACCTGCTCATAGGCGCGCAGGATTTCCAGGGCAGCGTTTCCGAGCCGATGCCGGACCCCGATCAGCCCATGTTCCGCGGCATGATTACAATCAATGTCGAGGTCGAAAACTTCGGCCAGAGGCACACGGCCATCTTCCGCCTGCGCGGCGACACCACCCGACCTGACGCCCCGCTGCGCATTTTCCGCATCGAGCACGACGGCTGGTCGTACCCGTAAGCGCATAAAAAGGACGTCTTCAATGAAACTGTATCCAGCGCCTATCCTGGCAGCATTCGGACTCACCCTGTGCCTGGCGCAGCCTGCGCTGGGCCAAATTGCAAAAACGGTGGTGGGTTCAGTCGAAGCTACGATCGGCGATATGGCCTATGCGGGCGAAACGCTCGATGTGCCCTCCGAGGGGTCCTCGACCGCCGAAATTCGATCTTTTGGCCCGGTGACCTCTATCTCCATCCAGGCTCACGACCCCGAGGCCGACAGCCTCATGCGCAACGTCCTGACCATTGAGGTTTCGCTGATGGGAAGCGATGCCTCCATCATTGAACCGTCAGTTGCATGGTGGCCGGAAGGGATGAGCCCGCCCTTCTATCTCAGCGAAGACAGCGGGGCGGCCCCCGAAGTCGTCTTTGATGTGCTTTCTCTGGAAGACGGGGCCGCCGCCGCCAAGGGCAGTTTCTCGGCCGTCGTCTGCCGCAGGGAAAGCATGCTCGCGGAAGCTGACACGAGCGACTGCCGTCAGGTCGAGGGTACTTTCGATACCGCCTTGCGCAAGGCCGATTGAACCATAACAAACCAGTCGCTTGCTCGTTTAATACTGGTGTCTGATGGGAACGCGGCGGCCCCTCATGGCCTACAATCACGTTCTGCACCGTGCGTAATAAGAGTGCGGAGGACGAGATAGCAAAACGTCGGGTGGACATGACGCGGTCGCCAATGACTACTGCACATGCAGGGTCCGGTTCCAAAAGCGAGGACTATTAACGCGAACGACCGGGATGGGGTCGGCAGCCGGATGGCCGCTTATCGAGCGATTTCGCCGAAACCGGACAGGCAGCAATCGGCCCCGCAGCCGCCGGTCTCAGCGTTTCTCTTTTGGCCAATCACGGCCAAAGGAGAACTCCGATGGGATACTCACGATACGATGCTGCAGCTCGAGGGCGGGCTGCATGGAATGCTGGAAAGACTGTTGGGACCAAGCGCCCTCTAACGCAGAAGCAGATCTGGGCTATCCAATTCTTTCTGGATCGGGAGTGCCGAGTCCGAGATCGTGCCCTGTTCGATCTTGCGATCGACAGCAAGCTTCGCGGATGCGACTTGGTGAAAATTAAAACCGGAGACCTGGTGACAGGGCCGGAAATTCGAACGCGGGCTACCGTGGTGCAACAGAAGACCGGGCGTCCTGTCCAATTCGAATTGACCGGCGATGTGCGCGCCAGCCTACTGGTGTGGCTCGAGAGACGCGGCGGCACAGTCG
Source organism: Pelagibacterium sp. (assembly GCF_965249125.1). Lineage (GTDB taxonomy): Bacteria > Pseudomonadota > Alphaproteobacteria > Rhizobiales > Devosiaceae > Pelagibacterium. The sequence goes on from NZ_OZ252217.1 coordinate 298,394, forward strand.
AAGATCATGCTTTCCCAAGCCGGATCGACCACTCGCACCACATGAGCACGCGCCAGTATGCCCGCCTGGTGGATGAATGGGTCACAGCGATCGGGCTTCGATCATCGGACTATGGCACACACTCGCTCCGCAGAACCAAAGCGGCCATGATTTACAAGGCCACCGGCAATCTGCGCGCCATTCAGATATTGCTCGGCCACACCAAGATCGAAAACACGGTGCGGTATCTCGGTGTGGACATCGAGGACGCGTTACTTCTTGCTGAACGGACCGAAATTTGAGCCTGGAGCGGTCATTCGCTCACAACGGATGAGGGTGGTGGCGGCGGCCAGCGCGGCATCCATAGCGTTGCCGCCGCGCTCGAGCATTTGAAGGCCGGCCTGGACAGCGAGCGGCTGGGACGTTGCAACAATATTTTGCGCCATCACCGGGGCCTGTGTTGCGCCATAGGGGGCTGCATAGGAAAACGCGATGGTCATGTTTGGTCCTGATTGTTAAAGGGGCTTGAACGGACGTCGGCTCTGGAGCGCACGCGCTCAAAAGCGGTTGTGAGGGTCTGCGCAATGCGGAATCGAACGGGTGATGCTAGCCCCGATCCCTGCCAATCGGCATATTCATAAGTAAATTGCAGAACGCAGACCTTCACACCTGCGATGCTAGAGAGCTACTTTGTGAGGCGGAATACTGCTGTGCTGCAATGGACAGGAAAAGTCGTCTTTCACTCATGAGTATGCTAGTGCCAACCGATCTATCGGTTGTCGATCTCCCACGTATTTCCAGCGGGGCCGCTGATGAAACGACGCTCATTGCCTACCATAAATGCTCTGACCGCCTTTGAAGCGGCCGCTCGATTGGAGAGTGTAGCCCAGGCTGCCGAGGAGCTGAACCTTTCTCAAAGTGCTGTGAGCCGACTGGTGCAGCAGGTGGAGTACGCTCTTGAGGTGCCCCTATTTCTGCGTGTAAAGCAGCGCATTGTGGTGACTGACGCCGGGCGCGCTTACGCTGCAAATATTCGAAAAATGCTCTACGACCTTGAGCAGACTACGCTACGGGTGATGTCGTACGGGTCGGCGTCGGGCAATCTATCGCTGGGGGTATTTTCTACTTTTGCCAGCAAGTGGCTTCTGCCGCGCTTGCCGGATTTTCGAAGGAACAGGCCAGATGTTGTCATAAGTTGTTTTGTCCGGAGAGAACCGTTCAATTTCGATGATGATCCGCTTGATGCAGCAATTCACTATGGTGAGCCTGTTTGGTCCGGAGCAATAGCTGAGCCGTTATTTTCTGAGACAGTACTTCCGGTGGCAAGCCCCACCATACTGGACATAAAATCGGTTCGCGAGCCTTCCGACGTCACTAAGTTTCCATTGTTGCACGAGATCACGAGGCCGATGGCATGGCGGGAATGGTTTTCGGCTTACGGGGTAGATGCGCCGGGAAACCTGCAGGGAGGGCGGTTCGATCAGTTCGGTCTCATATCGGCCGCGGCCGTCGCTGGCCTGGGTATCGCCCTGATCCCTTCATTTCTTATTGAAGAGGAGCTGCGTCGCGGGGACCTGGTTGTCCTGATGGACAGGCCGTTACCTGATCCAAAAAACTATTACCTTGTCTATCCGCTCCGAAACAAGGGGGTCAAATTGATCGAAGAATTTCGCAACTGGGTCCAGGAGCAAAGCGCCCATTAAGTGGCGGAACTCCTGGGAACGCTGCCGCTTACATCACCAGCCGGTGTTCAACTTGATCTCCGAGCTCCGATCTCCGGCAATTTCGTCTGCTATCATTCCACCAATGGGAATGGCCGACGTTGCTGCGGGCGAGGGCGCGTTGAGCACATGAAGCATGCGTTCGGTCTTTCTGAAGAGAAAGTCGTGGATCAATTGGCCATTTCTACCAACTGCCTGGGCCCTGATACCGGGGGGGAAAGGCTGCAGGTCCGCAAGTTCAAGGGAGGGGCAATATTTTCGGCATTGTTGCAAATACCCATTGCGGCTGAGCGAGTTTCCCAGCTCTTGCAGCGAGGATTTCCAATGCGTCGTTATCGCGCGCCATAGACCAGGATAGGATAGCGCCGAAAATGCGTCCCGGCTATTTGCGGCGATCTTGCGATAACCCTCGCGATCCAGAGCAAGAATGGCATTGGGGCCCACTGTGACCGAGCCGTCGATCATTGGGGTAAGATGAATGCCAAGGAACGGGAGCTTAGAATCTGGTACGGGATAGATCAGGTGATGTACGATCTCGTTTCTGTGAGGCGGCAACTTAAAGTATTCCCCTTTGAAGGGAATGATTCTAACATCAGTTTTCAGTCCAGATAACGTCGCCACACGGTCAGATTGCAATCCGGCACAGGCGATCAGTTTTGACGCCAGCCACGTTCCGCCGTTGGTGCCGACTTCAACAGCATTATCTGTCTCGGAAATCCTTGTTACACGCTCTCCAAGCCGGATTTCGGCTCCTTTGTCACGGAGCTCGCCGGCCATAGTCCGGCAAATTTTCTGGTAGTCCACAATTCCGGTCGAGGGGACACGAAGTGCGCCCAAACCGGAGACGTTGGGCTCAAGATGATGCAGGGCTTCCGAACTGAGATACTCGACTTCAACGTCATTGGCCAAGGATCTCTGATACAGTCTGTCCATGGCCTGCTTTTCAGCTGGCGTTGTCGCGACAATGAGCTTGCCGCGGACCTCAAATGGGATGTCGTGTTTTACGCAGAAAGCCTTGGTCGCCAAGCACCCCTCTTTGCACAGTTTGGCTTTGAGGCTGCTTGGCTCGTAATATATTCCTGAATGGATGACGCCGCTGTTGTGCCCTGTCTGATGGGTCCCAACCTCAGGCTCCTTGTCAAACAAGATGAGACTTGCACTCGGTCGACGCTCAAGCAGAGCAAGGGCGGTGGCAAGCCCTACGATGCCCCCGCCAATGACGCAAAATTCGTATTGCATTTGATCCTACCGTTACTCGAATGGTCGTCCGCAATAAGTCCAGACCTAATGGCTTTGCACTGCCAGTTTGGACTTTGCGGTTTCGCGAATGACCGTCAGCGATCTGTCGATGGTCAGCGTGTCCGGTGAGACCAGGCAGTGGATAATCGCAGGGCGTCCAGATGAGACAGCCCGTTCCAAGGCTGGAACGAAATCTTCTGTTTTTTCGACACGCTCCCCGTGACCACCAAAAGCGCGCGCATAAGCGGCAAAGTCGGGGTTTTTCAGACTCGTTGCCACTACCCGGTCAGGATAGTTCATCTCCTGATGCATCCGTATTGTCCCGTACATTCCATTGTCCACTACGATGACGATTATCGCCAAATCGTACTGCACCGCGGTTGCAAATTCCTGGCCATTCATCAAAAAGCAGCCGTCACCGGCAAATGCTATGACGGGTCGGCTCAGATCCAGTCTGGCAGCGGCAACTGCAGCCGGGATACCGTAGCCCATGCTTCCTGAGGTCGGCGCGAGTTGTGTGCCGAACTTGGTAAATCTGTAGAACCGATGGACCCAGGTTGCGTAGTTGCCTGCGCCGTTCGCGATGACTGTCGACGGCGGCATTCTCGCGTTCAGTTCATTCATGATCTCGCCTAAGTCAATTTTACTGTCCTTCCGACAGCGCGGCGTAGTCCATGCCTTGAACGTGCGGTTCATTTCCCCGATCAAAGCCTGACGATCCTTCTGCTTGCCTTGATTAGCAAGCAGACTCTTCAGGAAGGGGCCCGGAGACGTATTCAGGCCGATATCGAACTGATAGACTCGGCCCAGCTCCTCCGCTCCGGGATGAACATGAACCAGTTTTGGAGAAGGAGCGGGAATGCTGAAAAGCGAATAGCTCTGGCTCGGCAGCTCTGAGAGGCGTCCCCCCAACAATATCACCGCATCACTCGAGCGCGCGTATTCGACCAGTTCGGGATTTGAGCCAACACCGAGATCCCCCACAAAGTTCTTGTGGTCGGCGGGGAACAGTGACTGGCGGCGGAAGGAAACAGCGACGGGAAGGGAGAATTCTTCTGCCAAACGCACGAGATTGTTCACCGCCGTTGCGTCCCATCGTGTTCCGCCCGCAATGACGAGCGGGCGCTCGGCAGCGGCAAGAATGTCTCGTACCTGCTCTATTTCGTGCTCGGCGGGCACCGGTTCGCTTACCTTGTAGGGCTTTGCGTCTGCAACGACAGCGACCTCGGTCAGCATGTCCTCTGGAAGACCTATTACCACGGGCCCGGGGCGCCCATTGGTCGCCACGTGGAAGGCTCTTGCAACGATTTCGGGGATGCGGCGCGTGTCATCGATCTCGGTGGCCCATTTGGCTATTGGTCCAAAGGCGGCAGCATAGTCAACTTCCTGGAACGCCTCCCGGCCCTTCATTCCTCTTTCAACTTGGCCCACAAAGAGGATCATCGGCGTGGAGTCCTGCTTGGCAATGTGGATCCCCGGACTGGCATTGGTTGCGCCCGGACCGCGGGTTACGAAGCAAATTCCGGGACGACCGGTCAATTTTCCGCTCGCTTCGGCCATCATGGCCGCACCCCCCTCCTGGCGGCACACGGTGACGCTGATGTCGGAATCGTGGAGTGCGTTCAGCGCGGCAAGGTAGCTCTCACCCGGCACGCAAAATAGGTGGTCGACTCCATGAATGGCCAATTGATCGACCAGAATGCGACCGCCGTCTCGCGCTAATGACTGCTTCATAAGTTCTTCCTCTAATTTGCCTGGACCTGCCTGTCGACCTTGGCCGCAAGCTGTTGCTTTTGGCCTGGTTCATATCGCTGCATCACCACTAACCTCACCAGGTGAAATAGATGAGCAAGCCGCTGCCCATCAATCTATTTGTCGGCAAGACATCTTGCGAAAAAAGCAATAAGTTCGGCTTGGCCCGCTGTTGACGGGGGCCAATCAATCCAATTTAATTATGGATAAGCAACACTAGCCGGTCTTCGCGAACATAAAACCGGGAGGAATTAGCGTCGATGTCAACTCAAAGTTACGCGTTTCAGCGCAGTGCGAATTTCATCGCAGGGCATTGGGTGGATGCAACGACAAAAGAGGCGCTCGAAGTCCGCAATCCTGCCACTGGAGAAGTGCTTGGCGAAGTGCCCAACGGCGGAGCCCAGGATGCGCGTCACGCGATCGCTGCCGCTCGCACGGCCTTTGTTGAGCTCAGGGGCACGACGGCTGATCAGCGGGCCAGTTGGCTTCGCGCTCTGTACCAGAATATCAAGGATGGTGAAGAGGAACTTGCGCGACTGCTTACCGCAGAACAGGGTAAGCCTCTTCAGGAGGCGCGTGCCGAGATTGCCCTGGGAGCCAATTATGTTTTGTGGTTTGCCGAAGAGGCACGGCGAATATACGGCGACATCATTCCATCGCCCTGGCCCGAAAGGCGTTTGCTTGTCCAAAAACAACCCGTAGGCGTTGTTGCCGCGATCACCCCGTGGAATTTTCCGTTTTCAATGATTGCGCGAAAGGTCGGAGCCGCGGTCGCCGCTGGATGTACGGTTGTGGTTAAGCCGGCCTCGGAAACGCCATTGTCTGCACTGGCTTGGGGCGTTCTTTGCGAGGCAGCGGGCGTGCCCGCGGGTGTGGTCAACATCATTACAGGCCGGGCGGCGGATATAGGCGGGGAGATGACCTCCAGTCCGGACGTCGACAAGATCAGCTTTACCGGCTCAACCGCAGTGGGAAAGCTTCTGCTCAAGCAGGCCGCAGAATCGGTCAAGAAGGTCTCAATGGAACTAGGGGGCAATGCTCCCTTCATCGTATTTGACGATGCCCAGATCGATCGCGCGGTGCAAGGCGCCATGGCGGCCAAATTTCGCAATGCCGGCCAAACATGTGTATGTGCAAACCGCATCTATGTGCAGACAGGAATATACGACGAATTTGTCAGAAAGTTTGCCGCGGCCACGGCGGCCCTCAAGGTTGGTAATGGCCAAGAAGCCGGCGTAGAACAGGGGCCCCTCATTAGCGAGGGGGCTGTCTCAAAGGTAGAGGAACTCGTTGCCGATGCCACTTCAAAGGGCGCCAGCGTCGTCACAGGCGGGCAGCGGCATCAAATCGGCGGCTCGTTCTACGAACCCACAGTCTTGTCCAGTGCCAATCAAAACATGCGAATTGCGCGAGAAGAGATTTTCGGGCCGGTGGCGGCAATCTTTCCTTTCGAGACCGAACAATCCGCCGTTGAGATGGCAAACGACACCGAGTACGGCCTTGCCTGCTATTTTTATACCGAGAACACAGCGAGAATGTTCAGGGTCATGGAGCGTCTCAACTACGGGTTGGTCGGTGTCAACGAGGCTCTCATCACCACAGAAGTTGCGCCGTTCGGCGGTATGAAGGCTTCCGGCATTGGCAGAGAAGGCTCGAAATACGGAATCGAGGACTACCTCGAAATTAAATATGCCTGCATTGGGCATATTTTTGACTAGTTTCTGAAACCTAGGGAGGAATATATGAACAAACTAATGACACGCTCTGTCATTCTGGCCTTTGGCCTGATAGCAGCCAGTACGCCAGCCTTTGCTCAATATCCTGAGAAGGACATCCGGGTTATTATGCCTTGGGGTGCTGGTGGCGGTGCAGATAGCATCGTACGAAAAATCATGAGCATCGCCGAAGACGAACTGCCAACTTCTATATATATTGAAAATATTGAAGGGGGCATTAGTTCTATCGGGATCAACCAGGTTATGGCTGCGCGCCCTGACGGCTATACATACGGGGCTCTGACCTATGACAGCGTCATCACCGTTCCGTGGCGAGAACTGCTCGCAGATTACAGCCTCGATCGTCTCGATCTGATTGCGCGCCTTACCAGTGAGCCCAATGCCCTCATGGTCGGTACCCAGTCCGAATTTGAAACCTATGAGGATCTTGTAGCCGCCGCGCAAGCCGAACCTGGATCCATCACGATTGGAGTTCATGGGCTTGGCTCCATGCCGCATCTGACAATGCTAGAACTTGAGAATGAGACAGGATTGGACTTCAGGCCCATCTCTTATCCGGACGGTTCGGCTGGGCAACGCGAGGCGATTCTTTCGGGCGAGATTGACGCTGCAATTACCAGCCTGGGGGATTTTGCTCCCCTAATCGATTCTGGCGACGTCAGAGGACTAGTTGAATTCAGCGATACCGAAAATCCAAGCTATTCAGAGGTACCGATCAGCGCCGAAGTTGGACTGGAACTCCAGACCGGAAGCTTTCTCATCATCGCAGGGCCGGCAGGTTTGCCTGAGGATGTGAAAACGACCTTTGTGGATGCAGTGAAAACGGCGTTCGACAGTGAGGAGTTTCAGGACTGGGTCGCAGGCGTAGGCGTTACGGCGAGTTGGTCCGGGCCTGACGAAGTCACCGAATGGGTGCAGTCATTGCAGGCCGACATCTTCGCGCAGCTCGACAGGCTGGCTGCAGACGGTGTGATCGAGAAATAACATCAAAACCCTGGGCGCCCATCGCATTGACCAGTGCCGGGCGCCTGGGGTAGCCAAGTGAGGGTATCTGCCATGAAGCGGTTAATGCGCTACTTGTTCAGTGAGTTCTTCTTAATTTTCTTTCTGCTCCTCATTTTCAATGTCGCCTATCTCGTCGATGCTTGGAGTTCAAACAAGATATTCGAGTACGGCGTTCCGAGCACGTCGTTTTTGCCGATCGTTCTCTCAGTTATAATGTTCGCCGGATTGATTGGTATCGCCGTTGAGGACTGGAGAGGCGAGCGATTGCCGGGAAGCAATATTAAGGCAGATCAGATTATTTCATATTTGAGATCTGATGTATTCTTGATGATATTCAGTACGATCGTTTACGTTTTGTTTTTCGTTCCTGCTGGATATGTTTTGTCAACTCTCGTTTACACGTACGTAATACTGGCGATCTTTAGGTTCTCTGACTTACGTAGTGTTGTCGGTCAGCTTAAGCTGGTGGCGTCGGCGTCAGCTATTGTCGCGGCGATCTACCTGTTTTTTGTGGTCGGATTCGGGGTTCGACTGCCGGGTCTTGGAGCGTAGTAGATGATTGATTTTTCTCAGGTTGCCGGCGGCTTTTTGGCTCTGCTCGATCCTATAGTCTTTGCCTATATGATAGGTGGATTTTTGATCGGACTTGTGTTCGCAGCCATCCCCGGGCTTACCGGTACGCTTGCCTTGGCGCTTCTGCTCCCAATCACCTTTGGAATGGACGTGACGCCGTCTTTGGTGATGTGCGCAGCACTTTTCATGGCCGGCCAGTATGGCGGCAGCATTACGGCAATTGCCATAAATATTCCCGGCGCGCCCTGTTCTGTTATGACCGGTCTGGAGGGCAACAAACTGATGATACGTGGGGAAGGTGCACGGGCAATGCGTCAAAGTGCTATTGCCTCGGCCATAGGCGGTGTCGTCGGGGCAGTACTTTTGATTCTTCTCGCACCCTTCGTGGCGCGTGCCGCGCTTTGGATTCAGACCCCCGGGAAATTCTCTCTGATCATGTTCGCCTTGGTCATTGTGATCATCTCCAACAAGACTGCCATTTCCAAGGGCATCATCGCAACGGTGCTTGGCGTGATGATCGCCACAATAGGTGTCGACGTCCTCAATCCGGTTGCACGCCAGACCTTCGGCATTTCACAGCTTATCGAAGGCGTAGATCTCATGGCCCTGATCATTGGGACGTTCGCGCTGGCGGAGGTATTCACTCAACTTGTGCGGAGAGGCGCGTTCGCGAAAGACAAGATCGATATTCGACAAAAGATGCGTCGGCTCGACTTTGTTCCTCGATTGAGCGATGTCAGGGAAATCGGACTATGGACTTACATAAAGTCGTCGCTAATCGGTTACGGCGTTGGCGTTCTGCCTGGCGCTGGAGGAAGCGCTGCGTCATTTGTAAGCTATGCGGAAGCTAAACGCGCTTCTAAAAGACCGGAAGAATATGGCAATGGGTCGGGCGAAGGCGTTGCAGCCGCTGAAGCAGCCAATAACTCAATGTGTAGCGGCTCGCTGGTACCGATGCTGACCTTCGGCATTCCAGGCGACACGACGGCAGCCATTATTCTTGGCGTGCTCGTGATCAATGGTCTGCAGCCCGGCCCGCAGCTGTTTACAGAACAGTTCCATCTCGTGGCTCCGATGATGGCAGCATTGTTGGTGTGCGCACTGCTCATACCCATCGCATTGGTAGCACTGGGCCCCATCATCATGCGGGTCGTCCAGATCAACAAGGCGATACTATTTCCGGCCATAGCCGTAATGGCTCTAATCGGGGTGTACGCCTCTACGTACTCCGCCTTCCAGATGTTGCTGGCTGCCATTATCGGCCTTCTGGCCTATCTCATGAACAGACAGGGGTATCCTACCGTTTCTCTGCTACTGGGCTTTATTCTCGGGCCGGACCTCGAGGTGTATTTGCGCAGGAGTCTTTCTATCACGGACGGCAACCCCGCAATATTTCTAACCAGTGGAGATAGCCTTTTCTTTCTTGGGCTGACTGCAATATTTTTTTACTTCATGGTGCTGCGCAGGTCCCCCACACTGACTTGAGAGCTTGATGCGCTTGCGATACGTCTCAGATTTAGGTCGGGAGTTGGAGTGCCCCCCTCAAACTGGGCCGTACCTGGTTTGTCGGAGGTTCCAACTCCTGGGTCGGATGGAGCGTTACGAGCAAACCATCCCATAAGTTGAAGCGCACATTGGCCAGAACGCGGCATCGCTCGACAGTTCGGCCGATATCTTGCGCCAGTCAGTTTGATATCTCTTGTTCGGCTTCACGAACTCGGTGAGATGATCCGAACGGTGTGCCCCCAAGCAGCAATCTTCCGCGCCAGCCACCGGGAACCTGGGCACGCCTCCATCCCAACCAGAGTTGGAGAGGCACGTTCGAAAAACTGAAGGAGAATGTCGCGCCGGAAAGTGGCCTTCTGGATTGGCGACCGGTCGGGTCGAGCCCGACTACGTGGAAAAGGTTCTTCCCGATATCGATTCTGATTACCTCGGCCGGTCGGGGCTTGTTACGTATCGTCATCTGTTCCTCCACTTGCTGACGATGCCCCATTCTGAGCGAGAGGACGGGGCAGGTCATCCCATTAGTGGTAGCGCCCGCTGCCAGGCGAAAGGCTGTCGCTTATCTCAGAGGGACCTTCGAGATGAGCGAGCGGCGGGCGTGTACGGTGCCGGGCTGTTGTCGTAAGACCATGCGATATCAGGCAGCCACGTGGATGATATCGATCTGCGGGATCGGATGAAGGCAATTGCCTATGAACGCCGGCGCTTTGGATATCGTCGGCTACAGGTGCTGTTGCGCCGGGACGGCTATGTGGTCAACCGCAAGCGTCTGTTCCGGATGTATCGGGAGGAGAAACTCTCGGTGCGGCGCAGGGGCTGCCAGAAACGTGCCTTGGAACGCGGGTGCCGACGGTGATCCCCACGGCCCCCAACGAGCGCTGGTCGCTGGACTTTGTCTCTGACCAGCTCAGCGATGTTCGCCGGTTCAGGGTTCTGGCCGTCGTGGATGACTGCACGCGCGAGTGCCGGCGCTCGTCGCAGATTCATCCCTCTAAAGTCTGAGAGTTGCCGGAGAGCTCGAAACGATCATGGCGGCACGGCATAAGCCGAGGATGGTCGTCAGCGACAACGGCACCGAGTTCATCTCCAATGCCATTCTGGGTTTTGCAGGCCGAAAAGATCGATCGGCATTACATCGCACCGGGAGATCCGATGCAGAACGCGTTCATTGAATCGTTCAATGGCAGGCTCAGAGACTCAGAGACGATGCTCAACGAGACCTTTTTCCCGAGCCTCTCCTACGCCCGCACTGACCTTCGAGAATGGCGGGTCGACTATAATGGCAATCTTAACACTCGCGACTGGCTGGCTCACACCGGCCGAATACGCCACTAGCTCACCTACCGACGGGGCCTGGCGCTGCGCTCAATGGCCAGCTGCGCGCCAGCCCCCGTCTTCCACCCGGCTCAACAAGGCCAAAACAACTGCCGCAGTCTAAGTCACGCCGGATAAAAGATGGAGGCAATGGCAAAGCATATACCTTCTGGGCGGTGTTCAAACCAAAATGCCGCAGCGGCACCGGCCTGCCGGCCTATGTGGCCAAAGTGGTCCAGGCTCGAGCACTGTTCGCGATTTACTGAAATGACTGCCAGGAAATTTGCCAAATCCGTAAATCGGGCTCGATCCGATCGAAAACGTCTGGAAATCCCTGCGCTAGAACTGCCTCTCCAACACTTGTTTCAAGTTGCGACCGATCGTCGAAGCCGCCTGCAGGGCATGGCAAAGCCGATCGCAGAGCCAAGACTATTACCTAAATGGGTCCCGGAAATGGACAATGGAAAGTCAGAGGTGAGGGCCGATGGTCCAAATTCACGCCAGTAGGTTAAATTCAATCCAGCGTGGTAAATCTGGATGGAACGGTGAGTGCCTTAAGGAGCGTATTCTCTTGAGCCAAAATGAGAGCTAACTTCGTACTCTTCTCGCGGTAGGCAACCCACTTGGGGTCCTTTTCGAGTTCCGATCGCCTTTGTTCCCGATCCGCCATCGTTTCATAAGCCCACATATGAACAACTTGATTGAGCGGGCCGGTTTCAGTGACGAAATAACCCAAGGGGCGGCCCAAGTATGAGACTTGGATAGGAAGCCCTTCATTTCTGAAGAAATCCACGTACTCATTAACTCGTCCGGGGACGATTGAGTAACGTCTAACATCTACAATATTCATCGATTTTGACCTGCGTATTTAAAAATACACTACAATAGGGTTTTTAATGGTATCCGCGTGTCCTCCAGAATCTGTGGGTCAGGTGTTGTGTTTTTAGAAAGCAGCTTTTCCGCATAGCGTCCCTCGGCCCGGGCATTTGCTGCTGTATAGCCGACGAAATTCCCGCGCCTAAAGTGAAATAGGATGAAGCCCTCCTTGGGAGTTCCCCTCCGATACGTACGGTCGATTTGGTCCAGACTGCCGCCCACCTCAATTCTGACGCCATGCTGATCTGTCCAAAACCATTGCAGATCGGAGTAGGGTTGCGCCATGCCAACCATCGCCGCCCCGACGGCAATGCCGTGATTTTGCGCATGCCGCCAGGATTCACGGGTCAGGTGCTTTTGCGCAGGCGGAAAATAGAATTCGGCAACGTCTCCGGCAGCGTAAATGTCGGGAGAAGAGGTGCGGCCATATTCGTCTACCACGATGCCGGCTCTGACCTCCAGGCCGGCCGCGGACGCCAGTTCCGTATTTCTGACTATGCCGATCCCGCCTATTACACACCCCGTAAGAATGGATGTTCCGTCGTCACAGGTGACCTGCAGGGCGCTATCGTCGGGGCGAATGGCAACCGGCTTGACGCCAAGGCGCAAATCAACTCCTGCTCTGCGATGAATGTTCTCGACAAAGGCCGTGCCTTCGCTCGTGAGACATCGGGACATAGGCTGCGCAGCCGGGTCAATGACCGTTACCTCACAACCAAGTTCACGTGCCGTTGCCGCAGTTTCAAGCCCGATCACACCTGCGCCAATACATGTGACGTGGGGCCGGCTATGTAGCTTTGCTCTGAGCGCACGGGCGTCATCCAGAGTTCTGAGACAATTGGCGTATTCAGCGCCCTCAATGGGGAGGGGGCGGACCCGGCCACCGGTACTCAGCAGCAGCGCATCGTAGTCCAGCACTTCTCCGGACAAGAGCGTAATCTGGTGTTTCTCCGGGCTGATCGATGTTACTGCGGCACTGCCTTGGAATGTAATATGCAGGTCCTCAAGCATGTCGCGTTTACAGACAAGTGGCACGTTCGGTTCGACGTCTGACTTAAGCCATTCTTTGGAGAGTGGGGGGCGCTCGTACGGCAAAGCTTCTTCTTCGCCGACAATAAGGATGCTGCCTTCAAAGCCGGATTGGCGCATCGACACGGCCGCATTCATACCGGTTTGGCCGCCGCCAACAATTATTACCTGTTCCATACGGTGTCTCTTTAGTCTGTAGGTTATAAGCTCCTAGATCGGTAGAGCGACCTCGAGCGTTTCATCATCTGTGATCCGCACGGGGTAGGTAACCAAAGCCTCCGTCACCGGGGCGCACAGGCCTTCTCCAGTTTTCACATCAAAGCATCCGCCATGGAGGGGGCATTCAATGGTGCTACCCTCGAGAAACCCGTCTGAAAGATAGGCCAGAGCGTGAGTGCATATATTGTCCGTGGCGAAAAAATCTCCATCATCAAGGTGATAAAGGGCAATGTTGCAGTCACCGATTTCGAAGGCCTCTACTTCTCCCTCTGGGATATCTGCAGTTTTGGTCAAAGCGACCCATCGTATACTCATATTGTCAGTCAATTCATTCCCCAAGCCATTCGGTGGTTGATAATCTTAAAGATTATTGGATAAGGCCGAAACTAAACGTTCACTACGACGTAGTTCTGCTCGACAGATACATCAAATCGTTCTGCCACGTATGGACCTTTGGCTAATTCTTCCCCTGATCCAACTTCGACCTTGAACTGCTTGACCTTGATGTCATCGGGGCTGCAGTAGGACTGTCCCGTGCGGATGTCGTACTCCCACCCATGCCACGGGCATCGCACCATTTCTCCCTGCCGCGAGTAGGTATAGTGCCCTGGCCGTTCGGACTCGAGCAGACCAACGGTTACGCCGCAAGAAAGGCTGGCGCCCTCGTGAGGGCATTTGTCGAGCAGCGCGAAGAACTCGCCGTCGAGATTGAAGATTACGATGTCCCTCCCTTTGATCGTAACGCGCTTGCGGCTCCCTGTGGGGATTTCGTCAACAGTTGCTGCGACATGCCCAGCCATCATACCGGCCCTCCAAATGCCTCTTGAGAATTCTGCCAGAAGATCTGCATCTTCTCGGTCGCGCTCAACTTTATGTTAAGGGCGTATTTCGGATCATCGAAGTCCCAGTGCGGGTAGTCTGAAGCGAATAGGATGCGGTCCCATCCGATCCAATCGAAGACATCGCGCAGATATTGGGACTTCTCTGGCTCGTCTGCCGGCTGGGTGGAAAACCAGAAGTGCTCCCGCAGGTACTTTGAAGGCTTTTTCTTCAGGTGAGGGACTTCCGAGTGTAGGCGCTTGAATGCAACGTCCATTCGCCACCCAAGAGATGGTGCCCACGCCAGACCCGCCTCAACGATAATCAATCGCAGTGTCGGGAATGCTTCGAAGACGCCCTCAAAAATCAGACTGGCGACAAGGGCCTGCATATTCTGAACGTGCGACTGGTGTTCCTCGGCATAGTAGGAAGGGTGGCCCGACCCGGTCGCAGGACGCCCATTCACGCCCCCGACATGCAACGTTACTGGAAGGTTGTGCGCGGCTGCGGCCCGGTAGATCGGCCAATAGCGCTTGCGGCCGAGTGGCTCTTCACTTTTGGGACTGATCAAAATCTGCGCAAAGCTGCCATGATCTCCTAGGCGCTCAATTTCGGCCACCGCCGCTTCGGCATCTTCCTGAGGAACGACGATGGACCCTTTGAGGCGCGGCTCCTTGCTGATCCACTCGTCAATCTGCCAGTCGTTAACCGCACTGCACATGGCTTTGGCAAAATCGGCATTGCGCTGTTTGTTGCCCACGGGCCACAGAACCTGAAGCACACCGAGTTTGATGTTATTGCCATCCAGATGCTGCTCGGCGAGGAAGCCAAGGTCAGATCCCGGCGCACCACCTGCCGGAGGCCACGCATCACCGCGCGACAGGGCACGCGTCGCTTTCGGATATCCCAGGGATGTGCTGAATGGCTGACGAATGAAGTCGCCATAATTGTCAAAATAGTCCTGCCACTCTTTCGGAAGATATTTTTTTATGTCTGCGGCGCTCTTGAGTGTGGGGTGAATGTCGCAGTCAAATATTCCTGTCTTGAGCGGATCTGGAATTTCAGGCTTGAGGATTGGCTTGTTCACTGCGATTTCTCCTTAAGTCTAGGGTAGGCATCCAACGGATTCACAAACATCATCTTGTTCAGGAGTTCGGGGTCGAAACCTTCGGGAATGGCCAGGTCGCCGTCGAAATGCCAGTGGGGGTAGTCGGTGGCGAACAGAAGCATGTCGTCATTGCCGAGTTGTTCAACGACCTTCTTAAGGGTCTCGGCGTCATCTGGAGCATCCAGGGGCCGTAGTGTTAATCGAACGTGATCTCGAATGATCTGAGAAGGGGTCTGCTTTACCCAGGGGACTTCCATGCGCAGACCGCGCCAGGTCTTGTCGGCGCGCCAAAGGAAACTTGGAAGCCAGGAGATGCCGGACTCCGACAGTACGACACGCAGATTTGGAAATTTGGCAAAGACCCCTTCATAAACGAGGCTTAGAAGCTGCCCCTGCATGCCGGATGCCTGGCTGACATAGTCTTCGATGTAGTAAGAAGGCCAACCCATGCTGGTCGGCGCCTGTCTGTATGTCGTGCCGGCGTGAATTCCGATCGCAATTCCGTGGCGCTCGGCGGCTTCGTAGATCGGCCAGTACTGCTGCTTGCCCAAAGGCGCATCACCCATTGCAAGCAGCAAAACCTGCACGAACCGTTTGTCAGCGGCACAGCGCTCGATTTCGGCTGCGGCCTCGTGCGGGTGCTCCAATGGAATGCTGATTGAGGCGCGCAGTCGCGTATCTTTATCCAGCCAGTTCTCTGCCACCCAGTCATTGACGGCACGGCATAAGGCAGCGGACAGATCCGCCGCATGAAGGCCCATCCCGCCCCACATGACGTTGCAGATAGCAGTCTTTACCGCAAAGCCGTCGAGTACGGTGGAACGCAGGGCATCCAATGAGCTTCCGGGTTTGCCCTTGGCGGGGCGCCAGTCCGGGCGGCAGGCAATGGGACTCTTGGTGCGCTCATAGGTGAGTTCCAAATCATCGATCCCGCGAACTGAAACATGCTCTCGCCAGTGCTCATCAAGGTACGGCAGTAGGACGCCGGTGTTTGGGACAGCGATGTGAACATCGCAGTCAATTGCTCCTGTGGTACTCGGCACCGGCGCGGTCATTGGCCATGCTCCATTGTCTGGTTTTGTTGAAGTTTTTCCTGAGTCTTGATGAGTGCGTCTTTCAGGTGTCGCGTCATCAGGTCAAAGGCGAGTTGACTGTTGCCGTCCACGATCGCCTCGCAAATATCGTGGTGCTCACGGTTGTTTTCCGGGCGCTCTTGAAGCGTGTACATGCTCAAAACGAACAGCTGCTCGTTCTTGTATATGTCGACGTAAGACTGCAGCGTCTGATGCAGAATTGAGTTGCCCGCCATCTGCGCAATAGCACAGTGAAATCTCATGTTCTGATCGTGAAGCACGAAGTCGTCGGTTAGGCTTTCGCGGGCCATATCGACAAACGCCCTGAGCAGCCGGGCATCTGCGGCCGTGACTTTTTCGGCGGCGCGAGCGGCCATCAAGGGCTCTATGGCAAGTCGAGCATCGAGGACGTCAAGAGACATGGCTGGGTCGATGTGGCCAATGCCGGCATTCCCAAAAACCACCCTCATGTTGGTCTCGCGAACATACACGCCTGAGCCGTGCAGAATTTCCACCAGCCCCACAACTTCCAGGCGACGGATGGCCTCCCGCATCGTGGGAGTTGCGACCGCGAACCGTTCGGCCATTGACTTGATTGCGGGCAGCTTGTCGCCCGGTTCCAGCGCTTCCTGATTGATGAGCCGTACGACTGAGTTGACGAGATGATCGGTCAGCGACGCAGGATGTCCCTGCTGTCCGCTTGCGCGTCGGAGCGTGAGGGAAGTTGGCTTCATGGCTATTGACCTACTCATCAGATGACTTGGTCACCTATAGATCTGGTGCTTGGAGGTTGTCAATAGCTTCAGCGCACAACGCAGTGCTTGCCGGAGGATCCGCAGCTCTACGATGGCGCAGCGATCGATGGCTCGAGCCGGGGGGCGTAACCCGAAGCCTGTTCTGACTGCGGGCATCAGCGGATCGCTTATAACTCCTGTCGCAACCGGCACTGCTTGCAGTGCCAAGGTGCCGCATCCCGCGGCTGGCTCGAAGCCCAGGAAGCCAACCTGCTGCCGGTCGGCTACTTCCATGCGGTGTTCACGTTGCCCGCCGAGATCGCCGACATTGCCTTCCACAACAAGGCGCTGGTTTACGACCTGTTGTTCAAGGCGGCATCCCGGACCATGTTGACGATCGCTGCCGACC
This sequence comes from Pelagibacterium sp., assembly GCF_965249125.1. Taxonomy (GTDB): domain Bacteria; phylum Pseudomonadota; class Alphaproteobacteria; order Rhizobiales; family Devosiaceae; genus Pelagibacterium. Next base: position 315,486 of record NZ_OZ252217.1, read on the forward strand.
CAAAGCACCTGGGCGACCGCATCGGCGTCACCGCCGTGCTCCACACATGGGGTTCGGCCATGACCCACCATCCGCACATCCACATGATCGTGCCGGGCGGCGGCCTCACACCTGCCGGACAATGGATATCGCCGCGGCCGGCCTTCCCTGATCTGATAGAGGCTATAGGCGTCCCGTTCTTCCTGGGTCGGCCGTAGATCGGCCAGAAGATCTTCGCTGCGGAACGGCTTGCCGGCTTCAAAATCCTCTGCAACGAAACTGCCGAACTGGGCAATCCGATATTTCAGGTCCAGCAGAGGCAGTCCGTCGGCGTAACCGATCCCGTCAGCGCCGTAGAATTCTCCGCTGTCATCGACCTCATGATACTGGGCACGGCTGACATGGAGTTGATTTCCGAGCACATGCATGGCCGCGGACTTGATATCGTCAGGGTCGCTCAGTCGTTGTAGGATGTCAGTCAGCCGTAGCAGGTAGCGCTGACGCTGCTCGTTTTGTCGCACGGCCGTTTCCGACCGCTTGCGCTCGGTAACGTTGGTGAAGAGAACAGCGACCAGGTTTCGCTCGGCGTCGAGCGGAAAGATATTGAGGTCAAATATTCGGTCCAGCGTGGGCACTGATTCTTCAACACGGATGGGCTTGTTCGCATCCAGCGCCTGACCGTACAGCTCGGTCCAGTGCGGATTAGGAATTTCCAACAATTCCGTCGCCGTTTTTCCTACCGGCCAGGGCATGGACGTGTGCTCGACGAAGGCGGGATTGACCTCGTGGAAGCGGAAGTCCGCCCAATTGCCGAACCTGTCCTTCAGCACTTCGACGACGGCATAGGCCTCATCCATCGAGGTGAAAAGTTGGCGATAACGCATTTCGCTGTCGCGCAACGCGTCCTCGGCGCGCCTGCGATCGTCGATGTTGATATTGAGGGCAAGCCATCTTTCGATATTGCCATCCGCGCCATGCATCGGCGCGGCAAGGACATTGGTCCAGCGCCCGCCCCCATCAGGCGAACGAAGCCGAAATTCGGCGTCGAGAGGCTGCGAGCCGCAATTGCCTCGCGCCATTGCCGCTCGGCATGTTCGCGATCGTCAGGATGGATGGCGTCCAGCCAGCCATAACCCCACTCCTCTTGCGTCTGACCGGTGTAGGCCCGCCAACTGGGACTGTCCTTGATCACGGCGCCAGCGGCATCGGTTTCCCATACGGCCCGGCTCCAGCTTTCCATCAGAACGTGGTGTCGGATGCCGGCTTCACGCAGCTCTGCTTCCGCCGTCGACGCGCGGTTTTCGGCCTCGGCAAGCTGCCGCCTTAACTCATCGATCGTGCCTGGGCTGTCCGGCATTGAACCGTCCTTTCGATCAGGTGGACATGTCCACTGTTAGGGGAACGCGCAACTCGGTGAAAGGACCACAATGGGGTCGGCAGCTGAACGGCCGCCTATCGAGCGACGTTGCCAAAACCGATCAGTGCGCTGATGGCCCCGATTCCGTCAGACTGCAATGCGCCCCCATTCCAGCCGTTCAGGTCACGCTTGCGGCTTACCGAAAGCTGTCGTTCACGGTGGCTAGCCTCTAAGCGATTGGTTGCAATCTCGGCCCGCGGACATGGAGAAGACCATGGAGGCACCGAAATTTGATTGCCGTAACAAAGTTCATTGTGGCTCCCATTACCCATGAATGGGGTGAAGATCAGCTTGAATGCTGCAATGCGATCTCTTTGGCCCGCTTCTCGATTCCTGGGCCAGCCACCCAGAACGGTCGGCCAGCTCGCGATTAAGCAGTCGATACCTGTCGGCTATTCGTCGATCCACGATCTTTGTGAAGTGATGCTGCACATTGATCGACGCTAAGCACATCGCCGAAAACGCCCTTGAAGTTTGCGAGCGAGTTTATGTGCGCGGCATCGGTGTGCGCTGAAAGACCGTCCTCGATCATTATCGATTTGTAGTTTGCCACGGCGGCATCCTTGGCGGTGGACTCGCAGCAGATATTGGTCGCCGTTCCCGCGATCAGGACGGTGTCGATGTTTCGTTCTTGCAAAACTGTGAGCAGATTCGACGACTGTGCGGCCATCGCGCTGAACCGGGTCTTGTGAACGACCAGGTCCTGTGGCCGGCAGTCGAGATTGCTAACCAATTGAGATGCATGATGATCGGGATGCAGGAGAGCCTGCCGCAGGCTTTTGGCTTGTGGCGAGAGTATGTAGTCTTCAAATACGCTCCAGCGAGAAACGTCGGTGGTGGACAGTGTGCGTATCCAAATGACGCAACCGCCTGATCTTCGCAGCAAATCGGCCATGCGGTTTATTGCGGGCACTGTAGCGGCCGCGGAGGCGACCGCAGTGGGATACTGCGGGTCGACGAAGTAGTTTTGCATGTCGATGACAAGCAGCGCGCACCTCAAGGGTTGGATCGAGGTAAAGACACGCTCCGTTGACGTGCCATAAATTGCAGGTCCTGATGTTGGGTTTGCTTGCATATTCATCCTCCACCACTGCGCGGGGTTCGCCGCAACGCCAATCTGAATCGTGACTATTGTCACCCCGCGGATGTTTTTGATATCCATATATGAGAATTCGTACAAGGAGGTGGGCGTGATAGAGCGCAAGACAAGTTTGGAAAAAGTGCTCGCGATCCTCAATCTCTTCAGTGAAGACAAGCTCACCTGGACTGCCGACGAGGTCGTGGCCGCCACAGGCTACAGCCGTCCGGCGCTGTATCGCTACGTCAAGATCATGAAAGACGCGGGGTTGCTGGTTGCCGACTCGCGGTTTGGCTTCACTCTCGGGCCGCGCATTGTCGAACTGGACTATTTGCTGCGGCGCTCCGATCCGCTCATGGTACACGGCGTTCCGGAGATTGATTCTCTGGCTCAATGTTGCCCCGGCAACGCGTTGCTGGTGCGCTGGTACGGATCAAAGATTCTCTGTGTTTATTCCGCACATTCCGGCCAAGGCATCAATACCAGCTACCACCGAGGGCGTCCCATGCCATTGGCGCGTGGCGCCATCGGGCGTTCGATCTTGGCCTATCTTCCAAAGGCCAGACTGGCCAAGCTCGTCAAATCTCGTGTGGATGAGTTCGCAGCGGTCGGGTTTGGTGCCAGTGAAGACGAAATTATCAGCAATTTCAGTCGCATTCGCAACGACGGCTTTGCCGTGGCTTATGGCGAAGTTACGCCGGGTGTCGTTGGCATTGCCGCCCCAGTCCTTGATGCCAAGCGCAGCCCTGTGGCTTCGGTCTGCGTTACTGTGCTCGGCTCTCAGCTCGAAGCCGGCCAGATCGAAGAGATCAGCGAGAAAGTGCGCCAGTCGGCCCACAACATGCATATGAGATATTAGCGATTATCAGGTCGCCGCAATTCACAAAATTCTCAAATATGGAAATTTTGTTTGACAGCGAAAGGTCGCTCTCGTAACCGTGTCGCCAAGCTAACGACACGGGAGAGGGGCTGATGACGACGGTATCGGCGGCCTATATCGGCGGAGAATGGATCGAGGGAGGACCGCAGGCAGACAGCATAGATCCCTCCAACGGCGAAGTCTTCGGGCACTTTCAGTGTGGAAATCGCGACCTTGTGGATCAGGCGGTAGCCTGTGCGCGCCAGACTTTCGAGCAGGGCGTTTGGTCAGATTCGCCTCGCTTGCGTTCGGACGCGCTTTTCGAACTCGCGATCGCTTTGGAGCGTGATGCCAGCCAGTTGAGCGAAATACTTGTCGCCGAGAACGGCAAGCTGCTGGCCGAAGCGCGCGGCGAAGTGGCCGGTGCAATTTCCGAAATTCGATATTACGCCGGCCTTGCCCGTACGGTGATGGGGCGCACGTTTCAAAGCGCCCCGGATGTCATGTCCTTGCTGCACCGCGAGCCTGCCGGTGTCGTCGCAATCATCGTTCCATGGAATGCGCCGATCACGCTTCTCGCGCGTTCGCTGGCTCCCGCGCTTGCTGCCGGCTGCACGACGGTCATCAAGCCGGCCCTTCAGACGTCCGTAACGCACGGGCGGTTCATGGAGTGTGTCAACACCTGCTCGTCGCTTCCCAAGGGCGTCGTGAATTCGGTCAACGAAGTCGATGACGAGGTAGGGCGTGCTCTTGTGGCGCATCCCGATGTCGATGTCGTAAGCTTCACCGGCTCGACGCAAACCGGTCGCAAGATCATGGCGTCGGCCGCACCGACCCTCAAGCGGTTGTCGCTTGAGTTGGGCGGGAAGGCGCCGGCGGTCATCTTTGAAGATGCCGACCTCGATCTTGCGTGCGCCGAACTGACCCGGGGGTCCTTGGTCATGGCGGGGCAGATGTGCGTCGCAGCCGCACGCTTTCTGGTTCACGAAAACATCGCGCCCCAGTTCATCGAAAAGATGAAGCACGCTTATTCGTCCGTGCGGACAGGTCCGGGCAGTGATCCGCAGAGCCAGATGGGCGCGCTGATCGACAAGGCCAACCAGCAGCGCGTGCTCGCTCTGATCGAGCAGGCTGGCGACGAAGGCGAGCTTATCGTTCGGGGGAAGGTTCTGGAGGGAAGCTTTGCCAAGGGTAGCTTTGTGACCCCCACCTTGTTTCGGATCGAGGATACGTCGTCGTCCCTGGTCCAGGACGAGCTGTTCGGGCCCATCGTCTCGCTGGAAACGTTCGGAAACGAAAGCGAGGCGATTGCCAAGGCAAACGCAACAAGCTTCGGGCTCGCCGCGAGCGTTTTTACCCGAGACCTCAATCTCTCGATGCGCGCATCGCGCCGCATTCGCTCAGGCACGGTCTGGCTCAACAGCCACACGCGCCTTTTTGCCGAAGCCGAGACGGGTGGGTATCGCCAATCCGGCCTGGGTCGACTGCATGGAGTTGAGGGGCTCAATGACTTCCTTGAAACCAAGCACGTCTACTTCGAGGCGGGCTTGAGCTAGCCGGCGACGGTCCTTCTTTTATCTGTTTCGGGTTTGACTATGACTGTTACTGACTCTCTTTCAACTCAAGTCGCAATTGTGGGCGGGGGCCCTGTGGGTCTTGGCCTTGCCATTGAGCTTGGGCAGCGCGGCGTGGATGTGGTGGTCGTCGAGCGCTATCACCAGCCCCAGCCCGTTCCGAAAGGACAAAATCTTACCCAGCGGACGATGGAACATTTCCATTTCTGGGGCGCCGAACCGATGCTGCGGTCGGCCCGTACGGTGCCCGCCGAATACGGTATCGGAGGCATGACCACCTATGGAACGCTTCTAAGTCCCTACACCTACGACTGGTTGCAGCGTGAACTTGTTCAGTCGTTCTACTACCAGGAGAATGAGCGACTTCCGCAATATCAGACCGAAGCCGTGCTGCGTGCACGCGTCGCCGAGCTGCCGTCAGTGAAAGTGCTATACGGCTGGAGTGGCGACGCGGTCGAGCAGGACCAGGATGGTGCAACCCTACAAGTGAACGAACGGGAAGGGGACGGCACGCGGACGATCCATGCCCAATTCGTCGTGGGTTGCGACGGCAGCCGGTCGGGCATTCGCGAAACAGCCGGTATCACTCAGACGCGCTCGGACCACGACAAGCTGATGGTGCTGCTCGTCTTCCGCTCCACCGCTCTGCACGAACTGCTCAAGTGCTATCCGAACAAATCATTCTACAACGTCCTTCATCCCGACCTTAAGGGATATTGGCAGTTTTTCGGTCGCGTGGATCTAGGAACCACGTGGTTCTTTCATGCCCCCGTTCCCAAAGACACCAATCGCGACAATTTCGACTTCCACGCCTATCTCCACAGGGCTGTGGGCCAAGAGTTCGATCTCGATATCGATTATGTCGGCTTTTGGGATCTCAGATTTGCAGTGTCCGATACATACCGCAAGGGTCGGATTTTTATCGCCGGTGACGCCGCGCACAGCCACCCGCCCTATGGCGGCTATGGCATCAACACGGGTTTTGAAGACGCCCGAAATCTGGGCTGGAAACTGGCTGCCTTCCTGCAAGGGTGGGGCGGGGAAGACCTGCTCGATTCCTATAGCGGCGAGCGCCAGCCGGTCTTTGCATCTACGGCAAAGGACTTCATCGAAAAGTCGATCCATGTCGATGGCGATTTTCTCGCAAAGTTTGATCCTGACATGGACAAACAGGCTTTCGAAAATGAGTGGAACCGCCGTCGTAATGGGGCCACCGAGGAAGTCGGTGCTTTTGAACCCCACTATGAGGGCAGCCGGACGGTGTTCGGGCCCGATGACGGCCGAACCAATGCCATGGGCATGCACCAGCATCGTGCGCGGGCCGGGCATCATTTGTCTCCAGCAATGCTGTCGGACAGCACGAACGTTTATGAGCGGCTCGGCACCGGATTTACGCTCATTGCGCTCGATGCGCTCCCGGGAGAAATCAGGCGATGGATCGATGCGGCCAAGGCTCTCAGCGTGCCGCTCGAAATTGTCGAAGATAGCGCTGCTGATAGCCGCTCACTCTATGAGAGCCGGTTCATCCTGGTCCGCCCCGATCACTTTATTACGTGGTGCGGCGACTCGGTGGACGTCAATCCGGAGGACATTCTCTCGGTCGCCATCGGCGAACACGCTGCACCATTTCGGAGCTCAGTCGCATAATGAACGACAGCATGACAGGAAACAACGTCGCGAGCCTTGAGGGCAAAGTCGCCATCGTGACGGGCGGCGCCCGCAACATTGGGCGTGCCATAGTCGAGCGCCTGGCCAAGGCAGGCGCCAACGTAATGATCAATTTCGGCCCTGGAACCCAGGAACAGGCGGAAGAGCTTGCATCCGCACTCACACAAGAAGGTCGCACGGTCGGGATCATCGCAGGCGACCTCTCCGATGCCGAAGCGGCGGGGGCAATCTTTGATTGTACATTGAAGATGTGGGGTCGGGCAGACATCCTGGTCAACAACGGTGCTATTACCGGTCCCCGGGCAAAACTCAGTCAATTGTCGACTGCCAATTTCGATGAAATTTTTGCCGTCAATGCGCGTGGCGTATTTTTGATGATGCAGCAGGCGATGGCAAAGCTTTCGGATCACGGCCGGATCGTGTCCATCGCGTCGAGTACGACTCTTTACCCCCAGCCCGACCTTGGTGTCTATGCGGCAAGCAAAGCGGCGGTGAAGGCGCTGTCGGAAGCCTTCGCGCTCGAAGCCGGCCAACGCGGCATCACCGTCAACACCGTCATGCCGGGCCCGGTCGTGCCTGGAATTTTCGATGCCGCGCCTCTTGAGAGGCAAAGGGCCATCCAGCAGGCCTCGCCCTTCGGCCGTCTGGGCACGCCGGCTGATATCGCCGACATCGTTGCCTTTCTCGCCAGCGAGGAATCGCGCTGGATCACCGGCCAGCACATCTTGGCCAACGGCGGATCACAGCGCTAAAGCCACACCTGAAATTCAGAACTTCAAAAGGAGGAAAACCATGAAGAATATAGTTCTCGGCACAGCGGCCATCCTGGCCTTGACGACGACGGCTTCGGCGGCAGAATGGACCTACGCCCACTACAACCAGCCAACTCACGAACTCCATCTTGGCGTGGCACTCGAAATGGCTCAGGATGTCGAAGCGGCGACCAATGGCGAACTGACCATCAGGGTCTTTCCGTCTGGCGAATTGGGTGCAGGCCCCGCGCAGCAATATTCGCGTGCACTTGACGGCATCGCCGATGTCACCCAAGGCCTCGTGGCCAGCGACACGTTCCCGCTGCCGCGCACCATGCTGATGGAATTGCCAAACCTATTCGACACCCCCCAGGAAGCCGTCGACGTGCTTTGGGAAAATATCGAATTGTTCGAACCCGATTTCCAGGGCACGAAAGTGATGGCTCTGTTCCCCAACAACCCTGCGGCGCTGGTTCTCAACCGACCGGTGAGTTCACCCGCCGATCTTGAAGGGCTCAACATTCGCGCATCTTCGGCCATCGGGGCCGGCATTATGGAAGCATGGGGCGCGACCCCCGTGACGATGCCGGCAGGCGACCTTTACAACGCCCTCCAAACCGGCGTGATTGACGGCGCGCTAATCGGCATCGACGGGATCAACGCCTATCGTCTGCAAGAAGTGGCCAGCCATGTCATCACCAACCTGCCTGGTAACATCACGATGTTCTATGTCGTCGCCAACCGTGACAGCTGGGATGGCCTGTCTGAAGATGTCCAGGCTGAAGTGCTTGAAGTCACCGAACATGCGCTCAGCATGAAAGGTGCCGACGCCTTTGCCGCTTCGGGCGAGGAAGCCATTGAGGCCATCAACGCATCCGGAAACACCGAAATCGTTGTCCTGACAGCCGAACAGCGGGCCCTTTTTGCTGAACCGTTGCCGGCCATGATCGAAAACTATCTCGAGCAGGTGAGCGCTGCCGAGGGATTTGATGCGCAGGAAATCTACACAGCGATTTCCCAGTAGCGTCTGAAAAAAAGCCGAGCGTTTGGCGCCGTTGGTTGTGGCGCCAATCGCTCACGTTCGCACAGGGAGGTTACGTTGGTTCGCTTGGCATCCATCCTATCGGCGCTTAATGCCGCGCTTGCTCTGCTGGCGGGCATTTTGCTTGTGTCGCTCGTCGGATTGACAGCCGTCAATGTCATTCTTCGGTACTTTTTCGGTTCGGCGGTATTTGGCGCATTCGATCTGCTGCAGGCGGGCGTCGCCACGGTAATTTTTCTGGCGATGCCGTATTGCACCTGGCGCGACGGACACGTGGCTGTCGACATTGCCTACAATCTGTTCTCAAAAATAGTCCAACGCTGCGTTCTGGCCATGTCGGACCTGATCTCCGGCGCGGTTCTTTGGCTTCTGGCGTATCGATCCGCCACCGCAATGGTGTCGGCGTTCACCTATGGCGAGCGGTCGTCCTTGCTCGGCATCCCCTTTGCCCCGCTGTGGGGCTTTATCGCCTTAGGCGCAGCTTTGGGTGCGGTATCGTGCGCAGGACGCCTGCTGCTCAACGCGACCAACAATTTGCACCTCATACCGGGCACCAGCGAAGAAAAGATCGTTCAATGAGCGCGTTCACCATTGGTCTAGTTGGGATCGCGGTTCTTTTCGCGTTGCTTGCGCTCCGAACCCCTGTCGGCTTTGCGATGGCCGCCGTCGGATTGGCGGGCATCACGATTTTGCAGAACGAAAGAGCCGCGCTTGCAACCTTTTCGACTGAAACGTTTGAATTGGCGCTCAAGCTCGATCTCATAATCATCCCGTTTTTCGTTCTGATGGGCAATTTGGCTGGCGTGAGCGGATTGAGCCGCAATCTCTATGATGCCGCCTATGCCTGGATCGGCCACCGCCGCGGCGGACTGGCATCGGCCACAATCTTGGGCTGCACCGGATTTTCCGCATTGAGCGGCTCGTCGGTCGCTTCTGCCGTCACGATGGGGCAAGTCGCTTTGCCGGAGATGCGGCGCTACAAATATGACGAAGGGTTTTCCGCAGCCTCGGTCGCGGCGGGTGGAACTCTGGGGATTCTCATCCCGCCTTCGACGGGTTTCGTGCTCTATGCGCTATTGACAGAGCAATCGATCGGCCAGCTTTTTGTGGCCGGTATTCTGCCCGGCATCCTGCTGATGGGGCTATTTCTCACTACCATTGCCATAGTTGCCTCTTTGCGGCCATCGGTAGCGCCATCAGGCGAGCGGTTGACGTCGCGGGAGCGGTATTCGGCAACTATGAAGGCTCTGCCGTTCCTTCTGGTCGTGGTCGGAACGGTGGGCGGCATTTATGCCGGCATCTTCACGCCCATGGAGTCGGCCGCCATTGGTGTTGTCGCGACCCTGGCGATCGCCTTGTGGAGACGATCGCTCACACCGTCCAATTTCTCACGCATAGTGCGCCAGACAGTCTCGACGACAGTGATGTGCTACACGATCATCATCGGGGCCAACGTTCTCAACCCGTTTCTCGCCCGGTCTGGCCTAACATCCTGGGTATCTGAGACAGTGCTGAGCCTGCCAATGGATGCGACAGCGACGCTTCTGCTCATCCTGGCGGTCTTCGTGCTGCTTGGAACGTTCATGGAAGGCTTTGCGATGCTAGTGCTCTTGGTGCCGATCTTCTTTCCGGTCATCATGGCTTTGGGCGTGGACCCGATCTTTTTTGGTGTCCTTGTTGTTATCGCGCTTGAGATTGGGCTTATTACGCCCCCGGTCGGCATCAATGTGTTTGTGGTCAAGGCACTCGTTCCACACGTCCCGTCCACGCGGATATTTCTCGGCATCCTACCATTCGTGACCGCGATGGTGCTCGGCGTGGGATTGCTCTTGCTCTTTCCACAAATCGCACTCTTCTTGCCGAGTACGATGTTTCGTTGACCGCTGAACTTCTCAGGAACCAATTTCTGAGGGCTGCTTCTGTCATGTAGAGCACTATAAGTTTGGGTCAATGTCATCCCACCATCTGGATACCGTGAGTTAATCTCTCGTCCAGATTGTTGGGCTAGAGGGCTGGAGGTCGGAATCTTCGGTTGTTTCGCAGCCTCCGCTGCAACCGGCGTCGCTGTCTCATGTATAATTGAGCCGCCGAACGTCAGCTTACCCATTTGGTTAGCCAGAACCCGCCAGTCCGGAATCGGCCCCAATTTTGCCTGCATGCAAAGCGCCCTTTGCACGAACATTTTGAAATTGCAGGAGCCGCGGCCATTATGTCGACGGCAAGGTCATTGACCGCATCGAGCAGCGCTTTGTCTACTACGAGAAGCGCGCTGCGGCATCCTGATGAGGTCGGTACGAATGGTACGAATAGAACCCATTTCGGTACGAATAGAAGGTCATCACCGGTAACGAGCGGGAATGAGGAAGGGCAAATAGAGTGGTGGAAACAATCGGATAGCCCGATAATGCGCGACGCGCAGCCAATCCAGCAATGCGTTCACACGGCAGGGGTCACTGGTTCAATCCCAGTTACACCCACCATTTCTTTATCTCACGCGCCGTACCACTCGACCCATGACGCGTCAAAGCCGCGCCACGCGCTTCGCTGGCGCTCCGATGGGGCGCGCGACGTCGCGCGGGCCGCAGGCGCGGCCTTGTCCGGTTCGGGGTTGCTCGGGCTGTCCTCACCATTTTTCTGCCGTTGGAACTTGTGGCACTGGGGGCCCGAGCGGCTACATGGGCTTTTTGAGCCATTTGCCGAGCACGCCCACGATGCCTTCGCGGAACATCAAGACGGCGATGACGAAGATCGTGCCCTGCAGCACGGTGACCCAGGCGCCGAAGCTGGCGAAATAGTTCTGCATGGTCACGATGATCGCCGCGCCCACGATGGGGCCGAAGACTGTGTGCATGCCGCCGAGCAGCGCCATAAGCACCACTTCACCCGACATGGACCAGTGAACGTCGGTAAGCGAGGCGAGCTGGAATACGAGGGCCTTGGTGGCGCCCGCGGCACCGGCCAGGGTCGCCGAGAGCACGAAAACGGCGAGCTTGTAGCGATTGACGTGATAGCCCAGCGAGCGGGCGCGGGGCTCGTTTTCGCGAATGGCCTTGAGCACCTGCCCGAAGGGCGAGTGAATGATGCGGTAGATGAACAGGATGCCGCCAAAGGCGATGAACAGGACGAAAAAGTAGAACGCGGTGTCGCTGGAAATATCGAAAAGCCCGAACAGCATGTTGCGCGGCACGGCCTGTATGCCGTCCTCGCCGCCGGTGAACGGCGCCTGGAGGGCAAAGAAATACACCATCTGGGCAAAGGCCAGCGTGATCATTGCGAAATATATGCCCTGGCGCCGGATGGCGAGGAGGCCGATGACCAGTCCCAGCAATGCGGCGGAGCCGGCGCCCAAAAGAACCGACATTTCAGGGGAAAAGCCCCAGGCCTTTGCGGCGTGGGCCGAGACATAGGCGGCACCGCCGAAATAGGCGGCATGGCCGAACGAGAGCAGCCCGCCATAGCCGAGCAGGAGATTGAAGGCGCATGCAAAGAGCGCAAAGCACAGCACCTTCATCAAAAAGACCGGATAGAGAAACAGCGGCGCAACGAGAAAGAAGGCCACAAGTGCGGCAAAGATCACCAGATGATGGCGAGGGATGCCCATATCCTGGGCCGGGGTGCGGGTTGTCTGGCCGGTCAAAGTCTGATCGCTCATTTATACGGTCCTTCCGAACAGACCAGCGGGTTTGACCAAAAGCACGATGGCCATGATCACGAATATGACGACGGCTGAACCTTCAGGATAGAACACCCGGGTCAGCCCTTCGACGATCCCCAGCCCGAACCCGGTGAGGATGGCCCCGAGGATCGAGCCCATGCCGCCAATGACCACGACGGCAAACACCACGATGATCAGATCGGCGCCCATATTGGGATTGACCGAATAAATGGGCGCGGCAAGAACCCCGGCCAGCGCGGCCAGGGCCACGCCGAACCCATAGGTCAGCGTGATGAGGCGCGGCACGTTGATGCCGAAAGCGCCCACCATTGTAGGGTTTTCGGTGGCGGCCCGCAGATAGGCGCCCAGCGGGGTCTTTTCGATGAGGAACCAGGTGCCAAAGCACACAACGAGAGAGGCAACGACCACCCAGGCCCGGTAATTGGGCAGGAACATGAAGCCCAGATTGGTGCCGCCCTGCAATTGGGAGGGAATTGTATAGGCCAGGCCCGACACCCCATACTGGTTGCGGAACAGGCCCTGGATGATCAGCGCCAGACCGAAGGTCAACAGCAGGCCGTAAAGATGGTCGAGATGGTAGAGCCGCGAGATCATCAGGCGCTCGATGACTATGCCCGTCGCGCCGACGATCACCGGGACGAGCAGCAGGGCCCACCAATAGGGGATGCCGGCATAGGTGAGCAGCATCCAGGCCACGAACGCGCCCATCATGTATTGGGCGCCGTGGGTGAAATTGATGATGTTGAGCAGACCGAAAATGACCGCCAGCCCCAGGCTGAGCAGAGCATAAAACGATCCGTTGATCAGCCCGAGCAGCAATTGCCCGAACAGGGCAGCGGCCGGAATGCCGAAAATCTCGAACATGGCGTATGACTTTCAAAGGCACTTGGAAAGTTTTTTTGCTTTGTCGCGTTCCCGAACCGGATAACCAGTACTCATCCCCGATCGGGTCGAGGACATGCTTATCCTGGGAACGCTCCAATGGGACGCGCCGGGGAGGAAACCGGCGCATCCCGATTTGGGTCAACCCGCGATGTCACTCAACGAGTTGACACCCACCCTGATCGAGTGGACGGAAGGCGTTGGCGGCCGGGATCGTGTAGCCCAGTTCATAGTAATCCCACGGACCTTCGGACTGATCGGGCGATTTGACCCGGAACAGGTACATGTCGTGGATCTTGCGACCGTCGGCGCGGATTTCGCCCTGGCCGAACAACGGGTCGGATGTGGGCATGGCCTTCATCGCTTCCATGACAGGGCCGGCCTCAACGCTCTGGGTTTGTTCGATGGCCTTGAGATAGTGCAGCACGCCAGCATAAACGCCAGCATGGACCATTGTGGGCATGTCGCCATCGTTTAGCTCGGCGAAGCGCTGCGACCATTCGCGGGTGCCGTCGTTGAGGTCCCAGTAAAAGCTCTCGGTGAGCACGAGGCCCTGGGCGGTTTCGAGCCCGAGCGCGTGGACGTCGGTGATGAACATCAGAAGCGCCGCCAGCGACTGGCCCGATTGGGTGATCCCGAATTCGGAGGCCTGCTTGATGGCGTTGATGGTATCGCCGCCCGCATTGGCAAGACCGATCACCTCGGCGCCCGAGGATTGGGCCTGCAGCAGGTATGAGGAGAAATCCTGTCCGGGGAAGGGGTGACGCACGGTGCCCAGCACTTCGCCGCCGGCGGCCTCGACAACCGCTGAGGTATCGGTTTCGAGCGCGTGGCCGAAGGCGTAGTCGGCGGTGAGGAAGAACCAGCTGTCGGAGCCGGATTCCACCATGGCCGAGCCTGTGCCATTGGCCAGCGCCCATGTGTCATAGGTCCAATGGACTGTGTTGGGCGAGCATTGCGAACCCGTGAGGTCTGCCGAGCCGGCCCCGGAATTGATGAAGATCCGGTCTTTCTCGCGGGTGATCTCATTGACGGCGAGGGCCGCCGAGGAGGTGGGCACGTCGAAAATGGCATGGACGCCCTCTTCGTCATACCATTGACGGGCGATATTGGATGCCACGTCGGGCTTGTTCTGGTGGTCGGCCGAGATGATTTCGACGTTGATGCCCTTGTCGGCGGCCATGAAATCCTCGACTGCCATCTGGGCGGCGATCACCGAACCTTCGCCCGAAAGATCGGCATAGATGCCCGAGCGATCGTTCAGGACGCCGATCTTGACCTCGATCGCGTAGGCCGAGCCGGCCATGGCGCTGGCCATGGCGAGGGCCAGGATTGGGGTTGAGATTTTCAATTTGCTATCCTCCCTTGGTGAAATTGGCCGGACGCTTGTTGGAGCGCTCCGGAGTGGTTTTACACGCCCAGATAGGCGTGCAGTTTTTCGGTGTTGGCGCCGAGCTCTCCATTGGGGATCATGTCGATCACCCGGCCCTGCTCGACGACGTAGTGGCGGTCGGCCACCGAGGCGGCGAAGTGAAAGTTCTGCTCCACCAGAACGATCGTGTAGCCCTCCGATTTGAGCCGCGAGATGGTGCGGCCGATCTGCTGGACGATGACCGGGGCAAGGCCCTCGGTCGGCTCGTCGAGCAGCAGCATCTTGGCGCCGGTGCGCAGGATGCGGCCGATGGCCAGCATCTGCTGTTCGCCGCCAGATAGCTTGGTGCCCTGGCTGTTGAGGCGTTCCTTGAGGTTGGGGAACATCTCAAAGATCGTATCGAGCGCCATGCCGCCGGGTTTGACCACGGGGGGCAGCATCAGGTTTTCATCGACCGAGAGGGACGAAAAGATAGCCCGCTCCTCGGGGCAGAGCGCGATGCCCGCCTTGGCGATGGTGCGCGAAGGGGCGCCGATCAACTCCTTGCCTTCGAACCGGATCGAGCCCTTGCGCTTGCCCAGAATGCCCATGATCGCCTTGAGCGTTGTGGTCTTGCCGGCGCCGTTACGGCCCAAAAGCGTCACGACCTCTCCGGGGGCAACGTCGAATTCGATGCCGTGCAGGACATGGCTTTCGCCATACCAGCCTTCGAGGTCGCGCACCGCCAGAAGCGGGGCGGATGCGCTGAGCGGTTGGGCGCTACTCATGGCCGACTCCGATATAGGCTTCGATGACCCGTGGGTCTTTCGAGACGGTCTCATAGGGGCCCTCGGCCAGAACCTGCCCTCGCGCCAGGACAGTTATGGTGTCGGACAGATCGGCAACCACCGAGAGGTTATGCTCGACCATCAGCGTGGTGCGATTGGCCGAAATGCGTTTGATGAGGGCCGAGATGCGCTCGACGTCCTGCTGGGCCATGCCGGCCATGGGTTCGTCGAGCAGCAGCATTTGCGGTTCGAGAGCGAGGGTCGTTGCAATCTCGAGGGCCCGCTTGCGGCCATAGGATAGTTCGTCGGCGGTTTGATCGGCAAAGCCGCTCAAACCGACTTCATCGATGCGGTGGCGAGCTTCCTCGTCGAACTGATTGAGCACTGTCTGGCTGCGCCAGAAATCGAAGCTGTCGCCCCGCCGGCGCTGGAGAGCCACGCGAACATTTTCGAGCACCGTGAGTTTGGGAAACACCGCCGAAATCTGGAACGAGCGCACCATGCCCATCCGCGCGATGTCGGAGGATTGTATCGTGGTGATGTCCCTTCCGTCGAAGGTTATGGTTCCGGCGGTGGGCTGGAGGAACTTGGTCAGCAGGTTAAAGCAGGTGGTCTTGCCGGCGCCGTTGGGGCCGATCAGGGCATGGATCGAGCCGCGCCGGACGCTGAGATCGACGTCCTTGACGGCAAAAAAGCCTGCGAACTGCTTGGTCATGCCGTTGGCCTTGAGGATGATGTCGTCTTGGCTCATTTGGCTGTCCACCCCCCGTCGATCGAAATTGCAGCGCCGGTGATCGAGCGGGCAATATCGGCGCTCAGATACAGCGCCAGTTCGGCGATTTCCTCGGGCTGGACGAATTGCCGTGTGGGTTGGGGCGCGAGCATGACGTTGCGCACCACATCGCTCTCACTCATCTTGTGGACCCGCGCCTGATCGGCGACCTGCGTTGCAACCAGAGGTGTCCAGACGTAGCCCGGACAGATGGCATTTACTGTAACCCCGTATTCGGCGGCCTCAAGCGCCACGGTCCTAGTCAGTCCCACAACCGCATGCTTGGTCGCGACATAGGCCGATTTGTAGGGCGAGGCGCGCAGGCCGTGCGCGGAAGCGATATTGATGATCCTGCCCCAGCGATTGGATTTCATGGCCGGCAGGGCGGCGCGGATCGTATGAAATGCGCTGTCGAGACTGATGGCGATGACCCGGTCCCATTCATCGGGCGGCAAATCCTCGATAGCGGCAATGCGCTGTATGCCCGCGTTGTTGACAAGCACATCGATCTGTCCGAAGCGCTCGATCACCCGGTTGGCCAGGGCGTGGCTCTGGGCGCTGTCGGCCAGGTCGGCGTGCTCGTAATGGGGGGCGATAGCGGCATTGGCGCCGAGTTCGGACATGATTTTTTGGGCGGCATCGGGCTTTTCGAGGCCGTGGACGACGACCTGACACCCTGCCTCGACAAAGCGCCGGGCGATGGCAAAGCCGATCCCGCTTGTCGCGCCGCTAATCAGTACGGTTTTTCCCGCAACGCCAGTTGTCACTCTGTCTCCACCCATTCTTGCCGCGCGGTTTTTGTTGTCGCGCTTGTTGGAGACAGTGTTTCAAGATGCGTGCCAAGTCCGGATTGCGGGCTTAAGGCGCGGGTTTGCGGGCCTTTGGGTTGGTATGCATTGGGTGGCAAGGGGTCAGGTGTCCGGAAGTCCGGTCAGAGCATTCCGAAAAAACGGACAGATCAGTTGCTTAAATCGTAGCGCTTGAGCTTTTCGTAGAACTGGCTGCGGGAGACACCGAGCAGTTGCGCGGCGCGCGTCCTGCTGCCATCGGCGCGGCGCAGGGCATCGAGAATGGCCTCGCGTTCGGCGCGGGCGCGAGCATGGGCAAGATCGGCGTGATCGGTGCCGGCGGTGGACCCAAGGTGCAGCCCGGCTTTCCGGCGCGGCATGGCCTTTGCGATCACAGTCTCGTCCAGCACCTCGCTGGGTGCGATTGCCGCGGCGCGCTCGAGCACGTTGCGCAGTTCGCGCACATTGCCGGGCCAGTCGTAGCCCGAGAGCAGGGCGACAGCGTCGGGCTCGATGATCCAGCCGCGCATGTCGGTGGCGCGCGGGATGTCCTCGAGCAGGCGTTCGCAGATCATGGCGATATCGCCGATCCTGTCGCGCAGCGGCGGCACGTTTATGGTCAGCACGGCGATGCGGTAATAAAGGTCGGCGCGGAAAGTCCGGGTCTCCATCAGCGTTTCGAGATCCTGGGAGGTGGCGGCAATGATGCGCACGTCGATTTTCCTCAGTGCGTTGGAGCCGAGGGCCTCGATCTCGCCTTCCTGCAGCACGCGCAGGAATTTGGCCTGGATGGAGAGCGGCATGTCGCCGATCTCGTCGAGAAACAGCGTGCCGCCATGGGCCAATTCGAACTTTCCGGGGCGGGGTTTTTTGTCGGCGCCGGTATAGGCGCCGGGCGATACGCCGAAAAATTCCGATTCCAGCAGGGCTTCGGGGATGGCGGCCATATTGACGGCGACGAAGGGGCCCTCGGCCCGGTCGGACGCCTGATGGATGGCGTGAGCCAGCAATTCCTTGCCGGTTCCCGTCTCCCCCAGAATGAGGGCGGGGCCATCGCGCAGGGCAAAGCGGCGAATCTGGGATTTGAGTTCGGTCACCACCTCGCTGACGCCCACGAAATTGGACAGGGAGTATTTGGTCTGGCGCTCGCGGCTCAAGGCGGCCTGGGCGCGCGAAAGCTGCTTTTGCAGCGTTTCGACCTTTTTGAGAATCGGCTGGAGGTAATCGACATTGTCGTAGAACACAAAGCCGATGGCGCCCTGGACGCTTTCGGTTTCGTCCTTGAGCGGGATGCGGCAGACCACGAGCTGGCGGTCGCCGATCTTCATGATGTCGAGCAAATTGGGACGCCCGGTTTCGACGACCTTGCGCAATTGGGAATTGGGAAGGATGTCTTCGACCGGCAGGCCGAGGGGCTCGAA